>NZ_JBGFGN010000108.1:0-105924 GCF_041224595.1 Donghicola sp. XS_ASV15 | reverse complement strand
ACGGGGTTGTGGGGGCACCCCCCCCATCCGCGCGCAGCGCGCTGCGGGAAAAGAAAAAGGGGGCGCTGCCCCCTCTTGGCCGATGGCCAATTCACCCCCGGAGTATTTCCGGCAAAAAGAAGCCGGAGTCTCACCTTGCCTGATGCAGGATCGAGACCTCTTCGCGGATAATCCGAGCGATCAGGTCGCATCCTGACAAGCTGAAGGTTAGCGGCAAGCGCATGTCGATCAGGCCCGCAAGGACGCGGTCGGTTTTGGGCAGCTTTTCGGCATCGAAGTACTGCCAGCTGTCGTATCGGCTGGTGAAGGCGACGGGTTCTGCTTTCCCAAACCATTTTAGTTCCACACCTCGGTTGGTGCAGCGGGACAGGAGGCCTGTGACTTTTTCAGCTGGCCAGTCCGATAGCAGAAACTGGATCGAGGACCCAACTTGCACCGCATCGGCGTGGTGACGGATGGTCCGCAGGCCGGGGCAGTTCGACAGGCCCTCTTCCACGCGGGCGTAGCGGGCGTTCCAGCCGTCGATTCTTTCTTGCAAGGTCGCGATCTGCGGGCGCAGGATCGCCGCGCGCAGATTGTCCATCCGGCCCGAGATATTGGGAGTGACGTATTTGACCCGTTCAAAGACCTCGGGCGGCGGAGCAGCGCGGTGGCGTTCGTAGAGCATATAGGAGCCCGACAGGATGATCGCGCGGGCCATGGTTTCGGCGTCATCGGTGACCAGAAAGCCGCCTTCGCCAGAGTTCATATGCTTGTAGGTCTGGGTGGAGTAGCAGCCGATCAGGCCGTGGCGACCGCTTTGGATGCCTTTGAAGGTCGCACCCATCGTGTGGGCGCAATCCTCGATGACCTTGATCCCTTGGGCGTTGCAGATCGCCATCAGCCGGTCCATGTCGCAGATGTGCCCGCGCATGTGGCTGAGGAGCAGATACTTCGACTGTCCGGTCGCGGCCTTGGCTTCCAGATGGTCGAGGTCGATCACCAGATCCTCGGTCACTTCGACCAGATCGGGGATGCCCCCGACCGAGGCAATCGCCCCCGGCACCGGCGCCAGAGTAAAGGCGTTGGTCAGGACGCGGTCGCCATGCTGGACGCCCGCTGCACGCAGGGCCGCCCCGATGGCGTAGCCCCCGGATGCCACGGCCAGCGCGTATTTCGCCCCGGTGAAAGCCGCGAATTCCTCTTCCAAAAGGGCGGTATGGGAAATTTCCTCTGCAGCGGTGTTGTAGCGGTGCAAACGCCCGTGGCGCATGACCTCGACTGCGGCAGCGATACCCTCGTCGCTGATGGGCTCTTGCTGGGTGAAGGAACCAGTGAAGACCTCGGTCATGCGGCCCTCGGGATCAGGCGGTCCACGACAGCGTCAAGTTCGTAATAGTGGCCAATCAGTGCCTCTGGGTTCAGATCCGCCACCGTCGGGCCATTCGGGCCAAAGGTCACCAGAACCACCGGAATCCCCAGATTTGCCGCACAAGCACGATCGGTATTGGTGTCCCCGATCAGGACCGCACGGCCCACCGAGCCGCCCACATTCTCAATCGCTGCGCGCAAGGGCGCGGGATCGGGTTTGCGCACCGGCAGGGTATCCGCCCCGATCAGGTGGTCGAATTCGCCCCGAATGCCCAGCCGCTGGAGCAGGGTTTCGGCCAGCCCCTCTGGCTTGTTGGTGCAAATGGTCACGCGGTCGCCGGCGGCGCGGAAGCGCGCCACGGCCTCCATCGCGCCGTCGTAGAGCGTTGTGAAAACGTCAATCCGCTCGCCATAGGCCTGCAAAAGACGCGGGTACTGGCGATCCACCTCGTCTTCATCACCGGCGCGGCCCAGCCGCTCTAGCCCCAGCCGCAGCATAGCGCGGCCCCCATGAAATGCCGTGGCTTGATCCAGCGCTGGGTCCAGCTGTGCCCCTACCCCCATGTGCTCAAAGCAGAAATTCGCAGCCGCGATCAGATCGCCGCTTGTGTCGGCCAAGGTGCCATCCAGATCAAAAACGATTGTACGCATCGGGCAAAGTCTCCTGTCGGCGGCACCTTGCCGCTGTTTGACATGGTTCGCAATGAACTTTGATGCCGCGCCCCCTTGCGACTATCCACCACGGGGGTAGAACGCAGGGAAAATTAAGTATTGGGGAACTCCTGCATGTCCACCGCACTGATTGTTCTGGCAGCCGGCCAAGGCAGCCGCATGAACTCTGACCTTCCGAAAGTCCTTCATCAGGTCGCGGGCGTTCCTCTATTGGTCCATGCCATGAAGTCCGGCGCAGCCTTGGCGCCCGAGCGGCAGGTGGTTGTTGTGGGCCATGGCGGCGCACAGGTGGCCGAGGCGGCCCGCCGCTGGGATGACGAGATCCAGATTGCCGAACAGACCGAACAGCTCGGCACCGCCCATGCGGTCGCCCAAGCCCGCCCCGCGCTAGAGGGCTTTACCGGCGACGCCATCGTTCTATACGGCGACACCCCCTTTATCAGCCCGGACACCATCGAACGGATGGTAGAGGCCCGCAGCGCCCATGACGTTGTGATCCTGGGCTTCGAGGCTGCTGATCCCGGCCGCTACGGACGCCTTGTGATGAACGGCGACAAGCTGGAGCGGATCGTCGAATTCAAGGACGCGACCGAGGCCGAGCGCGCCGTCACCCTGTGCAACAGCGGCGTGGTCTGCGCCAAGGCCGAGGTACTGTTTGACCTGATCGACCGTGTCGGCAACGACAACGCCTCGGGCGAATATTACCTGACCGACATCGTGGGTCTGGCGTGGGACACGGGCCGCAGCGCGACCGCCGTAACCTGTGCGGAATCCGAGACCATGGGCGTCAACACCCGCGCCCAACTGGCCGAGGCCGAGGCTGAATTCCAGTCGAAAATGCGCGCGGAAATGCTGGCGAGCGGCATCACCATGACTGCCCCCGAAACCGTGTTCTTTGCCCATGACACCATCGTGGGCCGCGACACCATCATCGAACCCAACGTGGTCTTTGGCCCCGAGGTGACCGTGGAATCCGGCGCAACCATCCGCGCGTTCAGCCACCTCGAGGGCTGCCATGTCAGCCGCGGCGCCATCATCGGCCCCTACGCCCGCCTGCGCCCCGGCGCGGAAATCAGCGAACACGCCCATATCGGCAACTTCGTTGAGGTGAAAAACGCCTTGATCGGCGAAGGCGCCAAGGCCAATCACCTGACCTACATCGGCGACGCCACCATCGGCAAAGGCACCAACATCGGCGCAGGCACCATCACCTGCAACTATGACGGCTTCTTCAAGCATCACACCGAGATCGGCGAAAACGCCTTTATCGGGTCCAGCACCATGCTTGTGGCCCCCGTCCGCGTGGGCCATGGCGCGATGACCGGCTCCGGCTCTGTCGTCACCACGGATGTGGAGGACGGTGCCCTGGCCCTTGGCCGCGCCAAACAGGTGAACAAACCCAAAATGGCGTTCAAGCTCATGGATATGCTGCGCGCCAAAAAGGCAGCCGCCAAGAAGGAGACCAACTGATGTGCGGAATCGTCGGAGTTCTTGGCAATCACGAAGTTGCCCCCATTCTGGTCGAGGCGCTGCGCCGTCTCGAATATCGCGGCTATGACAGCGCGGGCATCGCGACCGTCAACGATGGCGAATTGCGCCGCCGCCGCGCGGTCGGCAAGCTGGTCAACCTATCGGACCTTCTGGTCCACGAACCCCTGACCGGGAAATCGGGCATTGGCCACACCCGTTGGGCCACCCACGGCTCGCCCACTGTGGTCAACGCCCACCCCCACCGCTCGGGCCGCGTGGCCGTGGTCCACAACGGCATCATCGAGAACTTTCGCGAGTTGCGCGTCGAGCTGTCCGAACACGGCATCCTCTGCGAAACCGACACCGACACCGAGACCATCGCCCACTTGGTGAACCTCTACCTCTCGCAAGGGCAATCCCCGCGCGAGGCCGCACAATCCGCGATCCAGAGCCTAGAAGGGGCATTTGCCCTCTGCCTGCTATTCGAAGGCGAAGAAGACCTGTTGATCTGTGCCCGCCTCGGCTCGCCGCTGGCCATCGGTCACGGGGATGGCGAGATGTTCGTCGGCTCCGACGCGATCGCGCTGGGTCCGATGACCAACCGCATCACCTATCTCGAAGAGGGCGATTGGGCCGTCGTCACCCGCGCTGGCGCCGAAATCCGCGATGCCAGCGGCCAGCAGGTCCACCGCGAGATGCGTACCATCTCTATGGACAGCGCCCGCGTGGACAAGGGCGGCCACCGTCACTTCATGGCCAAGGAAATCGCCGAGCAGCCCATCGTCATCGGCGACGCCCTGACCCATTACCTGACCACCGACGGCGCAGATATCGTGCTGCCAGACATAGACTTTACCGCAATGTCGCGCATGACGATGGTCGCCTGCGGCACCGCTTACTACGCGTGCGTCACCGCCAAATACTGGTTCGAACGTCTGGCCAAACTACCCTGCGAAATCGACATCGCGTCCGAGTTCCGCTACCGCGAACCCCCGATGCCCGCAGGCAGCGCCGCCCTGTTCGTCAGCCAGTCGGGCGAAACCGCCGACACCCTTGCCGCCCTGCGCTATTGCAAGGGCAAAGCGGACACCATTCTGTCGGTGGTCAACGTCCCCGAAAGCTCGATCGCGCGGGAAGCCGATGTGGCCCTGCCCATCCTCGCGGGCACCGAAATCGGCGTCGCTTCGACCAAGGCGTTCACGTGCCAGCTGACCGTTCTGCTCCTGCTCGCCCTGCGCGCAGGCCACCAGCGTGGCCATATCAGCGACGCGGAGTTGACGCAGCACCTGAACGACCTGCGCGCTCTGCCCGGCATCCTGAACCACGCGCTCGGACAGGACAGCAGCTTTGACGATGTGGCCAACGAATTGGCCGAAGCGTCGGACATCCTCTTCCTAGGCCGCGGCCTGATGTACCCGCTCGCCATGGAAGGCGCACTCAAGCTCAAAGAAATCAGCTACATTCACGCCGAAGCCTATGCTTCGGGCGAATTGAAACACGGCCCCATCGCCCTGATCGACCAAACCGTACCGGTGGTGGTCCTTGCCCCCCGCGACAGCCTTTTCGAAAAGACCGTCTCGAACATGCAAGAAGTCATGGCCCGCAACGGCCGCGTTCTGCTGATTTCAGACAACAAAGGCATCGAAGAGGCCAAGGACGGCATCTGGCGCTCTGTCGCCATGCCCGACGTGTCAGATTTTCTGACCCCGATCCTCTATGCCCTACCCGCGCAACTCTTGGCCTATCACACCGCCATCGCCAAGGGCACCGACGTGGACCAACCCCGCAACCTCGCCAAATCGGTCACCGTCGAATAAAACACCAAGGCCCCCGCGAGCGCATCGCCGGGGCCTTCTTTTTGCCAAAAATACTCAAAAAACCGTCAGCGGGTATAGATCTCGACCTCTGGCAAAGAGGTCAGGCCCAAGCCAAGCAGCCGCAGCGCCGACAGCGAAATCTGCGCCGCCCCAGGCCCATCCAAAGGCTTCAGATCCACCAGAACATTCGCACCGTCTTTCAGCTTAACGGTGCCGGGGCGTGCACTGTCCACAAGGCTGGTTTTGACCCAGATGCCCGCCTCCTTGGGATCCCCCAACGACACGGTCTGCGTACCCAGAAACTGCCCCTTGCTTGCGGTCTGCCCACCGCCTGACAGGGCCGCGGTCTTTTGCGCATCCGTGGCCGTGTCGTACTGCGCTGCGGTGCGCGCATTGGCGGGCGGTGAAATCACACTGGTTTCAACCTCGGGCGCAGGCGCCAACATGCCCCCTGCTACAGTTTGCATCGGGGCATCACTCTGGGTTTGGGCGTCCAGTTGTTGCTGGCGGCGCAATGGGTTGAACTGCCCCGCTCGGTCCTTCATTGCCGTCATTTGCTCGGCGGAACAGCCGGCCAATAACACCAGCGTCACCATCCCGCAGAAAATCCTGTTCATCCTGCTCTCCATCTCTCGAATTTATATTCTGTTATCAAAGAAACTAATCACCTTGCCGAACCCGCACGGCCTGCCTACGTTCTACGCTTATGACAGCACCACTGATAGACCCATTCCAGCGCGCCATCTCTTACCTGCGGGTATCCGTCACGGACCGTTGCGATTTCCGCTGCGTGTACTGCATGGCCGAGAATATGACCTTTCTGCCCAAGAAAGAACTCCTCACACTCGAGGAACTGGACAGACTGTGCTCTACATTCGTCACAATGGGCGTCGAAAAGCTGCGCATCACCGGCGGAGAACCGCTGGTGCGCCGCGACATCATGAAATTCTTCCAGAGCATGTCGCGCCACCTCGACTCAGGCGCACTCAAGGAACTGACCCTGACGACCAACGGATCCCAGCTCGAACGCTTCGCAGGCGACCTGTATGCCGCTGGCGTGCGCCGCGTGAATGTCTCGCTTGATACGCTGGACGAACAGAAATTCGCGGATGTGACCCGCTGGGGCCGCCTGCCCCAAGTGCTGCGCGGCATCGATGCGGCACAGGCTGCCGGTCTCCGCGTGAAACTGAATGCGGTCGCGCTCAAGGGTTTCAACGAGCCTGAACTCTTTGACATTGTGGAGTGGTGCGCCAGCCGCGACATGGACCTCACGTGGATCGAGGTGATGCCCATGGGCGATCTCGGCAACGAGGATCGCCTCGACCAATACTGGTCGCTCAAAGATCTGCGCCGGCAACTGGCCGAACGCTATACCCTAACCGATCTGACCGAACGCACGGGCGGCCCTGCCCGCTATGTCCGGATCGAGGAAACCGGCCAGAAGATTGGCTTCATTACACCCCTGACCCATAACTTCTGCGAAAGCTGCAACCGCGTGCGCCTGACCTGCACCGGAGAGCTGTTCATGTGTCTGGGCCAAGAGGATCGTGCCGACCTGCGCGCGCCCCTGCGGATGTCCGACAACGACGTGCTCCTTGAGAACGCGATCCGCGAGGCGATTAAACTGAAGCCCAAGGGTCACGACTTCGACTACTCCCGCCAAACGGTCGCGGGCCAGATGACCCGCCACATGAGCCACACCGGTGGCTGACTGGTCCGAACCGCTCCGCGCCCGCTGTCATTGCGGCGCCGTGCGGTTCACGGTCCAGCTGACGAACGGCCTCAACACCGCCCGCCGCTGCGACTGCTCCTTTTGCGCCATGCGCGGTGCCGTCGCTCTGACCGCCCCACTGGCTGGGATCACCATCACCGTAGGCGCCGAGGATCTGACCCTCTACACCTTCAACACCGGCACGGCGCAGCACTACTTCTGCAAGCATTGTGGCATCTACACCCACCACCAGCGCCGCTCGAACCCCAATGAATACGGGGTGAACGCAGCGTGTATCGAAGGGCTCAGCCCCTTTGATTTTCCCGAAGTTCCGGTTTCAGACGGCCAACACCACCCTGCGGACGCCCAAGGGACATCGCGAGTCGCCGGCGTTCTAAAATTCATCAAAGCGTAATCAGGCTAACCCGTCAGGGCCCCAACGCACCTGCCCGCAGGACGTGGCGCAGTACAATTCTTCAATCCCCTTCGCATCTATGACCCTCGCCCACCTGCAAATAAGCAAGGCAAAACCACGCGTCTAAGGCCCTTTGCCCCCCGTACCCCTAGATGACACAGGCGCGTCTCGGTTTCACGTGACAACCAAATCCGCCCACATATTCCGCAGGTAACATATATGTGACAGTTATGTATCAGGATCATGACGCCTATGTGCGTATCTGCACTTTTCTGCGGGTGCAAAGGGACCTATTTTAGTGAACTGTCCAGTTCAGTTCAGGTCTCAAGCGATGCCCCTTGCCCTCCATCCTCCGCTCCAGCCGCAGAATCTGGTCCGTGCAATCCGTGCGCAGGTTCCGCGCAAAGCCCTGCGTGACGTGCGCAACCGCCTCGCTTTTGGCAAGGCAGCGCCCCTAAGCGACGAGTTGATCTATATCGACCCGCGCGCGGTCACGCACCGTTACATTCCCAACCCCAATCAAGGCGCGCCGCGATTCCGCAGATCGCACAGCGGCCATATAGCAACCGGCGATTGGGACCTCAGCGTCGCCCCTCTGACCGGCAACATCAAAGAAGAGGCAATCCAGCAGCACTTTCTCGAAGGCGTCCCGTGGGAGCAGACCGCTCTCTTTGCCAAGCTGTCGCGCGACATCGCGGAAAAGGGCATGGTGGACGAATGCCACAGCGTCGACGAGCTGCGCGCCCGCTATGAACGCATGGACCGCCTGTATGACGAGGCCAGCCGCACCGGCAAACTGCTGCCCAAGAATGCGTTGCCCGACTACTTCCGGCGCGAGCATGGGGGCATCTTTGTCCACATCGACCGCAATGGCCGTGCCATCCGGTCTGGCGGCGGTATGCACCGTTTTGCCGTTGCGCGCCTCTTGGGCCTAACCGAAGTGCCGGCCCAAGTCGGCGTCGTCCACTTTGAAGCGGTGAAAAACGGGCTTCTGGCCGCCTATCGCCGTCAGTCCTGACCCAACACCTTCAGGACCTGCGCGGCGAAATCCTCGCCGCGTTTTTCAAAGCTGTTGTACTGATCGAAACTCGCGCACGCAGGGGCCAGCAGCACGACCTCGCCCGCTTCGGCCTCGGCGGCGGCTTTGGCCACAGCTACGTCCATCGTGGTGCAGATTTCCTTGTCCACGCCGTCCAGCTTCAGGGCGAACTCTGCCGCCTCGCGCCCGATGACATAGGCTTTGACGACATGGCCGAACTGGTCCGTCAGACCGCCCAAGCCGCCCTCTTTCTCTAGCCCGCCGCAGATCCAGCGCACCTTGGGGAACGCGCCCAAAGCCTTGGCCGCCGCGTCCACATTGGTCGCCTTGGAGTCGTTGACGAATTTGACCCCGTCCTTTTCCCCCAGCACCTGCGAGCGATGGGGCAAGCCGCCATAGGTCTTGAACCCCTCTTCAATCACACGCGGCGCCAGCCCCAACGAGCGGCACACCGAATAGGCCGCGCAGGCGTTCTGGTGATTGTGCGCGCCCGGCAGTCCAGCGACCTCGCGCAAATCGATGCTGGCGACCTGACGGTTCTTGCGCCATTCGGTCAGGAACCCTTTGCGAGCGAACACAAACCACCCCGGCCCCGACAGCTTCTGCCCCGAGGAAATTCGGATCACCCGATCATCGGTCGGTCCAGTGGACAGCTGGTTCGCCAGATACAGCCCTTCGGGTTCATCCACCCCCACCACAGCGCGGTCCGGTCCTCCCTCGGCGAACAGCCGACGCTTGGCCGCGAAATAGCCCCCCAGACCGCCGTGGCGGTCCAGATGATCGGGCGACAGGTTGGTGAACACCGCGATATCCGGCGTCAAAGCCCGCGCCAGGTCGGTCTGGTAGCTGGACAGCTCCAGCACAATGACTTCGCCATCCTCCGGCGGATCGATATCCAGAACCCCGCGCCCGATATTGCCCGCCAGCTGCGCGGGTTTGCCCGCGTTGGTCAGGATGTGATGGATCAGCGCGCTGGTGGTCGATTTCCCGTTCGAGCCTGTCACCGCCACCACGCGGGGCGGCGTGTCCAGGTCCTCCCACCCGTCCAAGGCAAGTGATCGGAAGAACAGCCCGATGTCATTGTCCACCGGGACCATGGCTGCCATGGCCGCCGCGATCACTTTGTTCGGGGTCGGGTACAGATGCGGAATCCCTGGGCTGACGATCAGCAGATCGACCCCATCAAAGCCGCCCTGCTTGGTGAACTGCCGGACCTCGAACCCCTCGGTCTCGGCCCCTTCGCGGGCGGCGTCGTTGTCGTCCCAAACCAGCACCGTGGCCCCGCCTTCGCGGAGGGCCTTGGCGGCGGTCATCCCCGACCGTCCCAAGCCTAGAACCGCAATTGTCTGACCGTCTACACCGCGCACAGGGATCATCGTGAACACCTCGTTTATCCGTTCGCTCCACCGCTAACGAAAACGCCCCCTCCGGTCCAGAGGGGGCGCGATGTCAGTACGTGCGCCATACGTAAACCATACGCAGGCCAGACGTTATTTTTAGCGAACCTTGAGCGTCGCCAGACCGATCATGGCCAGGATCAGGGCGATGATCCAGAACCGGATCACGATCTGCGGTTCGGCCCAGCCCTTCTTTTCATAGTGGTGGTGAATGGGGGCCATCAGGAACACCCGCTTGCCCGTGCGCTTGAAATACAAGACCTGAATGATCACCGACAACGCCTCGACCACGAACAGGCCACCCACGATCGCCAGAACAATCTCGTGCTTGGTGGACACCGCGATGGCACCCAGCGCACCGCCCAAAGCCAGCGAGCCTGTATCGCCCATGAACACAGCCGCAGGCGGAGCGTTATACCACAGGAACCCAAGGCCGCCGCCGATCAACCCCATGACAAATATGAGGATTTCACCGGTGCCGGGCACGTAGTGCACCTCTAGGTATTCGGTAAAGTCGACACGGCCCACCGCATAGGCAATCACGCCCAACGTGCCCGCTGCGATCATCACCGGCATGATCGCCAGACCGTCCAGACCGTCCGTCAGGTTCACCGCATTGGCCGACCCCACGATCACGATCATCGCGAACGGGATAAAGAAATAGCCCAAGTTTATAAGGGTATTCTTAAACACCGGCAGCGCCAGCTGGTTGGTCAATTCCGCGGGGTGATAGTAGCTGGCCCAGACCGACGCGATCAGCGCGATCAGAAACCCAAGGCCCAAGCGGACCTTGCCGGGCACCCCGTTTGTATTCTGTTTACTGACCTTGGCGTAATCATCGGCAAAGCCAATCAGACCAAAGCCCATGGTGACGAACAGCACGATCCACACGAACGCATTGTCCAAACGCGCCCAAAGCAGGGTCGAAAACAGCAGCGCGCCCACAATCAGCAGACCGCCCATGGTCGGCGTACCGGCCTTGGAAAAGTGCCCCTCGGGGCCGTCATCGCGGATCGGCTGACCTTTGCCCTGACGCTTGCGCAGGACGTTGATCAGAGGTTGGCCAAACACAAAACCAAAAATCAGCGCGGTCGCAAAAGCCATACCGGCGCGGAAAGTGATATAACGGAACAAGTTAAAAAAATCGCCGCCATCCGACAGCAAGGTAAGCCAATACAGCATCAGGAGTCCTCTTGATCTGGTTGGGCGGCGGGATGGCCCAGTTTTTTCAGCGCGTCAACTACGAGCCTGAGACGCATGCTATTCGAGCCTTTGACCATCACCACGTCGCCTGCATCCACGAGGCTTCTAACTTTGTCGGCCATCTTGTCGGCGGTATTGGTGTGCAACCCCTGCTGCGTGGGCGGCAGCGCCTCCCACAGGTGGCGCATCAGGGGCCCGACGCAATGCACCTTGTCCACATCCTCTATGGTGGGCAGATCGGCGATGCCCTCGTGCAGAGCTTCGGCTGTGACCCCCAGTTCGCCCATATCCCCAAGGATCGCGATTTTGCGTCCCTTGCTAAAGCGGCCCACGTCGTTTTGGGTGGAGGCTGTTGCCAGAACTTCGAGCGCGGCACCCAAAGACGCGGGGTTCGCGTTGTAACTTTCATCAATCAAGTCAAAGACTTGTCGCGTATCTACCGGGTCCAGATGGATCGGCTCGCGCGCGCCTCGCCCTTGGACAGGCTGCCAGCGCGCCAGATCGGACAGCGCCACCGCGCGGTCCAGCTTCCAGTTCTGCACCAGCGTCAGCACCGACAGCGCGTTCATAGCGAAATGCCGCCCCGGCGCGTGCACCTTGTACAGCACCGGCGTGCGCCATGTGCGGGCCGTCGCCACGGTCGTCTCGTCCGCATATTGCACATCCAGAAGGCGCGCGAAGCAGCCCCTGCTTTCGCCAAATGTCCGCAGAACCGCGCCAGCTTCCTTGGCCTTGGTCACCAGAATATCAGAGGTCGGCAGATCGCCGTTCAGGATCGCCGTACCGCCCGGTTCCAGCCCCTCGATGATCGAGGCTTTCTCGTGGGCGATTCCCTCAAGGCTTTCGAACGCAGCCAAGTGCGATGGGGCCACGATGGTCACAACCACCGCATGAGGGCGCGCCATCTTGGCCAGTGGCGCAATTTCACCGGGGTTGCTCATGCCGATCTCGATCACGGCAAAGTCGCTGTCCGCAGGCATCCGCGCCAGCGTCAGAGGCACGCCCCAGTGGTTGTTATAGCTGGCCTCGGCCGCGTGCACCTTGCCCTGCCCCGCCAGAACCGTGCGCAGCATTTCCTTGGTCGAGGTTTTGCCCACCGATCCGGTCACGCCCACCACACGCGCCTTGGTACGAGCACGAGCCGCTTTGCCCAAGTCTTCCAAGGCGGTCAGCACATCGTCTACGATCAAAAGCGGCGCATCCTCGGCCACGCCCTCTGGCACATGGGTCACAAGCGCCGCGCCCGCCCCGTTGGCCAAAGCTTGGCCGACGAAATCGTGACCGTCGCGCGCTGCCTTGAGCGCCACGAACAAGTCGCCGCGTTTCAGGGTGCGGGTGTCGATCGATACGCCCTCCACGGTGAACGGCATTGTAGCCCGCCCGCCAGTAGCCGCAGCAGCGTCGTCAGAGGTCCAGAGAGGCGCTGTCATACTCATACCATTTTCCCATCCAGCACTGACACGGCGAGACTGGCTTGTTCAACGTCGTCAAAGGGATAGGTCACATCGCCCACAATCTGCCCCCGCTCGTGGCCCTTGCCTGCGATCAGCAGGGCATCGCCGGGTTGGAGCATATCGACCGCCCGCAAAATCGCTTCGGCGCGGTCACCGACTTCGATCGCATTCGGGCAACCGGCCATGACTTCGGCGCGGATGGTGGCGGGGTCTTCGCTGCGGGGGTTATCATCGGTGACAAAGACAACATCCGCATTCTTGGCCGCCGCTTCGCCCATCAAGGGGCGCTTGGTTTTATCACGGTCGCCACCAGCCCCGATGATCGCCACAACCCGCCCCATGACATGAGGGCGCATGGCTGCCAAAGCCTTGGCCACCGCATCGGGGGTGTGTGCGTAATCCACAAAGACTGATGCCGTATTGTCTCGAGTGGCCGCCAACTGCATCCGGCCGCGCACAGTGGTCAGGCGCGGCAGCGCGTTGCTGACATCCTGAAACCCGACCCCAGTGGCCATGACCAGCCCCGCCGCAATCAGCACGTTTTCGGCCTGAAAGCCGCCGATCAGGTTCAAGCGGACCAGAGCAACCTGATGGTCATAGCTCAGCCGCAGCTCTTGGCCCGTGCCGTCAAAACGCTGTGCCGTGATTTGGAGGTCCGCATCCTCGTGCCGCCCAACCGTGATCACACAGCGGCCATCATCCAGCATACGCTCTGCCAGCTCTGCGACCTTGGGGTCATCGATGTTCAGCACAGCGGTTCCTTCGTCCGGCAAAATGCGGTCAAACAACCCCGCTTTGGCGGCGAAATACTCTTCAAAGGTGTGGTGATAATCCAGATGGTCTTGGGTGAAATTCGTGAAACCGGCGGCCTTTAGGTGCACTGCATCAAGGCGACGCTGGTCCAGACCATGGCTGCTAGCCTCCATGGCAGTGTGGGTGATGCCTTCGTGTGCGGCGGCGGCCAAGGCTCGATGTAGGGTGATCGGCTCTGGCGTGGTGTGGTTCAGGGGGTATTCCCAATCGCCTTCGACGCCGGTCGTCCCAAGGTTCACCGCCGGCACGCCCAAGGCCTGCCAAATCTGACGTGTGAAAGAAGAGACCGAGGTTTTGCCATTGGTCCCTGTCACAGCAACAATCGTTTCGGGCTGTTTGCCGAACCACAGCGCGGCGGCATAAGACAGGGCAGCCCGCGGCTCTGCGGCGATGATCAGCGCGGCGCCAGCCTCGCGGACGGCAGCTTCGCAGAGGTCCGCGCCAGCCGCATCCGTCAGGATCGCCGAGGCTCCTGCGTCCAAAGCGGCCGGCACAAACTGCGCGCCATGAACCTTGGCCCCCGGTAATGCTGCAAAAAGATGACCTTCCGCGACGGCGCGGCTGTCCACCGTGAGCCCTGTGACACGGGCTTCTTGGCCTCCTCGGGCGGTCAATCCCAACTGTGCCAGTGATTTAACAACATCCATAACCCTGAAATGCCTTTCGACCAATCAATGTGAGGCGAGTGTTACCTCACCTATGGCAGAGGGTTCAACGTCGGGTCGCAACCCCAAGAGAGGCGCGATGCGGCCAATCAGCTCTGCTGCGACGGGAACAGCCGTCCAACCAGCGGTACGGCGCGGTTCTTTGCCCATGCGGTCTTCGGGTTCGTCCAAGGTGACAATGACCACATATTTGGGATCGTGAGCCGGGAAGACACTGGCAAAGGTCGCGATGACTTTGTCGTTATAGTAGCCCCCTGTGGGCTTGGGCTTGTCTGCGGTGCCAGTTTTGCCCGCAACCGCATAACCGGGCACTTCGCCAAAGCTCGCGGTGCCATCGGTCACCACTTTGCGCAGCATGGAGCGCACCTGAGCGGAGGTCCGCTCGGACACCACGCGTTCGCCCTTCTGCGGGCCGGATTGCTTCAGAAGTGTTGGGCGGACACGGGTGCCGCCGTTCAGTACGCTGGCATAGGCCGCCGCCAAATGCACAGGCGAGACTGACAAGCCGTGACCATAGCTGATGGTGAGCGAAGACAGTTCCGACCACTTCTTCGGGGTCAGTGGTTTCGCCCCTCGGCTTTCCAGAATTTCAACTGGCGGCACTTCGAGCAGTCCAAGCTGGCTCAAGAAGTCCTTCTGGCGCTCTTGCCCGATCATGATTGCCAGACGCGCTGTCCCGATATTCGAGGACTTCACAATAGTCTCGGTCACACTGAGTTGCGGACCGTAGTTGTGGAAGTCCCTGATGCGGAATCGGCCCCAACGTAGCGGGCCTTTGGTGTCCAGCTTGGTGTCTGGTGACACCAGACCCAGTTCCAATGCCTGAGCCGCCGCAAACAGCTTGAACGTGGATCCCAGCTCGTAAACGCCCTGTACAGCGCGGTTGAACAGCGGGCTGTCCCCTGCCGCCCCTTTGGTCAGCGGTACCGGGCGGTTGTTGGGGTCAAAATCAGGCAGACTGACAAGGCTAACCAACTCGCCGGTATGGATATCCATCACAATAGCCGCGGCCCCCTTGGCATCCATGATCATCATCCCGCCTTCCATCACCTTTTCAGTGGCGGCTTGGACGGTCAGATCAAGCGACAGCTGCAAAGGCTCGCTGCCCCGCGCAGGATCACGCAGGAACTCGTCGAACACTTTTTCGACACCAGCGACACCCACAACTTCGGCCGAGGCCACGCCCTCGCGACCATAAGAGGCACCCCCCAAAATATGGCTCGCAATCGCGCCATTGGGGTAAAGGCGGGTTTCGCGCGGGCCAAAGTTCAGACCCGGCTCGCCGATATCATGAACCGCTTGGACCTGTTCAGGACTCAACTGTCGGCGAATCCACAGGAATTTGCGCTTCCCCGTGAAGTCTTTCATCAGGCGGTCTTTGTCGAGATCGGGGAAAATTTTGACCAACTCGTTCGCGGTGTGAACCGGATCAACCATCTCTTGCGGGTGCGCGTACAGATGATTGGTCTGCATATTGGTCGCCAGAATGCGTCCTTGACGGTCAACGATATCAGAGCGCTGAGAGATGATTTGGGCGGCACGGACGGTCGCTTGGGGTTCTTCGGGCTCGGTCGATGCCAAGAGCGCCATCCGCGTGCCAACCATCAAGAAACCGCAAAAGAACAGAATGCCCATGACCAGCAAACGGCTTTCTGCACGGCCCCGCATTTTGTCCCGCATCTGTTCGTGCCGCAGCCGCAAATTCTCGCGTTCGATCGCGTCGGGGTTTTCCCCTTTGTCGCGGGCTTCGAGAATGCGTGCCAGAGGGCGAAGAGGCGTGCGGATCATTGCATCATCTCCATAAGGTCGCTGGATAACTCTAGCGGCTCGTCTTCGAAGAGAGGGTTCACGGGCACCGGATAGGCCACTTCGTCAATCTCGCCGAAGTGGGCAGAGGTCATATTCAAAAGACCAAGACTGTCGAAATTAAGGTCTGCCAGATCCCGAAGACGGTCGGGACGGTTCAGATAGGCCCACTCGGCCCGCAGGACTGCCAGACGCGACCGCGCAGCCTCAATCTCTTTGCTCACTTGTCGGGCCTCGGACAGCGCGTCTTGGGTGCGGTAATTTTCGCCATAGGCCCAGTAGGCCAGCCCAATTACGACGACAGCCGTCATTATCCCGAATAGAGTGCGCATACTTATCCGTTCCTCTTCAGTCGGGGCAGCCCCAAGGCGTCTTCGTCCACCGCCCCCGCAGGCACATCGGTCCGCACTGCAACACGCAGCTTTGCAGACCGCGCACGCGGGTTCCGCTCCAACTCTTCTGAATCGGGGGCGATCGCCTTGCGAGGCGTCAATTTGAAACGTTCTTTTGGCTGTACCGTCTCGGGGGCATAGCGGTTGGCCCGACCGCCCCCACCAGACGCTTGGGTCAGGAAACGTTTGACGATCCGGTCCTCGATCGAGTGGAAGGTCACAACCGCCAGCTTTCCACCAGGTTTCAGCGCCCGTTCAGCGGCCATCAATCCACCCAGCAGCTCTTCGTATTCGTCGTTCACCGCGATCCGCAGACCTTGGAAAGTACGCGTGGCGGGGTGGGCCTGTCCGGGTTTCGGTCGCGGCAGGCAGCTTTCGACGATTTCGGTCAGGCGCAGGGTCGTGGTGATCGGCTCAAGCGCGCGGGCTTTGACAATCGCCTTGGCGATCCGGCGCGAGGCACGCTCTTCTCCGAACAGATATATAACGTCGGCAAGTTCGGCTTCACTGGCCTCGTTCACCAAATCCGCCGCGCTGGGTCCGTCCTGAGACATCCGCATGTCGAGCGGCCCGTCGCGCATAAAGCTGAAACCGCGTTCCGCCAAATCGAGCTGCATGGAACTGACCCCTAGGTCCAGAACCACGCCATCCAGATCCTGCGCGTACTCATCCAAACGGGAAAACGTGCCACGCACCAGGTCGATGCGCCCGTCATACTCGCCGACCCACTTCTGCGCCATTTCATGAGCCAATGGATCGCGATCAACGCCGTACACTTTGTCCGCACCTGCGGCCAGCAGTTCGCGGGTGTATCCCCCTGCCCCAAAGGTGCCGTCCAGCCACACGCCGGACACCGGCGCAACCGCCGCAATCAAAGGCCGGATCAGTACCGGAATATGCGGGGCGCCAGTCTGTGTGTCCTGCGACATCTGATTATTCCTCGTCTTCGTCGTCGCCGAACAGGTAGTGAGACGGATCGAGGTCCGGATCGAAGTCGTCGTCGCCTGTGACCAGGCCGTTTTCGATCTCGTAGGTCTCGGTGCTCCAGATCTGGAAATTCTCGCCTGTGCCGGCAAACACGGCCTCATTGCTGATGCCGATTTTGTTGCGGAGCTTGGCGGGTAACACCAGACGACCGGTCTCGTCCACCGACGTTACCAGAGCTTGGGTCGAATACATCTTCTGCAAAGCGCGGCGCTGCGGACTCGCGGGGGGCATCTTCAGCATTTTGCGCTGGATCTTGTTCATGGCCTTGATGGTCATGCATTCAAGATAGTCGCGGCGCGCGTCGCCGTAGACAACAACGACCTGCGGGTTTGCCCCTTCGGAGAACTCGGGATCGCCAGCGGCAAGCACTTTACGGAAGGCAGCGGGAATAGAGACCCGACCTTTCGTATCCACCTTGTGGTGGCTTTCGCCTATGAACCACTGTTGGCTCACTGCCCGCTCCGTCCCCAGGTCGTTCTTGGTTTATCGGGTGATGAAACGAAAACGGCGGGTTGAGCGTCTGCCACTGCTCAACCCGCCGCCCCTCGTCCCATTACTGGGTGTCCGGCTGTGCAAGCCACCTGGGGGGATGTATACTGCCCACCAGCCGGATCTATTTTGATGAAAGCGGGGTGCCTGTATGAAACTGCCTGAGCCTTTTCGGGATCTTTTGTCGTCCCTTTATTTGCCCGTTCTCATCTTGTGACTTAGGGATGCCATGGGAAATCATGGTAATCAACGGTTTTTTTGGGGAACTGCCCCACCTACCCATGTGGATAAGTGTTAGCTGACGTCTCGAATTGCGACACTAGAACTCTCAATTCGGGAATATATTCCCCCTCACGGTCGCGTTAACCACATCATCTAGACATTTGGCTTGTGGATAACTGCGGGCGTATTCCGGCGAAAAAACTTTCATTTCTATCGAAAGTTTATGCCCCCAAATGGGCACAACCTACGGAATCTCACGAAAATGAGCGCTCCCGTGATTCTTTTGACCCGTAAGAATGGCTGCCAAACCATGGTTTCCCATGGCGCCCTTATCCACAGATTCTGGAAATTTCAGGGGATTCCCATAGATAGGCGGCGTTCTTCCCATAATTCCGAGGACACATGTCGAGAGTCTTGGCTGAAAAAAGTGACCGCCGTGCCTCACGAACGCTCGATTGGCCGTGATTCAGGTGGGAATCGATCGTGTGAATTGGGCCTTCCCACGAAATCCCATGGAATCACCAAAGAGAACTCCAAGGTCAGAGGTGGATGCCACCGCTTTTTGGCGAAAAAAGAGCTCCGTGAGCTCTCTATATATAGATACCCCCACAGCGCGGCACTCCATGCAGACTCAAGTCTGGATTTTCATGGGACGCAATGGGACGACCCTGCCCCCTCGGCGTCACTTCGATGTGCACCTATGGGCTGCACCATAATTTCCCAAATATCTCTGCGAGTCGCACACTGCGGCCTCAGCGTCATGGGCCATATGATGCGATGCAACAAAGCCACGTGTCTTTCCTGCAACAGGACTATTTCAGGGGTAGCACAGAATCGAATATGGCCCAAAATGCCTCCTGGGATCTCGCCTAGGCCAGCTCGCTCACCACGGAACGGGCCCGCTATTCCCGCAAACCTCCGGCGCAAAAGCATATTTTTCTAGGCTGTTATACCCAGGCTGCATAGCGGACCCGCCCAATAGGTGATCCTTGCACGCCCAAACTCCCGTTAAAGTTCCGCCAAAGCGCCCATTTTTTCGCCTGTTTTCATGGCACTATAGTCATGCGCAGGGCGCATAGCAGCCTTGAGGCTTAGTGGGATTGTGCATCTGCAGCATCGGCGTACATTCAGTATCAACAGGACGGCACACAAACTGAGGTAAATACTCACGGGCCGTCAGATAGACGAGTTAAAGGCTGTACGAATGGCATACGCATCAGACATCCGCGCACAGGGCGCTCAAAAGGCTGGAACCCTCAGCTTCTTTGAAACCCTCAAAGCAAAGATCGCACGTCAGATGTTGATCCGCGAGACTGTGAAGGAACTGAACGCCCTATCGGGACGCGAACTGGCCGATCTTGGCATGCATCGCTCCCAGATCATGGGCGTCGCCATCGCAGCGGCGAACGAGCGCTACGGCGCACTCTAAAGAATTCAGATTGTCGGCGCGGTCCTCCCCCGCACCTTCGATCCGGCGGCAACCTCCTCCTCCCTGGCTTGCCGCCAACCCTACAAGGTTCAGATTGCCGCTCTCCTCCTCCCTGCGGCGTCTGTTATCAGCGGCAACACTCTCTCCTCCTCCCTGAGTGTTGCCGCATCTAATTCGAGATCAGGATGCTCTCTCCTCCTCCCTGAGCATTCTGTAAATCAGCGGCGACACTCTCCTCCTCCCTGTGTCGCCGCACCTAATTCGAGATCAGGATGCTCTCTCCTCCTCCCTGAGCATTCTGTAGATCAGCGGCGATATCCTCTCCTCCTCCCTGGATATCGCCGCACCCTAATTCGAAATCAGAGGCTGCTCTCCTCCTCCCTGCAGCACCTGTATTTTAGCGGTGGCGCCTCTCCTCCTCCCTGGCGCCACCGCTTTTTTATTTCTCACTTCAGAAAATGAAAAAGGCCGCCCGAAGGCGACCTAAATAACGGACCGATCTGCGGCGCTTTAAAACGGGATGTCGTTCGGTGTCGTCACGAATTTGGCGACGACCTTCTTGGTTCCGGCCTTGTCAAAAGCGATCTCCAATTTATCGCCCTCAATCCCAATGATTTCGCCGTAGCCAAATTTCTGGTGGAACACACGCTCGCCGACCGTGTGACTGCTGATCGCCTGCGCATCTATTACCGGCGCACGGGACTCGCGTGGTTGACTGACGGGACGGCTCCCGCTGCGCTCCTGCAAGCGCTTCCAACCGGGGGAATTATACGCATCTGTGCTTGCGGCCCGCTCATCCAGACGGGACGACATGGGACTGGCCGCACCATACCCGCCGCCATATAGACCGGGCGGGGTAAGCACCTCGACATGTTCCTCTGGCAGTTCATCGACAAACCGAGAGGGCATCTGGCTCTGCCATTGTCCGTAGACGCGGCGATTGCCCGCGAAGCTAATGGTCGCAATCTCTTCGGCGCGAGTGATTCCAACATAGGCAAGACGGCGCTCTTCCTCGAGGCCCTTCAGACCACTTTCATCCATTGCCCGTTGGGACGGAAACAGGCCATCCTCCCAACCGGGCAAGAAAACGGCTGGAAACTCCAGACCCTTGGCAGCGTGCAGCGTCATGATCGACACCTTTGCGCCCTCAGCATCGGACTCATTGTCCATGACGAGGCTGACATGCTCCAAAAACCCCTGCAGGTTTTCGAAGCTTTCTAGCGCCTTCACCAGTTCCTTCAGGTTTTCCAAGCGGCCTGGCGCCTCGGGCGTTTTGTCATTTTGCCACATCGCTGTGTAGCCGGACTCATCCAGAATGATTTCGGCCAACTCCATATGAGTCATGGAGGTGCGCGCGCCGCCGTCGTCGATCACCGCTTCATCGTCGTCAAGAACAGCGCGGCTGGTGTGCGTGCGAGCAACCTCGGACCATCGCTCGATCCCATCGAGCAGGATGCGCAGCTCTTTGGCCCCTTTGCCACCGATTCCCTTTTCGTCCAGCAAGATCCGCGCACCTTCAACCAAGGACACCCCATGATGCCGTGCAGTTTGCTGGATATTCTGCTGCGCTTTGTCCCCAAGGCCACGTTTCGGCGTGTTCACAATCCGCTCGAACGCCAGATCGTCATCATTCGATGTCACAACACGGAAATAGGCCATGGCATCGCGAATCTCTTGCCGCTCATAGAAGCGCGGGCCGCCGACAACGCGATAAGGCAGGCCGATAGTCAGGAAACGGTCTTCGAAACCGCGCATTTGATGGGAGGCGCGCACCAAAATAGCCATTTCGTCCAATGAATACGGACGCAGACCCCGCGTGCCGCGCTGGAGCGCTTCAATTTCCTCTCCGATCCAGCGGGCTTCTTCATCGCCATCCCAGTGGCCAATCAGGCGAACCTTTTCGCCCTCATCCTTGTCAGTCCACAGTTCTTTGCCCAGACGGGATTCGTTGCCGCGGATCACATTGGAGGCCGCTGCCAGAATGTGGGGGGTCGAGCGGTAGTTTTGCTCCAGCCGGACCACATGGGCGCCGTCAAAATCCTTTTCGAAGCGAAGGATGTTTCCCACTTCGGCCCCGCGCCAACCGTAAATCGACTGATCGTCATCGCCGACGCAGCAGATATTCCGGTGCCCCTGCGCCAAGAGCCGCAACCAAAGGTACTGCGCGACGTTGGTATCCTGATACTCGTCCACGAGGATGTATTTGAACCAGCGCTGGTATTGCTCTAGCACGTCGGGGTGACGCTGGAAAATCGTGACCATGTGCAGCAACAGGTCATCGAAATCGACTGCATTCAACTCTCGCAAGCGCAACTGATAGGCCTTGTAGAGTGCGATCCCGCGGTTGTTGAATGCGGCAGCCTCGCCCCCCGGCACCTGATCGGGCAACCAGCAGCGATTCTTCCAATGGCCGATCACGCCAGACAGCTGACGGGCCGGCCAGCGTTTGTCGTCGATATTGTAGGCCTTCAGCAGTTGCTTCAGCAGGCGAATCTGGTCGTCCGTGTCCAGAATCGTGAAATTCGATTTCAGCCCCACCAATTCCGCATGACGGCGCAACAGCTTCACGCAGATAGAGTGAAAGGTCCCGAGCCACGGCATCCCCTCGATCGCTTGGCCCATCAAACGGCCCACCCGATCTTTCATCTCGCGGGCGGCTTTGTTGGTAAAAGTGACCGACAAGATTTCGTTTGGACGCGCGCGGCCCGTGTTCAGCAGATGGGCGATGCGGCAGGTCAACGCCTTGGTTTTGCCGGTACCAGCGCCAGCCAGCATCAAAACGGGACCATCCAGCGCCTCGACCGCCTCGCGTTGTGCGGGGTTCAGATCGTCCAGATAGGGCGACGGCCGCGCGGCCATGGCACGTGCGGACAAGGAGGCGCCTTCGAAGGCATCGAATTCATCAAAGCTGCTCATGTCCGGCAAAATAGCCTGCCCCCGCCCCAAGGAAAAGAGGTGTTCCCAAAATGTTCACAAATTTTCAATGTGCACGCCAGACAGGGTTTGCAATTATTCTTGCAAATTCTTCAAAAAAATTCTCGCCAGCAAATCTGCAAATTTCGGTAATGTAACAGACTGATAAACATAACATTTAGCGCAACCAGCATAACGTAGGTGTTAACGGTATCGTCCTGCAAACCCGAAAGTGTGTGAAATTTCGCACTTGCGCGGCGCTGAAAAATTATCACGCTGCACGTGCAGCAACATCTGCTTGCTGTCTGATTTTAAAGGAGTGTTATCGCTATCAGGGGAGTTAGCGATCGCACTCTTCAATGCCGTGCGAGTGGCAAAACCTGTGAGACTATGTCGGGACACCCAATATGACCGAGTTTAAAAAGATCCTCATTGCGAACCGGGGGGAAATCGCGATCCGCGTGATGCGGGCCGCAAACGAGATGGGCAAAAAGACGGTTGCCGTCTATGCCGAAGAAGACAAACTGAGCCTTCATCGCTTCAAAGCGGACGAAGCCTATCGCATTGGCGAAGGCATGGGCCCGGTCGCAGCCTATCTGTCGATCCCCGAAATCATCCGTGTTGCCAAAGAGTGCGGCGCAGACGCGATTCACCCCGGCTACGGTCTGCTGTCTGAAAACCCCGATTTCGTTGAGGCTTGCGCCGCGAACGGCATTACATTCATCGGCCCCAAGGCCGAGACCATGCGCGCCCTTGGCGACAAAGCCAGCGCGCGCCGCGTGGCCATTGAGGCCGGTGTGCCTGTGATCCCCGCGACCGAGGTTCTGGGTGATGACATGGAGGCGATCAAGAAAGAGGCTTCTGAAATCGGTTACCCGCTGATGCTCAAAGCGTCTTGGGGCGGCGGCGGTCGCGGTATGCGCCCGATCGAAGCCGAATCCGAGCTGGCCACCAAGGTCAGCGAAGGCCGCCGCGAGGCAGAAGCTGCGTTCGGAAACGGCGAAGGCTATCTGGAAAAGATGATCATTCGCGCCCGTCACGTCGAGGTTCAAATCCTTGGCGACAAGCACGGCGGCATCTATCACCTGTGGGAGCGGGACTGTTCGGTCCAGCGCCGCAACCAAAAGGTCGTCGAGCGCGCCCCTGCCCCTTACCTGTCCGAAGAACAGCGCACCGAACTGTGTGAATTGGGCAAGAAAATCTGCGCCCACGTGAACTACGAGTGTGCTGGCACCGTCGAATTCCTGATGGATATGGATTCGGGCAACTTCTACTTCATCGAAGTAAACCCCCGTGTTCAGGTGGAGCACACCGTCACCGAAGAAGTCACCGGCATCGACATCGTCCGCGCTCAGATCCTGATCGCCGAAGGCAAGACGCTGGAGGAGGCCACCGGCAAGTCCAAGCAGGAAGACATCGTGCTGACCGGCCACGCCCTCCAGTGCCGCGTGACCACCGAAGACCCGCAGAACAACTTTATCCCCGACTATGGCCGGATCACCACCTATCGCTCGGCAACCGGTATGGGCATCCGTCTGGACGGCGGCACGGCGTATTCGGGCGCAGTCATCACACGCTATTATGACTCGCTGCTGACCAAAGTGACGGCCAAGGCTCCGACCCCCGAGGCCGCGATTGCCCGCATGGACCGCGCGCTGCGTGAATTCCGGATTCGCGGCGTCTCCACCAACATCGCGTTCGTGGAAAACCTGCTGAAGCACCCGACCTTCCTGTCGAACGAATACACAACCAAGTTCATCGACACGACGCCCGAACTGTTCGACTTCAGCGCCCGCCGCGACCGCGGCACCAAGGTTCTGACCTATATCGCGGACATCAGCGTCAATGGTCACCCCGAAACGGCTGGCCGCGTGAAGCCCCGCTCTGACATCAATCCGCGCGCACCGCAACTGTTGGCCGACGCGCCTGCAGCCGGTTCGAAAACCCTGTTGGATGAGAAGGGCCCGCAGGCCGTGGCCGACTGGATGGCGGCACAGAAGCAACTGCTGCTGACCGACACCACCATGCGTGATGGCCACCAGTCTTTGCTAGCGACCCGCATGCGGTCGTTCGATATGATCAAGGTCGCACCTGCCTACGCACACAACCTGCCGCAGCTGTTCTCGGTGGAATGCTGGGGCGGTGCGACGTTCGACGTGGCCTACCGCTTCTTGCAGGAATGCCCGTGGCAGCGTCTGCGCGATCTGCGCGCCCGTATGCCCAACCTGCTGACCCAGATGCTGCTGCGTGGGGCGAACGGTGTGGGCTACACCAACTACCCCGACAATGTGGTCCAGTTCTTCGTTAAACAGGCGGCCGAAACCGGCGTGGATATCTTCCGCGTGTTCGACAGCCTGAACTGGGTTGAAAACATGCGTGTCGCAATGGACGCCGTGCTGGAAACCGACAAAATCCTCGAAGGTACCGTCTGCTACACCGGCGACATCCTGAACCCTGACCGCGCGAAGTACGACCTGAAATACTACGTGGCTATGGCGCAGGAACTGAAGGCAGCTGGCGCGCATATCCTCGGCCTGAAGGACATGGCGGGCCTGCTGAAACCAGGTGCAGCACGCATCCTGATCAAAGCCCTGAAAGAAGAGGTCGGCCTGCCCGTCCACTTCCACACCCACGACACCAGCGGCATTGCGGGCGCGACCATTCTGGCCGCTGCCGAAGCGGGCGTCGACGCGGTCGATGCGGCCATGGACGCGTTCTCGGGTGGCACCTCGCAGGCCGCTCTGGGCTCGATTGTCGAAGCACTACGTCACTCCGACCGCGACACTGGACTGGACATCGAAGCCGTACGCCAGATCAGCGACTATTGGGAACAGGTGCGTGCGCAATACGCCGCGTTCGAAAGCGGCCTCGCGTCGCCCTCGTCCGAGGTCTACCTGCACGAGATGCCCGGCGGTCAGTTCACCAACCTCAAGGCGCAGGCACGCAGCCTTGGCCTCGAGGAAAAGTGGCACGAGGTCGCGCACGCCTATGCGGACGTAAACCAAATGTTCGGCGACATCGTGAAAGTGACCCCCTCGTCCAAGGTGGTCGGTGACATGGCGCTGATGATGGTCTCCCAAGGTCTGACCCGCGCGGATGTCGAAGATCCGAACCGCGATATCGCCTTCCCCGACTCGGTTGTGGATATGATGCGCGGCAATCTGGGCCAGCCCCCGGGTGGCTTCCCCGACAGCATCATCAATAAAGTGCTAAAGGGCGAAAAGCCGAACACAGACCGTCCTGGCCTGAGCGCCAAGCCGATCGACATCGAGGAAACCCGTCTGGCTGCGACCAAGGAGCTGGAGCTCGACGATACCCTCGATGACGAGGACCTGAATGGCTACCTGATGTATCCCAAGGTCTTTAGCGACTACGTGGCGCGCCACAAAACCTATGGCCCTGTGCGCACCCTGCCGACCTCCAGCTTCTTCTACGGAATGGAGCCCGGCGATGAGATCAGCGTAGAGATTGACCCCGGTAAGACCTTGGAAATCCGCCTGCAAGCGCTTGGCGAAGCGGATGACAAAGGTGAGGTAAAGGTTTTCTTCGAACTGAACGGTCAGCCCCGTGTGATCCGCGTGCCTGACCGCAAGGTCAAGGCGACCACCACTGTCCGGCCCAAGGCCGAAGCAGGCAACGCCAACCACATCGGTGCGCCCATGCCGGGCGTCGTCGCCTCGGTTAGCGTCACACCGGGCCAGAAGGTCAGCGACGGCGATCTGATCCTGACCATCGAAGCGATGAAAATGGAAACCGGTCTGCACGCCGAAAAAGCTGGCGTAGTCAAAGCCGTCCATATCAAACCGGGCGACCAGATCGACGCCAAGGACCTACTGGTCGAACTGGAGTAATCCCGCCCTGCAGAATGACACCAAAGCGCGCCCGAAACGGCGCGCCTTTTTCATTCCGGCTTTGAAAAACACCGGAAAACAAGGGGTCCGAACGGACCATAGAAATTTCCTGAGAAAAGGTCGCTTTTTCCTCTTGCAGCCTTTGCGGGACGGCATTAAACAGCGCCTCACCTTCAACGGTGCGGGCGTAGCTCAGGGGTAGAGCATAACCTTGCCAAGGTTAGGGTCGGGCGTTCGAATCGCCTCGCCCGCTCCAGAAGAAGGTAAATAGGGATCGGTTTTCCCAAGGAAGCGGGCGTAGCTCAGGGGTAGAGCATAACCTTGCCAAGGTTAGGGTCGGGCGTTCGAATCGCCTCGCCCGCTCCATACAGACCAAAACTTTCCGACGACAGAACATGACACGGGCCGCTTGGCCTTGCCCCCGCATCGCGCTACAAGGCCGCGAGTTCTAACGGAGGGGCCCATGCGACGCGCCGAAATCACCCGTAACACCACCGAAACCCAGATCAGCGTATCCGTCGATCTGGACGGCACCGGTAAGTATGACATCAAGACCGGCGTGGGCTTTTTCGACCACATGATGGAGCAGCTGGCCCGCCACTCGATGATCGACATCACCGCGCGTGCCAACGGCGATCTGCACATCGACGACCACCACACGGTCGAGGATACGGGCATCGCACTGGGTCAGGCGATCAAAGAGGCGGTCGGCGACAAAAAGGGCATCAACCGCTATGGCAGCTGCCTCCTGCCCATGGACGACACGCTGGTGCGTGCGGCGCTCGATCTGTCGAACCGCCCCTTCCTGCACTTTGACATGACCTTCCCGAGCGAGAAGATCGGTACCTTCGACACGGAACTGGTGCGCGAATTCTTTCAGGCTCTCAGCACCCACGGCGGCATCACCCTGAACATCGCCTGCCTGAACGGGTTCAACAGCCACCACATCGCCGAAGCCGCGTTCAAGGCCGTGGCCCGTTCGCTGCGCCAAGCGGTCGAGCCCGATCCCCGTGCCGCAGGCGCCCTGCCCTCGACCAAGGGCGCGCTCTGATGACCACGGTGATCGTCGACTACGAAAGCGGCAACCTGCACTCGGCGGAAAAGGCGTTCCAGCGGATGGCACAAGAACAGGGCCACGGCCCTGTGATCGTCAGCGCCGACCCCGAGGTCGTACGCAAAGCCGACCGCGTCGTCCTGCCCGGCGACGGGGCTTTCCCCGCCTGCCAACAGGCGCTCTTCAACCACTCGGGCCTGTTCGAAGCCATCGAGGAAGTCGCCATCAAACAGGGCAAACCTTTCCTCGGGATCTGCATCGGCATGCAAATGCTGGCCACGCGCGGGCTGGAATACACAGAGACCAAGGGCTTCGACTGGATCGCAGGCACCGTCGACAAAATCCGGCCCACCGACAAAACGCTGAAAGTGCCGCACATGGGCTGGAACGATCTGGTGATCGACCCCCCCCACCCCGTCTTTGACGGCGTGAAAACGGGCGATCACACCTACTTCGTGCACTCCTACCACTTCACCGTGGACACCGCCGCCGAGCGCCTTGCCCACGTGGATTACGGCACCGAAGTCACCGCCATCGTCGGCCGCGACAACCTGCTCGGCTTCCAGTTTCACCCGGAAAAAAGCCAGGAAATCGGCCTCCAGCTGATCGCCAACTTCCTCAACTGGAAACCCTGACACGCGATCCGGCATCTTTTTGCTGAAAATACTCAAATAAAAACCCCGCTGCGGCCAACACCACGGCGGGGTCTCTCACATCCAAAGATGCGAAATCAGTTCACACGGCTCCAATTCTGGGATCGGCAAATCGCGCCTCCCAGAACACAGCCCGATACGATCAGAGCGTTGCCCTCTAGCGCCATCTTACTCTTGTAAGTCTTGTCCTGATCCGGCGCCCAAATCTTGCCGCCGTTGAATGCGCCGCCCCCGGCGTCCGCCATATCCCAGATGATTGTCTTGCCGGTGATGCTCTCGTCACCGCCAATCACCTTGTCGATCACGCCGCACACTTTCTCACCGCAGGGCCCAACCCGCACATGTAGGTAAGCACCCTTGTCGCTGGTTTCGGTTTGCCAAGTGCCATAGACACCCTCGGCCTGCGCTGCGACACCTGCCACCCCCATGGCCAGCGCCAGAATAAACGTCTTCATCCCCATCTCCTCCTAATGAGTTGCCTCAGCCTGAGCGAGCCTGCCTTACGAATCAAGCCTAACGTCAGGTCCGTTGCATTTCGCCCCCGCTCGTGCCATTTGCCAGACCAACTTCTGACAGCATCGACCGGAGCCCGCGCCATGATCCTATATCCCGCCATCGACCTCAAAGACGGACAGGCCGTGCGCCTTCTTCGCGGTGATATGGACAAGGCAACCGTGTTCTCGGACAGCCCCGCCACCCAAGCCAAAGCATTTGAGGACGCAGGCTGCGAATGGCTGCACTTGGTTGACCTGAACGGCGCCTTCGCGGGCGAGCCTGTGAACGGTGCCGCGGTCGAGGCGATCCTTGCCGCCACAAACGTCCCCGCTCAGCTTGGCGGCGGCATCCGTGACATGCAGACCATCGCGACCTGGATCGAAAAGGGTCTGGCCCGCGTGATCCTTGGCACCGTTGCCGTAGAAAATCCCGATCTCGTGCGCGAAGCGGCCCGTGAGTTCCCCGGCAAGGTCGCCGTGGGCATCGACGCCCGCAACGGCAAAGTCGCCACCAAAGGCTGGGCCGAGGAAACCGACGTCATGGTCACCGATCTGGCGAAATCCTTCGAGGATGCTGGGGTCGCGGCGATCATCTACACCGACATCAACCGTGATGGCGCGATGCAGGGCCCGAACATTGAAGCCACCGAAGCGCTGGCCCGCGCCGTGCAAATCCCCGTTATCGCCTCGGGCGGCGTCAGCAGCCTGACCGACCTGACCGCCCTGCGCGACACCGGCGTCATTTCAGGCGCGATCTCGGGCCGCGCCCTGTACGACGGCGCGCTGGACCTCAAAGAAGCCATCGCCGCGCTGAAATGACCGGATTGGGCCGCCCTGCGCGGCCCTTTTGCTTTGGCCCCGCTGGACGCATCCCGCGCCACCGCCTATGAGAATTCCATGCTCAAGACACGTATCATCCCCTGTTTGGACGTTGCCGATGGCCGAGTGGTCAAAGGCGTGAACTTTGTTGATCTGATTGACGCGGGCGACCCCGTCGAAGCCGCGCGCGCCTATGACGCCGCCGGCGCGGACGAGATCTGTTTCCTCGACATTCACGCGACCCACGAGAACCGCGGCACCATGTACGATCTGGTGACCCGCACAGCAGAGCAATGCTTTGTGCCCCTGACTGTCGGCGGCGGTGTGCGGGAAAATGCAGACGTGCGGGCTCTGCTGCTGGCGGGCGCGGACAAGGTCAGCTTCAACTCGGCCGCCGTGGCGGACCCCGATGTAATCGCCCGCGCGGCGGACCAGTTCGGCAGCCAGTGCATCATCTGCGCAATCGACGCGAAAACCGTTGAACCGGGTCGTTGGGAAATTTTCACCCACGGGGGCCGCAAATCGACTGGCATCGACGCTGTGGAATTCGCCCGCACTGTCGTCGCCAAGGGAGCAGGGGAAGTCCTGCTGACCAGCATGGACAAGGACGGCACGCGCTCTGGTTTCAACTTGCCCCTGACCCGCGCGATTGCGGATGCGGTGGATGTGCCCGTAATCGCCTCTGGCGGCGTTGGCACGCTGGACCACTTGGTCGAGGGCGTGACCGAGGGCCACGCAAGCGCGGTTCTCGCAGCCTCTATCTTCCACTTCGGCGACTACACCATCCGCGAAGCCAAAGAGCACATGGCCGCAGCGGGCATAGAGATGAGGCTAACATGAGCGCCCTGCACCGCCTGAACGACACAATCGCCGCTCGCGTCGGCGATGACCCCAGCACCAGCTGGACCGCCAAACTTCTGTCCAAAGGCCCGGAGAAATGCGCCGAGAAATTCGGTGAAGAATCGATCGAAGCCATCATCGAGGCCGTGAAGAACGACCGCGAGAAGCTGATCGGCGAAGCGGCGGACGTGCTCTATCACCTGCTGGTCATGCTCCGCGCCCGCGGCGTGGACCTGTCCGACGTCGAGGCCGAACTGGAACGCCGCGAAGGCACCTCTGGCATCGTCGAAAAGGCCGCCCGCAAATAATCAAACCATCCCGAGGCGGGGCATCTCAATCTTCGGGCAGCGGTTTTCAACGACTTTCATGCCGTTCTCTTGGGCAAGCGCCACGCCTTCGGCGCTGTCCACACCCAGTTGCAGCCAGATGGTGCGCGGACCGGTGAGCGTCAGCGCCTCGGCCACAATTGCTGGCACCGCATCCCCTGCGCGGAACACATCCACGATGTCGATGGGATCGGTGATCTCGGCCAGCGCGCCAACCACTTTTTCCCCGAACAGCTCTTGCCCTGCCAGACCGGGGTTCACAGGGATCACGCGATAGCCCTGCGCTGCCAAAAACGCGCCAACCTGATAGCTCGGACGCGCCGTATTCTGCGAAGCGCCGACCAAAGCGATTGTCCGCGCATCGGCCAAAATCTCACGGATCTGCTCGTCGGTCTGGTGCATAGTCACTCCTGTTTACACGGCTGAATAAAAAACGCCCGAGAGGAAAAGCTCTCGGGCGAAGGTACGGAACGAGGGACAGTGAAGATACCACGAAGGTTCCGGCCTCGTGATAAAGATGAATTTAGGAGAGCATTTCGCGCGTTAAAGAGCATGTAAATAAGCTGTGATCGCATCTAACCAGTTGTGAGATCAGTCGAAAAAGTCCTCAACCTCATCCCACAGCTCCTCTATTGCCCGCGCGAACAGGCCATTCTTGCGCTTTTTCTTCTTCGCTTTCTTGGGCGATTCTGGCTTAGGGCGCTTCACCTTCTTGGCTTTGGCTGACTTTTCCGTTGGCTCCGCTTCGACCGGAGCGCCGCATGTGTGACACGTTAGGTGAACGTGATCCCCCTTGGCCAAGGCAAAGGTCGACTTTGACCCGCAATAGGGACAGGTGACGATATGCGTGCGCTCTGGAATGGTAGACTCCTCTTGGGTTTATTTTTCCTGAGAGGCATATAGGGCGACGGCAGCAGCGTTTGAGACGTTGAGCGATCCAAAATCACCCGCAAAAGCAATTTTCACCAGTGAGTCGCAGGTCTCGCGGGTTTTTTCACGTAGGCCGGGTCCCTCGGCCCCCAGAACCAATGCCACAGGGCGGTCTGACTGGCCTTCCAAAGCCTCTTCGATGGTTTTGTCTGCGGTGCCGTCCAGACCCAACAGCAGGTAGCCCATGTCGCGCAGACGCTCCATCGCTTGGGAAAGGTTGCCTACACGAAGATAAGGCTGGCGCTCTAGCGCGCCGCTGGCGGTTTTGGCTAGTGCGCCTGTCTCGGGGGCAGAATGGCGCGCAGGGGCAATCACAGCGCAGGCACCGAACACTTCTGCGCTGCGCAGGATGGCGCCCACGTTGTGGGGGTCCGACACGCGGTCCAGCATCACCACACGGGGCGCACGGCCGGGTTGACCGACGCAGATATCCTCGAGCTTACCCCAGTCCAGCGCCTTGACCTCGAGTGCGGCGCCTTGGTGCACAGACTGCGGGTCCAAGGGCGCGGCGAACTTCCGAGGATCGGACACTTCGGGCGTGATTCCCGCTTTGTCGATCGCATCCTGCAGTTTCGCCTGCGCATTCAGTGTCACCACGAGTCGCAGTTTGACGCGTGCCGGATTCTCCAGTGCGTCGCGCACCGCATGAAGACCAAACAACCATACCGTTTCCTTGGCGGCAGCGCGCTTGGACTGCTCTTTTTCCACGACCCACTTCGGTTTTTTCATGCCTTTGGCCCTTTGTTTTCTGATGCCCGTCTAACTGCCTACGCTTTCTTGGAGATACAAGAGATTTTCCTGTTGACGCCCCCCTAGGCCGGAGTTAGACAGCGCCCCACGTCAGGGCGACGAGCTGCAAGGTGCGGCAGCGGACTGTAACTCCGCCGGGGAGACCCATGCCTGGTTCGATTCCAGGGTCGCCCACCATTCTCCTTCTGAGAGAGTGGATGGGACCTAACCTCCGAAAAAATAAAACGCCTCTTTTTCAATGTGTTTGACCCGCCTATAGTTCAGGTGGATTTAAGTTTTTTCGAGGGTCCATGACCAAAGATTTCAACATCGTCATTGTTGCGCAGTCCGGACGTCTCGAATTCGAGGCTCTGATGTTCGCCGCCTCGCTCCGCGCCAAAAGCCCTAAGTTCAAAGGGCGTCTTTTGGTGGCTGAACCCCAGCCCGGTCCGAAGTGGGATCGTGACCCGAGGATGCGCGCTGAGGTCCGAGACGCATTGTTCGCTCTGAACGCAGAAGTTCTGCCCTTTGAGAACCAGAATTTCGGCTACGGTTATCCAAACGCGAACAAGATCGAGTGCCTCAAGGTTGTGCCCACGGACGCGCCCTTTGTGTTCTTTGACACAGACACGCTGGTCTTGGACGAGATTACGGATGTGCCCTTTGACTTTGACCGTCCCGCAGCGTCCATGCGGCGCGAGTCGACGTGGCCCAAAATTGAACTCTATGGTCCTGGCTACCACGACACGTGGAACGCGCTCTATACGCAGTACGGTCTGGATCTGAGCACTGCAGAGGACACCAGCTACCCAGAGGAATTCTGGCGCCGCTACCCCTATTTCAATGCCGGCTTTTTCTATTACCGCGATGCGGCAGCATTTGGCGCGCGCTTCATGGAGATCGCAACCGGCATTCGTGATAACCCGCCCAAAGAGTTGGTCTGTCAGGAAATTTGGCCGTGGCTGGATCAGATCGCATTGCCGCTCGTGCTTCACAGCTTTGGCGGCGGTTTCGGCGCGCTAGAGGATGGCTGGCTGGACGGCAAAACCACCTGCCACTACCGCGTTCTGCCGCTGGCTTATGCCCGCGAGAGCGATAAAATGGTTGATACGCTCGAAGAGGTCACAGCACCGAATAAGCTGAAGAAGGTGCTCAAGCAGTACGACCCAATCAAGCGCATGATCTATCAGGGTCGCGGCAGAAAGGTACGCGCCTTGTTTGATCGCAGTGCCTTGCCTCGCAAGGAACAGGCGATCCGCAACCGCATCAAGAAAGAAGGCTTCTGGATGCGCTAAGTCGCGCCTCCGGGCATCCGCACAAGGCGGTGACGCCTACGGAATCACCGCCCCAACAAGACGGATTGGTTCAGAACGCTCTTTCGCCCTGCGCGTATTTAAAATTATCAAAGCGTCAATTTAGCAGAGCTATCGCGGCATGGCATGCAATCGTCGCAAGCATCGCGACTGTAGGAGCGCTATTCTACGCCGTCAGCCCCGATGTCAAAGGTCATCGACACTGTCGAAGTGATCACAAGCTCACCTTGGGCGACCGGCGCTTCCTTGCGAAGAGAGCTCACCGCCATATCCATGCGGCCAACGCCCCGCGACGATCCCGTTTCATCAATCGCCGTTACCGCACCAAGTGGCACACCAGCCGCGTCAGCATAGACCTGAGCTTTTGCCATCGCATCATTGACTGCAGCGCGACGGGCTTGTTCCATTGCCTCGGTATCGTCAGTCAACCGGAACGACAGGCCATGCATCACGTTGGCGCCGCTATTCAGCACACGGTCGATCACATAGCCCAGACTGTCCAGAACACGTACGCGCACAGCCACCGTGTTGGACGCCTCGAACCCACTGATCTTGCGATCTGTCGCACTGTTATTCCACACTGGGCTGACGGAAATGCTTTGGGTCTGGACATCGCGGGCCGCGATCCCGGCCAGTTCCAATGCCTCCAGAATTGACGCTACTTTGGTCGAAACACGCTCCATCGCCTCTCCCGCCTCGCGATGCTCTTCGGAGACGCCCACGGTGATCACCGCCATATCCGGCTCGACCGCAACGGTTCCAGTTCCCGTGACATGGATGCTGGCTGCCTGCGCAAACAAGGGCATCGCCGCCATAACCGCCGCGCCGATCAGTGTCGTGGAATATCGCATTGGACCTCTCCTGTTGGTTACCCCTAGACAGATGGGCCCTGCAACGAAGTTTGCGAAGTACCCTTTAGGTATATTGTCTTTCTCTGAGCGGTTTCCTGCTATATTCTTTCGCACACTCATGGGCAAAGCTACCCCCCTTGGGGGCAGGTGGTATGACTGAAGAATGATAACGAATTTCGCACTGTCTCTGACTTTTAACGGTATTAGCCTGCTACAGCGGGCGGATAACGGCTGGCTTCTGGTCGGAGAAATTTCGCTGGATACGCCGGACCTGTCCGACGCCCTCGCAGAATTGCGCGAAAAAGCTCTGCAACTGGCGCCAGAGGGCGTGTTCTGCAAGATCATTATCCCTGACGAACAAATTCGCTATCTGACATTGTCGGGCGTCCCGGCGGGAGCCGAGCGCAGCTCTGCCCGCATCGCGCTAGAGGGTGCAACGCCCTATCGCGTGGAGCAGCTCAATTTCGACTGCATCCGCCTGCCGGATGGGACAGTCTCTGTCGCCGCTGTGGCCCATGATACCTTGGACGAGGCCGAGGGGTTCGCGATCGAGCATGGGTTCATGCCCTACTCCTTTGCGGCAATACCCGCCCCAGAGGCGAATTACCCTGCCGAGCCCTACCTCGGGACATCACTGCACGCCCGCGAAGTTATGCCCAAGGGCGAAGAAGTCCACCGCGATAGCGCGCTGATCACGGTTACCGGCGTCGCCAAGATAAAGATTGATCGCATCGGGACCGTGGATGACAAAATCCCGCTGCCCGATTTCGAAGCCAAAGACGAAACGAATCCGTTTTCGGAAATGGTCACTGCGACCAAGGCCCGCGAGGATGCCGCCGAAGCACCGTTCGTCGAGGTAACAACGCCAGAAGAGCCAGCCGAGATCACCCCAGACCAAAGCGCGGCCACGCTGACGGCCGAACGCACGGTTCCCAATGCCCCGCCGAAAAAAAGCGCGAACGCGCTAAAGGCCGAACGCAAAGATGTGGCGCCCGGTGTCTTTACGATGATCGGTGGGATGCTGGCCTCCTCCAAGCTGCCCCTCCCACGCAATCAGGAACCGGCAAAACTCGGTATGCTGGCGACCGCGGCGGTCGTGCTTTTGATGGGGGTGGTTGGCGCCACGGCCACTTTACTTACGGGGTCCGAACCCCAAGATATCGCGGGCACAGAGCCTGTTGCGATCCCCATCACCACCGTACCGGACACCGATCTGGATTTGGCAGAGCTGGAAAACGAACCCGAGGCCAGCGCCCCGATTAAAGACCAGCCAACCACTCCTGCCCCAAGTTCCGAGGAAGTCGACGAGACCTTTGCCATGCTTGGCGAGGCCGAAGACCTGTTGCCGCGCCGACCAGTCGCGCCAGAATCCGCGCCCCCCGCGGTCGTCGAAATCAGCCCCGAAGACTTGGCCGCGCTGTATGAACGCGAAGGCATCTATGCGATTGCTCCGACTGCTCCAGCGCCTCCTCAGACCGCAGAGGAACATGACGCGTTTGTCCCCTCTAAGGATCAAACTGTTCCCTCGCTCGACGCGGTGTCTTTGCCGTCGCCCTCTGCCTTGGCCAATGACGAGTTGCCGCCACGCCAATCGCTCCCGACTGCGCCCGAGCACGAGTTTACCTTGGACGAAAACGGCCTTGTGGAGCCTACCCCCGAAGGCACGCTTGCCCCGGGGGGCTACCGCGTTTTCCTCGGCACTCCGCCGGTGGTGCCCCCTGCCCGCCCTGACCTAACCCCCGAGGTGGACCCAGAAGGCGAAGAGCAAGTCGCCGACGCAGGTACCACCGAGGAGTCTGCCGAAGCAGAGCCTGAATACAAACTGCGACCCTCGGCCCGTCCAGACGACTTGGCAGAGAAGATTGAGCGCGCCCGTTTCGGCGGCCGCACCATGGCCGAAATGGCGATGTCCCGCCCCCAAGCGCGCCCTGCCGATCTGGCCCCCGAAGCGCAATTGGCCAGCGCGTCGCCCGAAACTGCAACGGCCGTCATGGACGCCCTGCGCGAAGCGTCCGGTGGAAGCACGGCCGGTCTGAGCCAGCCCGTGGAACAGGATGCTGTGAATGCCGCTGTCGACGACGCACTGGCCACCGCCTCTTTGGTTCCCAAGGCGCGTCCGCAAGATTTCGGCAAAATCACCGAATCGACCAAGCCTGCGCCACAGCAGCAACAGGTCGCCTCTGCAGCCCCGCGGAAATCGGTGCAGCCCTCGATCCCATCCAAGGCATCGGTGTCCAAGGCTGCAACCGAGAGCAACGTGCTCGCCTTGCGCAAACTGAACCTTATCGGCGTCTACGGTTCGGACTCGAGCCGTCGTGCCCTGCTGCGGTTGCCCAACGGGCGTTATAAGAAGGTCAAAGTCGGCGACAGAATTGACGGCAGCAAAGTAACCGCCATCAGCGCGGATGCCATCCGTCTGGTCAAGGGCGGCAGAAATATCGTTCTGGAAATGCCCAAAGGCTAACCTGACCCGCCCCAAGCGCTTCGCCAAATGCCACAGTTTAGAACCAATTTAAACTTTGCGACTTTGCGTCTCTGGCAATACCTCCGTTTCATTTTAAACTGACGTTCAGAGAAGCTACGGAAGACCCGCGACTATGGACGTCATCCTCTTAGACATTTTGATTTATCTGGGTGCCGCCGTGATTGCTGTGCCCATTGCGGCGCGACTGGGTCTCGGCTCTGTTCTCGGCTATATCGCGGCCGGCATTATGATCGGGCCAGTCTTGGGGCTTGTCGGGTCAGAGACACAAGATTTGCAGCATTTCGCCGAATATGGCGTGGTCGTCATGCTGTTCCTGATCGGATTGGAACTTGAGCCTCGTACGCTGTGGAACATGCGACAAAAGCTCATTGGCATGGGCGGGCTTCAAATTTCCCTGACAACCGGAGCCTTCACCGCTATAGGAATATGGATGGGGTACGACTGGCAAACAGCGCTTGCAGGCGGGATGCTGCTATCGCTTTCATCCACTGCAATCGTGCTTCAGACGCTCACGGAAAAAGGGCTGGTTCAAACCAACGGCGGACGCGCGACCTTCTCTGTCTTGCTCACGCAAGATATCGCTGTGATCCCGATGCTGGCGGTTTTGCCTCTACTTGCTCTGGTCCAAGGGCCAGGCTTTGCAGAGGATGGTTCCATCCAGATCCCAAGTGCTGATGACGCGGGGCACCACGCGATCAGCTTGGTTGACGGACTACCCGGTTGGGGCGTCACACTCGTGACCCTAGGCGCTGTCGTGGCGATTATCCTGACCGGTATTTATCTGACCCGCCCTGTATTTCGCTACATTCACGCGGCCAAACTGCGCGAGATGTATACCGCGCTGGCGCTATTGATTGTCGTCGGCATCGGCCTTCTGATGACTATGGTGGGCTTGTCGCCCGCACTCGGCACCTTTCTGGCCGGTGTGGTTCTGGCCAATACAGAGTTTCGGCATGAACTGGAAAGCGACCTCGAACCTTTCAAAGGACTGCTCTTGGGGCTGTTCTTTATAACCGTTGGCGCTGGGATCAATTTCGGTTTGCTCTTTGCCAAGCCCCTGATGATCCTGGGCATGGCCGCTACGGTGTTGTTAATCAAAGGGTCGGTTCTTTACATCATCGCACGGCTATTTCGCCTCCGACCGAGGGGCCGCTGGCTTTTCACTTTAGGTCTCGCTCAAGCGGGCGAATTCGGCTTCGTCCTTGTGTCGTTCTCGACCCAAACAGGCGCTCTGAACAGCGCCCAAGGACAGGTCTTTCTGCTTGTGATCGCCTTGACCATGTTGATCACACCCCTGCTCTTTATCATTTTCGAGCGCAAGGCACGCGGCGCAAATGCTGCGGCTGCGCCAATAGTCGAGGACGAAATTAACGACACAGGCCCCGTAATTATCGCAGGCATCGGTCGGTTTGGCCAGATTGTGAACCGGATGGTGCAATCGTGCGGCTACAAGACGGTAGTCATCGACCATGACATCCAGACCATCCAACTGATGCGCAAATTTGGGTTCAAAGGGTTTCTGGGTGACCCGACGCGTCCCGACCTGCTGCGCGCAGCTGGCCTGAACGAAGCACGCATTCTTGTGGTAGCCTTGGATGATCCCGCCTCAACCACCAAGCTGGTGACATATGCGCGGAAGCAAAATCCCGACCTGCACATCATCGCCCGCGCCCATGACCGCAACCACGTTTATTCGCTCTACGCTGCCGGCGCGAACGACATCGTCCGAGAGCTGTTCGACAGCTCCTTGCGTGCAGGGCGCTATGTTCTCGAAAACCTTGGCATGACAGAATTCGAAGCTGCCGAAGCCCGCCGCGTGTTTTACCAGCACGATCGCTACACCGTCAGCGAACTGGCGAAACTCTGGAAACCAGACGTACCGTCGATCGAGAACGAAGCGTATATCGCCCGGGCAAAAGAGCTAGAGAAAGAGCTGGAAACCAACCTACTCGCGCAGCTTGAAGCTCAGGCCGAGGCAAAGAAAAAGGCGTCCTAAGGGACGCCTTCCCGTGTTCTACGAATGCTGGCGGTTTCAGCCGTCGCTAACGCCAGCCTCGGCAAAGGACGCCATGCCCGAATGACATGCAATGGCCCCCTTCAGGACACCGATGGCCAAAGCAGCGCCAGACCCCTCTCCCAAACGCAGCCCTAGCGACAACAAAGGCTCTTTGCCCAGAGCCGCCAGTACGCGCCCATGCGCCGCCTCAGCGCTCTGATGGCCTGCGACGCAATGATCGAGCGCACCCTCCACCAATCGGTCCAGCACCGCTGCCGCAGAGCAGCAGATGAAGCCATCAAGAATAACCGGAATCCCCTCGACCCGCGCACGGGCAATGGCACCAGCCATCGCCGCAATCTCTCGGCCACCGACGCAGCGCAAGACCTCCATAGGCCCTTGAGGCGCATTGACCTGCAGCGCCTTGGCGATCACCTCGGATTTGCGCGCGACCCCTGCATCGTCAAGGCCGGTGCCCCGTCCGGCCCAATCTGCCGCCTCGCCCCCAAAGAGCGCCAGAGCAATCGCCGCCGCCGCCGTGGTGTTGCCGATCCCCATCTCGCCCACAACCAGCAGATCGGACTCAGAGTTCACAGCATCCCAGCCTGCTTTGAGCGCAGTATCCAAATCCGCTGCATCCATCGCGGGTCCTTGGGTGAAATCTGCCGTGGGGCGGTCCAATTCTAGTGATACGACTGCCATCTCGGCGCCATGCAGCTTGGCCAACTGGTTGATCGCCGCACCTTCGCCCTCAAAGTTTGCCACCATCTGCACGGTCACCTCGGGCGGGAACGCCGAAATCCCCTGCGCCACAACTCCGTGGTTGCCCGCAAAAATGATGACCTGCGGGGCCTTGATCTCGGGGCGTGCATTCCCGCGCCAGCTGGCGTACCAGATTGCCAAATCCTCAAGTCGACCCAAAGCACCCGGAGGCTTGGTCAGCACGTCATTGCGCGCCGACGCCTCGGCCTGCGCCGCTGCACTTGGTCCCTGTGCTGCCTGTAGCGCTGCGGTCATTTCAGCCGCAAAGGTTTCGGTCTGTCCCATAGGCCCCCCCTGTTGATTCGTGTGCCAAAGCCGATATGTAACGCCAATCCGCCTCAACCAGCGATGTGCCCATGACACAGCCCTTCTTTCACTGGCAAGACCTACCGGCCGCAATGGGCCTTATGTCGCGTATCCCCGTGCGCGTCGATACAGAACGCGCCACATCACGGTCTGCCCGCGCCACTTGGGCCTATCCACTAGCTGGTGCGATCCTCGGTGTGGTTGCAGGCACGGTTGCGTGGGGCCTTGGGGCACTTGGCCTGCCTCCGATGATTCAAGCAATCGGAGCACTGACCACATCCGTGATCATCACGGGCGCCATGCACGAAGACGGCCTCGCTGACAGTGCCGACGGGCTTTGGGGCGGCTGGACCCCCGAACGCCGGCTCGAAATCATGAAAGACAGCCGTACAGGGGCTTACGGCGTCATCGCCATAGCCATATCGCTGATCTGGCGGACTGCGCTGCTCTCTCTGGTCATCGGCGCAACAAACCCGGTCCTCCTCCTCGCAGCTCTCGGCGCGCTCAGCCGCAGCGCCATGTCCCCCCTCATGGCATTCCTTCCCAACGCCCGTAAAAGCGGCCTCTCCAGCGCGGTCGGCGCACCATTTCGCAGAACAGCCATGACTTCCGCCGCGCTCGGCCTGATTATCGCATGGCCCCTACTCGGCCCCATCCCATGCCTCATAGCAGGTCTGACCGCCCTCATCTGGGCCTTAATCGCCTTCAAAAAAATCGGCGGACAAACCGGTGACATCCTAGGCGCCTCGCAACAGCTGACAGAGATCACCGCGCTTATCGCCCTCGCCGCGACCTCGTCTCTTTCTTGGTAAAAATACCCACTTGCGCCACCTGCACCTCACGCGCCCCCGAAAACGAAAAAAGCCGCCCCATCCAAGGGCGGCTCTGACAATTCCAATTGTCTGGCAGCTTACGCAGCAGCAGCACGAGACATCAGCACGTCATCGACTTTCTTGGCCGCAGCATTTTCGTCTCCGTCTGTGACTGCCGCCACTTCGCGGGTCAGACGCTCCAGAGCCGCTTCGTACAGCTGACGTTCCGAGTAGCTCTGCTCGCGCTGATCGTCAGCACGGTGCAAGTCACGTACAACTTCAGCAATCGCAATCAGATCGCCCGAGTTGATCTTCTGTTCATATTCCTGAGCGCGGCGCGACCACATCGCGCGCTTCACTTTGGCCTTGCCCTTCAGGGTGGCCATCGCCTGCGAAATCACGTCCGGAGTCGACAGCGACCGAAGACCGGCTTCAGCAGCTTTGTTGGTCGGCACGCGCAGGGTCATCTTGTCCTTCTCGAACGAGATTACGAACAGCTCCAGCTTGAGGCCGGCAATTTCCTGTTCTTCGATGGACATGATCTGACCGACGCCGTGAGCCGGGTACACAACATAGTCATTGGGACGAAATTCGGGGGCTTTAGATTTGCTCATGCAATCCTTCCTCGCAGGGGCATCAGAGGACAAAAAAACCGCGCCGCAATCTGAAAAGATTGCGCTCGGGTGTCCTTCAGTCGCCGGATGATTACCCCCGTCTCAACACCGCGGGGATACATCGGTTTCGATATATTACACGACTGTATAACAGATTTTGCCCATCATTCAAAGGGCCACACCCAAGCGTGAAACCCTCGTGAATCAACGAGATGGGAGCATCCTGCGAAAAACCGACAGAATCGCTAGGGGAATCAGTTCCCCTCACCAGCCACTTCAGAGAAGTATTTGGTGATCTTGTCGCCTTCGCCATCGCGCTCGGTCGCTTCTGGCAGCGGGTCCTTGCGTTCGGTGATAACCGGCCACATTTCCGAGTACTTGCGGTTGAACTCGACCCACTTTTCCATGTCCGGCTCGGTATCAGGACGGATTGCATCGGCGGGGCATTCAGGTTCACACACACCACAGTCAATGCACTCGTCGGGGTGGATAACAAGCATGTTCTCACCCTCGTAGAAGCAGTCCACAGGACATACCTCGACGCAGTCGGTGTATTTGCAGGCGATGCAGTTATCTGTAACGACGTAGGTCATCGGGTCTCTCGCTCTTTAAACTTGGCCGATAGCTAGGCCAGACAGACAGATCATTCAAGGCTCTCGCGGCGGAGAAGATCGAGATTGCGACGATCTTTCTTAGTGGGACGTCCGCTTCCTTCAAATGCCGGATTTTTAGGACCTTTGTCCTCGGGTGGGCTCAGATCCTCGTACAGCGTTTGCGCTTCGGGGGCGGGTCCACGCCTTTCCCCTAGGGCAGCAATTTTGACAACACGGACACGATTGGCCTGCGGAAACGTCAACACATCTCCGGCCGTGACATTGGCCGAGGGTTTTGACGCATGATTTCCGTTGATTCTGAGGTGACCGGCCGACACCACCTGTGCGGCCAATGACCTGCTTTTGAAAAACCGCGCGTGCCACAACCATTTGTCCACGCGCAGCTTTGTTTTTTCAGCGTCCGACAAGGCGCCCCTTAGGTCTTGTCCCGCAGGCCCATCAGAGCTGCTGCGAAGGGGTTATCGGGATCAATCGGCTTGTCTGCCTTGGGCGGACGTGCGCTGTGCACGCGCGGACCTTGGGGCTTGCCACCTTTGGGTCCGCCCTTGCCCTTGGGCTTTCCTTTGCCGCGGGGACGCTCGCCATCGGCGCGCTTGCCTCCCTCGGAGCGGTTGTTGCGCCCACCACCACGACGCTCTCCGCCACGGTTATTGTTGCGCTGACGACCCCAAGTGAAGGTGTAGAACACTTCCATCTCGGCACCGGCAGCACCAGCATCCGCCGCTTCGCCCACAGCCACTTCTTCGGCAGGAGTTTCAGCGATTTCCGCAGGGACTTCGGCAGCCTCAGGTGCTTCCTCGGCGACGGGCGCGATGCCTTCGTCTTCGATTGCGGCCACTTCAGGTGCGATGTCAGCGGCAGGAGCCTCTTCGCCAGCGGCCAATGCGGGATCAGCCATCACGGCATCGACGGCTTTGACCTTGGCGCGCTCGCCTTTTTCAGCACGGTAGCCCAGACCTTCCATCAGAGCCGCGAACTGCTCCAGTGTCATGCCAGTGATTGACAGCATGTCGGGCTTGGCTTCGAAACCGCCGCGGCTGTCTTCGGACCGCAGCATGTCTGCCAAACGCTCCAGCATATCGATGCGGATCGCGCGTTCGCCGGCCTGACGGTAGCCCGCCATGGTAAAGTAGCCCTCTGGCGCGTCAGATTGCGCAGGAACGGTCACCAAACCCGGAGGCGGCGCCTCGGGGAAGGCATCCAGACCATTTGCCAGCGACCACAAAACCAAGCGCAGACGGGTCGGCGCGGGCTTCAGCAGCAGAGGCATAAAGATGGTGAACTGGCCGAAACGGATACCGTGCTTGCGCAGCGCGCCGCGAGCGTCCTGATCCAGCGATTTGACTTCGTCAGCGATGGGCGCACGTTCCAGCACACCCAGGCCCTCGACCATGCGGAAGGCGAAACCCCGGGCCAGCCCCGACAGAGCCTCGTCCTTGGACAGGTTCATCAGGGGCTCGAACAGGGTCGCGATCTTGCGGTCAATAAAGTGCTGCAGACGGCGCTGCACCTTCTGAGCCACGTCTGCACCAGCTTCGTCATCGACAAAGGCGACAACCTCGGGCTTGAGCGGATCCGATCCGGCGACCAGTTTGCCAACCGCATCCGTACCCCACATCAGACCACCCTGTTCGGTGAAGTCGATTTCGGTATCGGGCGCGTTGTAGAACTTGTCTGCGCGCAGATGGAAATGAGGCGCCAGCGCCTGCAAGCTTGCCTTGGCTACGGTTTTCGCTTCGTCGGGGCTGCTGCCCTTGTCCTGACGGAAACGGAACCCTTCGAGACGACCAACGAATTCTCCTTCGATGGTCACTTCACCCTTGTCGTTTACTTCGGCCAAAAGGGCCTCCTTCTGCTTGAGCCGGCGCAAAAGCACGGATGTGCGCCGGTCCACAAATCTCTGCGTCAAGCGCTCGTGCAGCGCATCTGACAAGCGGTCTTCTACCGCCCTTGTTTCGCCACGCCAATGACTTTCGTCACGGACCCAGCCAGAACGCTGCGCGACATATGTCCAAGTCCGAATGAACGCGAGCCTCTTGGATAGGGTATCTATGTCGCCTTGCGTCCGGTCAATGCGTTTGATCTGTCTGGCGAGCCAATCATCGGGAACTCGGCCATCCTGATGCAAAAAACGGTAGATTTGCTCCAGAAGTGTGGCGTGTTCACCACTACTGATCCCCCTGAAATCGGGAATTCGGCAGACATCCCACAGCAGTTTTACACTGGTCCCATCGTGGGTCCGTGCGCGGATCTCATCCACCGCAGACAGAGTTTTCAGAACCCGCAGATCGTCTGCCTCGCGCGCTTTGAGCAAACGGGGATCTTTCGAGCCTTGCTCGAGGGAATCGATCAACGCATCCACATGGCCAAACCGCAGGTCGTGATTCCGCCACTGCAGCTTTTGTAGCGGAGTAAAGCGATGCTCCATGATCGCATCAGCGACCTCGTCATCCAGCGGCGGGGCCTCGCCCGTCGTACCGAATGTGCCATCCGACATGCCCCGACCCGCACGGCCCGCGATCTGGGCAAGTTCGTTGGGGTGCAACTCTCGCATCCGGCGGCCATCGAATTTGATCAGGCTGGAAAACGCCACGTGGTCGATATCAAGGTTCAGTCCCATCCCGATGGCATCAGTCGCCACCAGATAATCCACATCCCCGTTCTGATAGAGTTCGACCTGAGCGTTCCGCGTCCGCGGGCTCAGCGCCCCCATCACCACCGCCGCGCCACCCTTTTGACGGCGCAAGAGTTCGGCAATGGCGTACACGTTATCCACCGAGAACCCGACGATCGCACTGCGCGCCCGCATGCGGCTGATTTTCTTTGAGCCAGAGTAGAGCAACTGGCTCATCCGTTCGCGGCGCACGAACTCGCAATGAGGAACCAGCGCGGCAATCGGCCCGCGCATGGTGTCACTGCCCATAAACAAGGTCTCGTTCGTCCCGCGCATCCGCAACAGGCGATCCGTAAATACATGTCCCCGTTCAGGGTCCGCACAAAGCTGGATTTCATCAACCGCGACAAAGTCTGCACCAATACCTTCGGGCATCGCCTCGACCGTGCAGACCCAATACTGGGTGCGCGGCGGGACGATCCGCTCTTCGCCCGTCACCAAGGCCACGACCGAAGGCCCCCGCAGGGCGACCAGTTTGTCATAAACCTCGCGCGCCAAAAGACGCAGGGGCAGACCGATCACACCGGTCCGGTATCCCAACATCCGTTCGATGGCATAATGGGTTTTGCCTGTGTTGGTCGGGCCCAATATGGCCGCGATCCGGCCCCTGTTGGCCATTATACCCTCGTCTCAGAGGTCGAGCGCGCCCGCCTCTTTGTCCAGTTCCTGTTGGAGCCGAGATAATTGCTCGAAGTTGGGATGTATAGCCTCGACCGCGTCGAAAAACGTCATCGCAGCCTCTGTCTGACCGGTTTCATAGGCAATAATCCCCGCCCCGAAAAGCGCCCCGAAATGGTTAGGGTTCAGCGCAATCGCTTGCTCCAGCTCTTCCATCGCAGGGCCATAGAGATCCAACTGGTAAAGCGTTGTAGCCCGCAACATATGCCCCTCTGCAAAGTCGGGAGCATGGTCTGTCACGGCTGTCAGATGTTCCAACGCAACGTCCAGATCACCGGCCGCCATAGCCTTTTCGGCGCGGCGCAAAAGCAAATCAACCATTGGCGACCCTGACCTGGCCCAAATCAACCGCAAGTCTTCGGCCAATACCTGTGCGCCTTCGCGGTCCGCTTTTTTGAGACGGTCCAGCAAATCCTGTTCCTGCGGGCTCTGCGCCATTGCAGGTGTGGAAATCGTGACTATCATGAAACTTGCCGTGACGACACGTTTGAGCGGTTCAAGGAATCTGTTCATAGTTCATCAGTGTAATCCAACCGCGGCGAAAAGCGAGTGCCGCAACAAGAATGTGAAAGGCGACACGATGAGCTCTGTGATTGATACCGCAGTCGAGGAGTTGAACGCGAAACTCGGCGGGGACGGCTTTGACGGCACCGCAAAATTCGTGATCGAAGACGAAGGCAGCATCCTGATCGACGAAAACGGCGCCCGCGCCGCCGATGACGAGGCCGAAGTCACCCTGACCGCTGATGCCGACACCTTCAAATCCATTCTTGATGGTGAACTGGATGCAACAGCGGCGTTCATGTCTGGCCGCCTGAGTGTCGATGGCGACATGGGTAAAGCCATGCAGCTTGGCAGCGTCCTAGCCTAAGGCCTTGGAAGCAATGCAAACGGCCCCGTTTTACAGCGACTTGGCAAGAGGCCCACAGGGCGGTTCCGCCCACTGGGTGACGTCAGAGGACGGGGTGCGTTTGCGCATGGCCCATTGGCCTGTGGATGGAGCCAAAGGCTCTATCCTTCTGTTCACCGGCCGGACGGAATACATTGAAAAGTACGGGATCACGGCCCAGGAATTTGCCGATATTGGGCTGGCAACCGCTACTCTTGATTGGCGCGGCCAAGGCCTGTCAGACCGTGCACTGTGTGATCGTCTGATTGGCCATGTAAACCAGTTCTGCGACTTCCAACGCGATGTCACGGCATTTCTGGCCTATGCCGCAGAAATGAACATGCCCAAGCCATGGTATATTCTGGGACACTCGATGGGCGGCTGCATCGCGTTGCGCAGTGTGATCCGTGGTGCGCCGGTGGCCGGCGTGATCTTTACAGCGCCCATGTGGGGCATCCAAATGCCGGGCATTCTGCGCCCTGTGGCATGGACCGTGACATGGGCGGCTGATCTCGTGGCTCTGAGCCATCTGCTCGTCCCCAGCACCTCCCGCCGCCCCTACACAGAAGCGGCACCGTTCCTCGGCAACGCATTGACCACGGACCGCGACATGTACGCTTACATGCGCAGCCAGACCGACGCACAGCCTGAACTCGGGCTTGGCGGCCCTAGCCTGAACTGGCTAAATCAGGCTCTCCGCGAGACTGTCGCTTTGGCGTCCATCCCCTCGCCCGATTTGCCGGCCCTGAGTTTCCTTGGCAATTTGGAGAGCATTGTCGATCCGCAGGAAATCAAGCGCCGGATGGGCGTGTGGCCCAAGGGCAAACTGGTCGAGATCGAAAATGCGCAACACGAAGTGCTGATGGAAACGCCCGACATTCGCCGCCGTGTGATATCCGAAATCGCTGCTTTTGTTGAACGCACCAAAGAAAACGTTGACGCCTGACTGGAATGCTCTGGCAGTGCGGCGGTGGCGGACTACCTTCGCCGTATGCGAGCCGACCCTGTTCTGACCTTTACCGATCGCGGCATCTACTGCCCCGCTGGCGATTTCTACATCGACCCTTGGCGCCCCGTGGATCGTGCGTTGATCACTCACGGGCATTCCGACCATTCGCGCTGGGGGCATCAGCACTACATGGCGACCGAAGCCGCAGCACCCGTCATGCACCACCGGCTGGGTGACGTGTCGATCCAGACCACCCCCTACGGCGCAAAGACGCAAATCGGAGGGGCCTCAGTCAGTTTTCACCCCGCAGGCCATATACCCGGCTCGGCGCAAATCCGGATCGAGGTCGGCGGCGAGGTCTGGGTCGTCTCGGGCGACTACAAACCCGAGCCGGACGGCCTGTGCGAGAGTTTTGAACTGGTCCCCTGCCACGCCTTTATCAGCGAATGCACCTTTGGCCTGCCAGCATTCAAATGGGCCCCTCAATCAGTCGTTTCCGAAGAGATCAACGCATGGTGGGCCGCCAACGCCGCCGAGGGACGGTTTTCCCTGCTCGGGGCATACTCCTTGGGCAAGGCGCAACGGCTGATGTCCCTGCTCGACCCGTCCATCGGCCCCATCCTGACCCATGGCGCGGTTGAGGCCACGAACGAAGTGCTCCGCGCCCAAGGCTACCCGCTGCCCGCCACCACCCGCGTCACCGGCGATCTGGATGTCAAAGCCCACACGGGCGGCATCGTCATCGCGCCCCCTTCGGCGTTCGGCACCCCTTGGGCCAAAAAGTTCGGCCGCGCCGCGACGGGATTTGCCAGCGGGTGGATGCGCTTGCGCGGGGTCCGCAGGCGCCGCGCCGCAGATCGCGGGTTTGTCCTGTCCGACCATGCGGATTGGACTGGCCTGAACGACACAATCCGCGCCACAGGCTGCGAAAAAGTCTTTGTGACGCACGGCTACACCGAAATCTTCAACCAGTGGCTTCTGAGCCAAGGGTACGATTCCGCAATCGTCGCCACCGAATACACCGGCGAAGGCGCGGACACTGACGATGTGGCAGAGGTGGACTGATGCAAGCCTTTGCCGACCTCTTCAATGCTCTGGACCAGACGACCTCGACCAACGCCAAGGTCGCCGCGCTGACCGACTATTTTGAAACCGCCGCCGATCCCGACAAACTGTGGTGCATTGCGCTGTTCTCCGGACGTCGCCCGAAGCGCGCCGTCACGACCACGCGCCTGCGTGAATGGGCGGCGGAACGGGCAGGCATCCCCCTGTGGCTGTTCGAGGAAACCTATCCAATCGTCGGCGATCTATCGGAAACCATCGCCTTGATCCTGCCTGACGCAACGCGCCAGACCAACCGAACCCTGTCGGACTGGATGGGCGAAATCCTGAGCCTGACCCCAGCGGACGAAGACACCCGCAAGGAGGCCGTTCTGGACGCATGGGACTGCCTAAACACGACCGAGCGGTTCCTGTTTAACAAGCTGCTGACCGGGGGGTTTCGCGTGGGTGTCAGCCAAAAGCTCATGACCCGCGCCCTGTCCCGCGCCACGAACACCGAAGAGTCGCAGATGGCCCATCGCCTGATGGGCAATTGGACGCCAGAAACGACCACCTTTCACGATCTGATCCATGCGCAGGACACAGAGGCTGACAAGTCACGCCCCTACCCGTTTTATCTGGCCTACGGTCTGGAAGACGCGCCCGAGGCCCTTGGTGCGCCCTCAGACTGGCAAGCTGAATGGAAATGGGACGGCATTCGCGGACAGCTGATCCTGCGCGGCGGCACACATTTTCTGTGGTCCCGCGGCGAAGAGTTGATCACCGACCGCTTTCCCGAGTTCGCCCGCAGTGTGGATTTCCTGCCCGATGGCACTGTGCTCGATGGCGAAGTGCTCGCATGGCACGAGCACAAACCTCTGCCCTTTTCCGAACTGCAAAAACGGATCGGCCGGAAAACCGTCCCGAAAAAGCTATTGAAAGACGCGCCCGTAGTCCTGCGCGCCTATGACCTGCTGGAACACGCGGGCGAAGACATTCGCGACAAGCCTTTGGCAGAACGGCGCGCACGACTTGAAACTCTGCTGGCTGACATCCCACCCGAGGCCGCTGTAATCCCCTCTCCAGTCGTGCCCTTCAACAACTGGCAAACCCTGACAGACATCCGCGAAACCAGCCGCGATGCCCATGCCGAGGGGCTGATGCTGAAGCGATTGGACAGCCCCTATCTTGCAGGCCGCAAGAAAGGCGATTGGTGGAAATGGAAGGTCGATCCCCTGACTATCGACGCCGTGATGATCTATGCCCAATCGGGACATGGACGGCGCGCAAACCTTTTCACCGACTTCACCTTTGCGGTCTGGAACAACGGCGAACTTGTGCCTTTTACCAAGGCTTACTCCGGCCTCACGGACGCAGAATTCCGCAAGATCACCGCTTGGGTGCGTAAAAACACCCTGCAACGCTTTGGCCCCGTCCGGCAGGTCACACCCGAGCATGTCTTCGAAATCGGGTTCGAAGGGATCATGGACAGCCCGCGCCACAAATCCGGCGTTGCGCTCCGTTTCCCGCGCATGCTGCGCTGGCGCCACGACAAACCTGCGTCAGAGGCGAACACGCTCGACGATCTGAAGGCATTGATGCCCTAATTCGCCCCGCCCCCTTGCACATCCGGCGGGGGCGCTCTTACCTGTGTCCCAAGCAAGATTAAAAAGGACCACTTATGGCACACCGCATTCAACCGCTCTTTGATGCAAACCCCAGCGCAGGCACTGGCGATCTGGGGGATCTGCCGGAATGGGACCTGAGCGATCTGTACACCGCCGAAGACGCCCCTGAACTGCTGCGCGATCTGGACTGGCTGGAAAGCGCCTGCGCCAGCTTTGCCGAAGATTACGAAGGCAAACTGGCCGATCTGGATGCGGACGGCATGCTGGAATGCACCCTGCGCAACGAACGCATCGATATGGTCGCGGGGCGCATCATGTCGTTTGCCGGTCTGCGCTACTATCAGAACACCATGGAAGCCGAGCGTGCCAAGTTCATGTCCGACCTGCAAGATCGCCTGACCCGCTACACCACCCCGCTGGTGTTCTTTACGCTGGAACTGAACCGTCTGCCCGATGACCATTTAGACGCTCTGTTCGCGGAAAATAGCGATCTGGCCCGCTACAAGCCCGTGTTCGACCGCATCCGCGCGATGAAGCCCTATCAGCTGTCCGACGAGATGGAGAAATTCCTCCACGACATGGGCGTGGTTGGCGACGCTTGGGAGCGCCTGTTCGACGAAACCATTGCGGGACTGAAATTCGACGTGGATGGCGAGGAAAAGGGCATCGAAGAGACCCTGAACCTGCTGTCCGAACAGGACCGTTCCAAGCGCGAGGCTGGTGCCCGCGCCTTGGGTGAAACCTTTACCAAGAACGTCAAAACCTTCGCCCGCGTGCACAACACCCAGGCCAAGGAAAAAGAGGTCATGGACCGCTGGCGCGGCATGCCCACCCCGCAAACGGGTCGGCATCTGGCCAACCACGTGGAGCCCGAAGTCGTCGAGGCCCTGCGCAACGCTGTTGTCGATGCATACCCGCGCCTATCCCACCGCTATTACAAACTCAAAGCCAAATGGCTCGGCCTTGAAACCATGGAAGTCTGGGACCGCAACGCGCCCCTCCCCATGGAGACCGAGCGCAAGATCGCGTGGCCCGAAGCGGAGAAGATTGTCATGGACGCCTATGGCGACTTCGACCCGCGCATGGCCGAACTGGCCGAGCCGTTCTTCTCCAAGGGCTGGATCGACGCGGGCGTCAAACAGGGCAAAGCGCCTGGTGCCTTTGCACACCCCACCGTCACCGATGTGCACCCCTACGTGCTGCTGAACTACCTTGGCAAACCGCGCGATGTGATGACACTGGCCCACGAACTGGGACACGGCGTCCACCAGCGTCTGGCCGCTGGTCAGGGCGAGATGCTGTCCTCGACCCCGCTGACGCTGGCGGAAACCGCGTCGGTGTTTGGCGAAATGCTGACCTTTCAGAAGATGCTGGCCGGCGCCAAGGACGACAACGAGCGCAAGGTCATGCTGGCTGGCAAGGTCGAGGACATGATCAACACGGTCGTCCGCCAAATCGCCTTTTACGACTTCGAATGCAAACTGCACGAGGCGCGCCGCGGTGGTGAACTGACCCCCGACGACATCAACGCCCTGTGGATGAGCGTCCAGGCAGAAAGCCTTGGCCCCGTCTTCGACTACATGCCGGGTTACGAGACCTTCTGGGCCTACATCCCGCACTTCGTCCACACGCCCTTCTACGTCTACGCCTATGCGTTCGGCGACGGCCTGGTGAACGCCCTTTACGCCGCGTATCAAGAGCAGCCCGAAGGTTTCCAGGACAAATATTTCGACATGCTCAAGGCGGGCGGCTCGAAGCACCACAAAGAGCTGCTGGCCCCGTTCGGCCTTGATGCGTCCGATCCGAAATTCTGGGACAAGGGCCTGTCAATGATCGAAGGTTTCATCGACCAGCTCGAGGCGATGGAATAACCCAACCGCCCGCACCAAGAATACAGCACGCCGCCCGATCAGGGCGGCGTTCCTTTTTGTTGATCAGCGCTTTGCGTCAGCGAACACGCGGTCGATCATGGCCTGTGTCCCCTGTGAAAACTCCAGCGGCACCGGATAAGCCGAACGGTCCCCGGCGATCGCTGCACAGAAATTCTCGACCTGTAGCTTGTAGTGCTGCGCGGCCGAGAAGCGCTCTTCTCGGATGACACCACCAGAACATTCCACGGTCAGACGTGCCTCGCCAAATGCCTGCGCATTGAACGGTGCAGTCAAAGCCAAAGTGCCTTTTTCCCCGTGGAACTCCATCCGCTGACGGTTCGCCATTCGGATCGAGTTGATCAGGGTAAACGTGATATCCCCGAACCGCCCCGTGACATTGGCATAGGTGTCGACGCCGTTCTCGAATTCGACATCCGCACGCAATTCGGTCGGCTCTTGCCCCGTCATAAACCGGGTCGAGCCATACGTATAAACGCCAATATCACGGATGCCGCCCCCGCCGGTTTCCGCCTTGTTGCGGATGTTGCCTGTGTCTGCGCGGTTATCAAATGTAAAGATCCCGCTCACATGGCGCAGCCGTCCGATCTCGCCGCTTTCGACGATCTCTTTGGCGCGCTGCCATTGGGGGTGGTGCAAGATCATATAGGCTTCGGCAGCCATCAGGCCGGTCTCGTCCCGAAGGGCGATGATCTGGTCTATGTCTGACGCTTCCATTGCGATCGGCTTCTCGCACAGCACATGCTTGCCCGCCTTCAGGGCCTTCAACGCCCACTCAACATGCAAATGGTTCGGAAGCGGAATATAGACAACGTCAATCTTGGGGTCATGGATCAGCGCGTCGTAGCTTTCGTAGACACGGATGTCCGGCGCAAAGGCGCGGAACGGCGCGGATTTGTCGTAGCTCGAGGTTGCCAAACCCGCCAGACGGGCCTCATTCGCCAAATGGATTGCAGGCCCCATCTGTTCGCGCGCAAACTTCGCTGCCCCCAGAATACCCCAGTTGTAGATTTCGGTCATAATGCCTCCCAAAATAAAATCTCCCCGAGCCTAGGGCCCGAGGGGATGTTCTACAACTCTGTCTGGGGGTCAGACTGCGGGGAGCATGCCCTTTTCCCGCGCAAGACCGGTCATCCGCTTCTGTAGCTTTTCAAACGCACGCACCTCGATCTGGCGAATGCGCTCGCGGCTGACGCTGTATTCTGAAGACAGATCTTCGAGCGTGATGTTCTCTTCGCTCAGGCGGCGCTTGACTAGGATGTCTTTCTCGCGGTCATTCAGCACGTCCATCGCTTCGGCCAGCAGTTCGCGGCGTGAGTCCATTTCGTCTTGCGCCTCGTAGGCTGCGGCTTGGTTCGCATCTTCATCCTCAAGCCAATCCTGCCACTGAGCGCCGCCATCATCCTCGGACCCGACAGTCGCGTTTAGCGACGCATCACCACCCGACAGGCGGCGGTTCATGCTGATCACTTCGTCCTCGGTTACGCCAAGGTCGGTCGCGATCTTCTGCACGTGCTCTGGACGCAGGTCGCCATCTTCCAGCGCTCCGATGCGGGACTTCGCCTTGCGCAGGTTAAAGAACAACTTCTTCTGCGCAGAGGTTGTCCCCAACTTTACCATCGACCAGCTACGCAGGATGTATTCCTGAATGCTGGCGCGGATCCACCACATTGCGTAGGTGGCCAGACGGAAGCCCTTTTCGGGGTCAAAGCGTTTGACCGCTTGCATCAGACCCACGTTCGCTTCGGATATCACCTCTGCTTGGGGCAAACCGTAGCCACGGTAGCCCATCGCGATTTTAGCCGCGAGACGCAGGTGGCTGGTGACCATCTTGTGGGCCGCCTCTGTGTCTTGTTCCTCGACCCACCGCTTGGCCAGCATATATTCTTCTTCAGGCTCCAGCAGAGGGAACTTGCGGATCTCTTGCATGTAGCGCGACAGTCCGCCCTCTGGGGTCGGTGCCGGAAGATTTGCATAGTTTGCCATTTGTCCCTCCTGAATGTAACAGGCTTTAACATGCAGCTAGGTAGCTGACTTCATGTATTCAAGTCCTCAGCCTCGCTTTGGTTCCATATAAAATGATAGATACTTGGCTGGATAGAGGGATTACTGCGCACTCACGCACACGTGCGTGAGGATCACTTCTTGGTGCGCAGTGCGTCGAGGAGTGAAACCATGTCATCGGGCAGTGGCGCTTCGAAGGACATTTCCTCTTCGGTGACGGGATGGATGAAACCGAGGATGCGCGCATGCAGGGCCTGACGCGGGAAATTCGCTGCGGCCTCAATCCCTGCAAGGGACAATGCCTTGGGAGAGAGCTTCCGCCGTCCACCATAAACAGGGTCACCGATCAGAGCATGGCCTGCATGTGTCATGTGCACGCGAATTTGGTGAGTCCGCCCCGTTTCCAGCCAGCAATCCACCAACGTCGCACAGACGGGTGTCCCGAATGTTTCAACCACCCGCGCACGTGTCACCGCATGACGACCGGTGTTGAAGCTGACGGCCTGCCGCTGACGATCCGTCTTGTGGCGTCCAAGAAACGAAGTGATCTTGATGATATTGCCGGGCTCAAAGCTAACGCCCTTCACCCCTTTTAGCCGGGGCTCGTTGCTATCCGGCACTCCGTAGACCACAGCCGAATAGACCCGCTCTACGCTGTGGTCCTCGAATTGAGCAGCGAGGCCATGGTGGGCACGGTCTGACTTGGCAACGACCAGCAAACCGCTCGTTTCCTTGTCGATACGGTGCACGATGCCCGGCCGCTTCTCGCCGCCGATGCCAGAGAGCGTATCCCCGCAATGGTGCAGCAGAGCGTTAACAAGCGTGCCACTCGGCGAACCGGGTGCAGGGTGGACCACCATGCCTGCAGGCTTATTCACCACAATCAGATCATCGTCTTCATAGATGATCTCCAGCGGGATATCCTCGGCGACGGTATCAACCTCTGCCGCAGCCTCGACCTGAATGGCGATTTCGTCATTCTCAGCCACCTTGGCTTTGGGATCGGTCAAGACCTCTGCCCCACGCGACACCTTACCCTCGGCGATCAGTTTGGCCAGCCGTGTGCGCGACAGGGACGCTTCCTCTGGCACATCGCGCGCCAAAGCCTTATCCAGACGGGGCGGCGGATCTGCCGCGATGATGACGGTAACCAAGGTCTCGCCCATGTCGCTTCCTTCTGACCAGACGCCCCCAGACGCCATGTTCCTGCGCCGCCTTGTGACGGCGCTGACCGTGGTGATGATGGCAGGCATGATCGCCATCGCCCTGGTCATCGTATTTCGGTTTCCAGATCCTACGCCAGTCCTGCCAGAGAACCTGACCCTGCCTGCGGGATCAACAATCAGCGCAGTTACACAAGGCAAGGGTTGGATTGCAATCGTCACCGATCAACAAGAGATCCTGATCTATGATGCGAAAAGTGGTGCGCTGAGGCAGACAGTTCACGCAGAAACTGACTAAAATGTAGTCATTGTAAGAAATTCTCACACCTTATCGCACATTCTGCGGTCACATTCGGTTTTCGCATCAATTGACGCAGGGTTTTCATGTTTCCAGAAACCGGATTGAGACACCATCTAATACCAGTTTGATATTTATTGTAATCTTTAATTACAAATATAATGGTTTGATTGCGTCAATAATGCAATTGATCAAGATCAAATCTCTAATTGCGCCTTTCAACCTTGACGGACAATCCGCCCCGCAGCTAATCGGTAACTGTAAATTTTCACGCATAATTTGGTGTTCAGGTCTACTTACACTTGAGCCCAATCGACAATTAGGTGACGAACCATGGGCGGTGATTTAGCCAGTTACGATCGATCCCTGATCTTTGGGGTCTACTCGACAATCAACATAATCGTTTTCATCAGTGGCGTCTTGATTTTCCTGATGCAAGCCGGGTTCATGATGCTCGAGACCGGCGGCATGTCGCGGAAAAACGCGATCAACAATATCTTCAAAAACTTCGTGGACGCCTGCGTGTGCGGCATCTTTTTCTACTGGTTCGGTTATCCGATTATCACCGGAGACTCTATGCTGGTCGATTGGATGCGTGAAATGGGATTTGCGCACAGCACTGAAAACAACTCCCCCGGTCCGATCGTGAGCCTGAACGACGACATCTCGCTGTTCTTCAACTTCGCATTCGCCGCGACATGCGTCACCATCTGCTCGGGCGCGGTCACCGGACGAATTGCGCCGTACGCCTACCTGTTCTTTGGCGCCGTTTTTTCTGCCCTGATTTACCCTGTTGTCGCCTTCACGGTTTGGAATGCTGATGGGATGCTCTACGGCATCCTGCACGACTTCGCCGGTTCGCTTGTGGTCCACGCGCTTGGCGGATTCGCAGGCCTCGCTGGCGCGATCATGCTGAAACCACGAATCGGTGAATTCGACTACGGCAAAGGCCAGATCGATTCCTATCGCTTTGCCGGATCGTCGATCAGCAACTCGGCGCACAACATTCCGGTCAGCGCGCTTGGTGTGTTCCTGCTGTGGATTGGTTGGTATGGCTTCAACGCAGGCAGTACCTTTGCCGGCGGTTTCGATTTGGCCTCTATCGACCTAAGTGCGACCGAGAACCAGCCTGATTTGGTGGCGAACGCGATCTTTGAACAGCTGATTGGCGGGTTTGGCCAGGTGGTCATCAACACCACGCTCGCACCTTGTGCTGCTGTTTTCTCGGTGCTGGCTTTCTTTATGGTGACGCAGAACAAGTACAACATCTCCGATCTGATGAACGGCGCGCTGGCTGGCCTTGTTGGCATCACCGCGAATGCCGACGCAGCGACCGCACCCGTTGCGGTCCTGATCGGGATACTTTCCGGTGCAGTCTACGTTCTGGCAGTCATCTTCATCTTCAAAATCAAGGTCGACGATCCCATCGGTGCCTTCCCCGTGCACGGAGCGGTGGGCCTGTTTGCGGGCGGTATGTTCGCGCTGACCACCGGCGACATGGAGCTTGGTCCGATCGTGTTCGGCACCCAAATGTTCTATGGCGCCCTGATCTGCCTCTTTGGCTTCCTGTCGGCGATTGTCACCTTCTGGTTGGCGTCGCGCCTGATGTACGTGATCAAGAAGCTGGGGAATTCGAAGTACTTCGATTACGGCGCGATGCCCCGGAACCACTTGCGAGTCACCCCCGAGCAGGAACTGGCAGGGATGGATCTGGAGCTGCATGGTCAAGACGCCTACTCGATCAACCTAACAGCTCCGGGCAAGGCAAAGACCACGTTCTAAGCTCAGTTTAGGGACACAGATTTCAAGCGCGGTGCTCTCAGGGTGCCGCGCTTTTCCTTTGCAGCGCTCGGAAACAAAGACACGAAAAAAGCGCCACACAGGGCGCTTTCGAACATCGGCAGAGGTGAGGATGGTACCACCTCCCCGGCTCGAACGGGGGACCTCCTGATCCACAATCAGGCGCTCTAACCTACTGAGCTAAGGCGGCACTGGGGGTCATTTACCCCTAGCGAACTCGGATTGCAAGAAGCAGTATAACAAAAAATTCACATGATATTGCCAAGAGCCCGAACAGGGTTTACCCGCGATATTCAACAGGAAAACGGAGCCTTTCATGGGTATCAACACAGAACGCGACATCGAAGCCAGCTTGCAGATCGGACCGACAGACAAAGGCATGATCCGCCTGTATATCGAAGCGGGTGATCTGGAAATCCCGATGGACTTCACGCCGGATGAGGCCGAAGAGATCCTCGAGGAAATCAAGTCTGCCATCCAGACCGCCAGGGATCTGGGCAGCAAAGGCCGTCGCTGATTACAGCCGTGGATCGCGCAGGGTCTGAAGACGCAGTGCCGCCGTGCGGGCAAAGTCACGCGTCAGGACCTTGCGGCGGGCCGCAGCGAGCGGCATTGCATCCGGCATGCGAATAATCTCTGCGTCATACGCGTCTGCGATCATCAAACCTGTCCCTTCGGGCAGGAGGTCCGTCGGAAAATCAGCGTCCACAGCCCAGAAAAATCGCTCGCAGTAGGGCAAATAATTCTGCCATTTGGAATCACTTTGGAAATCTGCGCGGCAGGATTTGCACTCCACACACCAAAGCTCCCCCTTCTTTCCCATCCCCATGACGTCCATGCGCAACCCACGCGCGGGCACGAATTCGTCGAGGCAGGCAAAGCCAAGTTGCGCCAAGTGGCGTGCAACACCGCGCGCCAAGAGCTGACCTGGCTTGGGATCAATGGGAGTTTGGCTAGGGATGATCTGCATATCATCCAATATGAACATAAAGAGAACAAAATCAAGTCACATGCCCCCTTGTCGAATGGGGTTTGTCACATTACCTGTGCTGCGTGGCGGGCGCTGCCCCTCTCGTATGTCGGTTTCATTCCGGTGGCCTTAAGCAAATCCGAGGGAGCTGGCTCTGTTCTGGCCCTGGCCTGATTACCTGGCGCCCACCTGTATATACAGGTCCTCGGGAATGCAAAAACCTAGACGGTCGCGCGCGGGCCCGCCACACTGAACTCCCTAAAAATATTTGAGAATTTCACGTCGAAAGACATGAAAAAAGGGGGCGTTGCCCACGTCGCGCAAAGCGCGCCTCCCCCAGAGTATTTCTGCAAAGGTGAAAGCGCTGAGTGGGTGTTCTTAGATGTGGCGGCGCTTGCGCTGCTCATCCGCACGCACTGGGATTGGCGCGAATTCCCGAACAAGAGCTTGCTGGCGGGGGCCACGAGGCGTGTCATCATCGTCAGCCAAGCGCATGATAGAGATGCCGAACTGCACACCCGCGAAAACAATGCCGTTGAAAACCCAAAGCATGATCACAGCCAGAAGACCGCCAGTCGAGTGTGTAACAAGATGCCAGAGGTTTGCGACATTCAATGTCAGGAGCGCAGCAACAAAGGCGGCAGACAGGCCGAAGCCCATGATCACTTGGCTAATGTAGAGACGTACGAGCTTGGGCATTTTGCATCTCCTGTGCTTTGCACAAGAAAGGTAGTGCCGCACGGAGGGAGTGTCTACCTGATCAAGCGGATAATGGGCGAAATCGCGCCGTTGTGACACATCCTGACGGAACGGAAATCCCGGCTGCGAGGATCGCGCCGGGTTGTGTCAGTCTCTTTGTCTCAGCCGATCAGAAGGATTCGGGGCGCATCTCGCGGGCGATGTGGTCGAGCACCGCGTTGACGAAACCGGCTTCCTTGCCCTCGGGGAAGAAGGCGCGGGCCACGTCAACATATTCGGTGATCACCACCTTGGGCGGCGTCTCTTTGGCTTGGAACTCGCCACCAGCGGCACGGAAGAGCGCGCGCAGAGTGGTGTCGATCCGGCCCAGGGGCCATTTCGCAACCAGCGCGCGGTCGGTGCATTGGTCAATCCGCGCCTGCCAGTTCACAGCCGCTTCGAGGATGGTCGAGAACAAGTCAATATCACCGTCGATGAGCTCTTCGCCGTCGATCTCTGCGCCAAAGCGCAGGTCCAGGAACTCTGCTTTGACGCGGTCAAAAGACAGGCCGGTCAATTCCATCTGGTAGAGCGCCTGCACCGCGTACAGACGGGATGCCGAGCGCATCTTGCGCTTCTGGTTGCCAGACAGGGGTGCGGAATCTGTGGTCATCGGGTCAGCCTGAAGATGGGGTTAAGCGATGCGGTAACTGTCATCCTCGGTGGGCATGAAGCCAACGCCACGCTTTGAGCCGCCCCAGTTACGCGCCAATGCGATCAAATGCAAGGCCGCAGTCGCCGCTCCGCCACCTTTATTCTGCCCGTCCGGTTCCGCGCGGACTTCGGCCTGTTCACGGTTTTCCACGGTCAGGATGCCGTTTCCGATGCAGTGCCCCGATAAACCCAGCAGGGTGATCCCGCGCGAGCTGTCGTTGCAGACGGTGTCGTAGTGGGTCGTCTCGCCACGGATCACGCACCCCAAGGCCACGTAGCCATCGTAGTTGGCCAGACGTCCGGCCATGCCAATCGCGGTGGGGATTTCCAGCGCGCCCGGGACCTCGACCGTCTCGTGGGTGCCCCCAGCGGCTTCAATTTCGGCGCGGGCACCAGCAAGCAGGTTGTCCGCGATATCCTTGTAATAGGGTGCAACGACGATCAGGATTTTCACGGGCTTGTCGAAAGTCGGGCGCTCTAGAGTGTAGTGCTGTTCATTGGCGGCCATCAGTTTGCCTCCGGAATTTTGCGGGTGCCGGTGATTTCGATACCGTAAGCATCAAGGCCGATCACCTTTGGGGTGGGCGAATTGGTGAGAAGGGTCAGCTGTTTCAGGCCCAAGTGTGTCAAGATTTGCGCCCCAAGGCCATACTGGCGCAGGGTTTGGGGGCTGGCCCCGCCGCCAAGCTGCATGGTCAAGTCGCGGAGCAAGACGATGACACCCCTGCCCTCTTCGGCAACCATCTTCATTGCCGAGCTGAATTCAAAGGCGCGGCCTTTGGGGCCCGTCCCCAACATATCAAGCATCGGGTCGAGGGTGTGCATACGGGTCAGGACCGGCGCATCGCCAGTGATGTCCCCTTTGATCAGAGCAATGTGCTGTGCGCCTTGGGTCGTGTCCGTGTAGACCCGCATGGTCCACTCACCACCGAATTCAGAGGTGATGTTGCTCTCGCTCTCGACCTTGACCAAATTGTCGTAGCGGCGGCGATAGGCGATCAGGTCGCTGATCGTGCCAATCTTGAGCCCATGCCGTTGGGCAAAGGCCACCAGATCAGGCAGACGCGCCATGGAGCCGTCGTCATTCATGATCTCGCAGATCACACCAGATGGGTTCAGGCCAGCCAGACGGGCCACATCGGTCGCAGCCTCGGTGTGGCCAGCGCGGACCAGAACGCCGCCGTCGCGCGCGCGCAGGGGGAAGATGTGGCCGGGGGTGGCGATATCGGCAGCCGTTTTGCTGGAATCAATCGCGACCGCCACAGTACGGGCGCGGTCATGGGCGGAAATGCCGGTACTCACGCCTTCGCGCGCTTCGATCGAGACTGTGAACGCGGTTTCGTGGCGCGAAGAATTTGTGGTCGCCATCAACGGCAGACCCAACGCATCAATGCGTTCGCTGTTCAGGGTCAGGCAGATCAGGCCGCGCGCGTGGGTGGCCATAAAGTTGATGACCTCGGGCGTGCACATCTGCGCGGGGACGCAAACGTCGCCTTCATTCTCGCGGTCCTCGTGGTCCACCAGGATGTACATGCGACCGTTGCGGGCATCCTCGATCACATCCTCGATCGGAGAAATTGCATCGCGCAGGTTTTCTTCGACGGGGCCGGGTGTTTCAAAACGACTGTTTTCGGACATACCGTCTCTCCTTCATCGTGTACCGCTAGGTACCGCAGCAGGCCCCCTCGAACCACCCGAAGGTGTGGGGGTGCGGCGCTCGGTCCCTGTGCGGCAAAGCACGTTTCCGGCTCTACTCTTGATCCTTAAACATCCATGCGTCCAGAGCGGAACCGACCCTCTGTTCGACCCAATGGACTTCGGACTGCATCTCACTGCGAAATTGGGCGCAAATCTCTGGCTGGCGGCGACGGCTGCGCACACGCGCCAACATCTCGGCCACCACGCTTTGTCGTCGACGTGGCAGGGATGGCAAAGAGCCCGCGTCTGGTCTGATCCCCAGAAATGCACAGAGCTGCGCCACAGCCGCATGAGGTGCGCGCTCAGCCTCTTCTGCTATCAGGATCAAAACGTTGTCGCGCCCGAAAAGGTCATCCACAGGCTCGATTATCTCGCGATAGCGGCTACCCCGTGCATACTGCAGAAATGGGGAGCCACCCTGCTCTTTCCGTTCAGACTCGAGCAACAGAGCCTTCTCGAAATGGGGCTCGGTTTCAACATCTAGCGTCAGATTATAAGCATGTGCCGTCATGGCCCTTTGAACGGGTGCTTCGAGCATGAAAACCAGCTTGGCATCCGGTGCGTCTTTGAACATCCGACGCGCTGCACCGGGCACGAGGGAATAGACCGAAGACCCGTCTCCACTCAGCCTCCCGCCCGACGGGACAAAAGCCTTGGCATACCGGTTCTGGTCTTCGATCACATCCAGAAGGCGCGGATCTTCGGGCCTGCCCAAAAAGGTCTCTAGATCCGGGACAGCATAAAACCCCAGCTCCCGCCGAGCCGGCAAGAACAGATCAGGATGGGCGCTCAACCAGCGCCACATCGTTGTGGCAGATCGACTGGGTGGCCCCATCAGAAAGAAATCTGGATGACGCAAGGTATCCTTTAGCCTCTATCCGTGGTTACCTCCACGATGTTGCCGTCCCGAGAGATACGGTAGAGAGCAAAAAGGATAATCGCGTCTAACCTTTGAAGTGCCAGAGTGCAGGCAAGAAGCGATAGCTGCCCGCTTCGCGCATAACATGGCCAACGCCGGGGAACGGGAAGTGGTATCCACACACCGTAATGCGGTCTTCGGCGGCCCGGTCCAGCAGGCTTTGGCGCGTCGCGACAGTCTGCGCGCCGTCCATATCAAAGCCATTATACCAATCTGGATGAGCAAAGTTCGTGTAGGCGTGATTCATGGAATCTCCAAGGGCGACAAGCTGTTGACCCTCGCTTTCCACATGAACAGAGATATGGCCCGGTGTGTGACCGGGGGTGGCAATCGCGCGGACCCCCGGACAAATTTCGTCACCATCCGACAGGAGCACCCAATCTGCGCCCTCAACGTTCAACGAGTTCACGGCACCAACCACGAACTGCTGCATCTCTGCCGGAGAGGAGGCCGCCAGCCCGTCTTGCAGCCAGAACGCATGTTCGTCAGCCCCGATGAAATATTGAGCGTCGGGCAAGATCGCCTCGTCGAAGTCATCGCGGACACCCCAGATGTGATCTGGGTGCGCATGGGTGATGACCACATGAGTGATGCTGCTGGGGTCGATTCCCGCAGCTTCGAGGTTGGCCATCAGACGGCCCGCTGTAGGCATAAAGCGGCTGCCAGACCCGACATCCACCAGCACCCGCGCCTCGCCCAAGTCGATGATCAGATGGTTGGTGTGGGCGAGACTGCTCTCGGTAGAGAGGTAATGCGCAGCCAGAAAGGCCTGCACCTCTGCAGGGTCAGCATTGACGCCAAGGCCGCTCACAGGCGTTTCGAAAAACCCGTCTGAAATCACGGTGACCTGCGCAGCGCCAATGGCAAATTTGAAATGCGCTGGGTTATCTGATGTAGGGGCTGCGACTTGGGCCTTGGGCGCCGTCGCGGTCAAGGCAAAGGCGGGTGCCATCGCAGATAGCTTGAGCAACTCGCGACGGCTGGCTTTGAATTTGGTCATAGGTTTCCTCCCTGTTCGGGAGGAATGCTAGATCATTTTTTGCGACGGACAAAGAAATATGAATATGTGCAGCTGTTAGTCCCATTCACGCAGACGCGCGACATACCGAGCCAAGGTGTCAATCTCTAGGTTGATACGCTGACCGACTGCCACGCCGCCCCAAGTGGTGACCTGTTTGGTGTGTGGAATAAAGTTGATGCCGAAATCGCAGCCCTCGACTTCGTTAACGGTCAAGGAGGTGCCGTTTAGCGCGACAGACCCTTTGGGCGCGATGTACTTTGCCAGAGCTTCGGGTGCACGTAGTGTCACCCGCGTGCTGCCGCCATCCTCTTCAATTTTGACGACCTCGGCGACACCGTCCACGTGGCCCGAAACAATGTGCCCTCCAAGCTCGTCGCCGACCTTGAGCGCCCGCTCGAGATTCACGCGCTTGTCGACCTGCCAATCCCCGATATTGGTCTTGGAGATGCTCTCGGCGCTGATCTCGACATCGAACCAGTTTGGCCCCACCTCAACCACGGTCAGGCAGCAGCCGTCACAGGCAATCGACGCCCCCAGATCCACAGTGGACATGTCATACACTGTCTCGATTCGTGCGCGCAGGCTATCGCCGTGGTGCAACTCTGCGAGCCGGCCCATATCTGTAATGATGCCTGTGAACATAGGGATCCTCCATCGTTTCCAAGCCGAGGTAGACCTTTGACCTAGATTTCTCAAGCATGTGCCACTGTTTCCACTTATTTTTGACGAAGGACTCCCATAGAAATGATGAAATATAGTCCGTTATAAGTACCCATGACCCAGTTACCCAACTCCGACCGCACATTCCTGTTCTTGCAGGGGCCTCACGGGCCGTTTTTTGCCCGTCTGGCAGAGATGTTGTGCCACGCCGGAGCGCGGGTTCTGCGCGTTGGGTTCAACGCTGGGGACGCGGCCTTCTGGCGGGACAGCGCAACTTACATTGCGTTTGACAAGCCCCAAGCCGAATGGGCCGACACTTTTGAGACACTGATTAAGGACCGTAATGTGACGGATATCGTTCTTTACGGCGATGTCAGGTCAATCCACGCCAGCGCGGTCGAGATCGCCAAAGCGCAGGGCTTGAACATTCACGTCTTCGAAGAGGGCTACATGCGCCCTTATTGGATCACCTACGAGCGGGGCGGCAGCAATGGCCATTCCCGCTTGATGGAGATGACCGTCAAAGAAATGCGAGAGGCGCTCGCCGGCATTGATCAGGACGCTCCTCTTCCGCCCGCGAAATGGGGCGACATGCGTCAGCACGTATTCTACGGGGCGCTCTACCATTGGCACGTGATGTTCCGGAACAGAGCCTACCGGAACTTCCGCGCCCATCGCGACATTCCAGTGGCGCAAGAATTCAGGCTCTACCTGCGACGCCTGTTGCTAATGCCCGCGCAATGGCTGGAACGGGTACTTGCGACAGCGCGCGTTCGGCGGGGCGGGTTTCCCTACCACGTGGTTCTCTTACAATTGGCCCATGACAGCAGCTTTCAGGCGCATTCATCCTTTGGCTGCATGCGGGACTTTCTGGAAACTGTGATTGACGGGTTCACCAAGGGTGCGCCGAGACATCATCACCTCGTTTTCAAAGCCCATCCGTTAGAGGATGGCAGGGTCCCCGTGCGCGCCGACATCCGCGCCCTCGCGCGGGAGCGCGGGATCGAGGACCGTGTGCATTATCTACGTGGCGGCAAGCTAGCAGCGCTGCTAAATGATGCGCGAAGTGCTGTGACCGTAAACTCGACCGCCGCACAACAGGTGTTATGGCGAGGCATGGCCCTGCGCGTCTTTGGCCGAGCAGTCTATGACAAGCCAGAGTTCGTGAGCACCCAACCCCTGCCCGAATTTTACGCCCAACCGACCCGTCCCGACTTGCGCGCCTACAAGGACTATCGCCGCTATCTTCTTGAAACTTCTCAGGTTGGGGGCGGATTCTACTCGGCCCAAGGGCGACGGCAGGTCTTGCGGCAGGTGGTTGATATGATGTTGATGGCGGATGACCCCTATGATGCGCTTTTGCACGGGACCGCGGCACCTCGGCAACATCTTCGAGTCGTGCACTAACTGTTCTTGCCCATCGCGCTAGCTTTTTAATTGCTTTTCCGCTAGCCTCTTCAAAAAACAAGGCAAAATAATAGGTCGAGGAGACCTGAGCAGTGAAGAAAACATCATCGCGTCTGGTGCGTGGGGCCATTCTGGCCGCTATGACTATTGGTCTGACCGCTTGCGGATTGCCGCGCTCTGGTCCCTCCAAAAACGAGATTTTCGAAGGCTCCGTCATGCGCAGTGGCGATGCCTTTGTTGTTAGTGTGAATTCGCGGGTCACCCGTGCCACCGCTGTCACACCGGCACTTGGTTTTTCTGACAGTTTCGTCAACGCAGGCATTCTGGGGTCCGACACCATTCGCCCTGGTGACACCCTGGGTCTGACTGTCTGGGAAAACGTTGATGACGGTCTGTTGTCCGGTGCCGAGGGCAACGCGACCACCCTGCAAGAAGTGCAGGTTGATGGCGCGGGCTTCATCTTTGTGCCCTATGCCGGTCGGATCAAAGCGGCGGGAAACACCCCCGAAGCCATTCGCCGAATCATCACCACCCAGCTCGAAGAGCAAACCCCTGATCCGCAGGTCGAGGTCCGGCGTCTTGCCGGTGACGGCGCGGCGGTCTCGGTGATCGGCTCTGTCAGCAGCCAAGGCCTCTATCCGATCGAACGCCCGAGCCGGACCCTCTCCGGTATGCTGGCACGTGCAGGCGGCATCACCATTGAACCGGAAATCACCCAGATCACCGTCGTACGCGGCAATCAGCAGGGCGAAGTTTGGTTCCAAGACATCTTTGACGACACCCGTCTCGACATCGCGCTGCGCAACGGCGACCGCGTTCTGGTCGAGCAGGACACACGCAGCTTTACCTCGCTTGGCGCAACCGGCAACCAGACCCGCGTTCCTTTCGAGAGCCAGACCATCTCGGCCATCGAAGCGATCGCGACCGTGGGCGGCTTGCAGACCAATGCGGCGGATCCCACCGGCGTCTTCATCTTCCGCAACGAACCTGCAGAAGTAGCGAACATGGTTCTTGGCCGCAGCGATTTGATCGGCGCCCAACGCATGGTCTACGTTCTGAACCTGACCGAACCCACCGGCATGTTCGAAGCCCGCGACTTCGCGATCCGTGACGAAGACACCCTCTACGTCACCGAAGCGCCCTTCGTTCGCTGGAACAAAACCATCAGCGCCCTGCTTGGCGGCCTGAACTCGGTCAACTCCCTCGCAGGGGCAGCTTCCGGCCTTGGCGGCTAAGACCCTGTGACGGACCCGTTCGATCATCCCACCGCCGAAGGACAGACCCTTCGGCGGTGTTTTGCATCCAGCCTCACCATGCTGACAGATGCGCGCCTGCGGCGTATTCTGTCTCTCGCTGGTCACACGCCGCGGCTGGGATGGCCATCAGAGCGCGACGGCCTGCTGATCTGGGGGGCCGCGGGTACGTCAGAGCGCGGTGCACGCATCGTCAGCAAGACCGGTGCGCAACCGATCTATCTCGAAGATGCCTTTCTCAGATCAATCCACCCGGGCCGCGCAGGCGATCCGCCGCTAGGGCTATTGATCGACGATAGGGGCCTGCATTTCGATCCATCCCGCCCCTCTCGGCTCGAAAACCTGCTTGGGCATCATCCGCTAGACGACACAGCGCTTCTAGAGCGTGCGCGGGGCGCGATTGCCCGCTTGGGTGCTCTGCATTTGTCCAAATACAACGCCTTTGACCCATCGGCCCCTGCCCCCGCGCCGGGCTATGTCTTGGTAATCGATCAGGTGGCTGGGGACGCCTCGGTGCACGCCTCCAAGGGCTACCGCGCACGCTTTCAGGAAATGCTGTGCGATGCCCAAGAGGAGAACCCCGGCCAACCCATTCTGATCCGCACGCATCCCGAAACAACCCAAGGGCACAGAACGGGAATGTACGGCGCAGAGGATTGCAACGACCGGACGCAGATCTTTGACGCGCCGATCAGCCCCTGGCACCTGCTCGAAGGCGCCACAGCGGTCTACACCTTGTCCTCTCAAATGGGCTTCGAAGCGATCCTCGCAGGCCACCGTCCTCACGTCTACGGGCAGCCCTTCTACGCGGGATGGGGCCTGACCGAGGACCGAGATCCCATCTACCGCCGCCAGCGCCGCCTAACGCCCGCACAGCTCTTTGCCGCAGCGATGATCCTCTATCCCACGTGGTATGATCCCTATGGTGACCGGCTCTGCGAGCTTGAGCAGGTGATCGATACGCTTGAGGCTGAAACACGCGCTTGGCGCGACGACCGCAAAGGATGGGTAGCCTCCGGTATGCGGCTCTGGAAACGCGGAACTTTGGCCAAATTCTATGGTCATGGCGCCGGAGTGCGCTTTGCCACTGACCCAGAAAACGCGGTCGAACTGAGCGCAGAGACCGGCCATGAATGGATGGCATGGGCGGGCAAGACAGAGCCCGATTGGGAGGTAACGCGGGTCGAGGACGGTTTCATTCGGTCGCGAGGACTTGGCGCGGAACTGGTGCCGCCGCTATCCTTGGTGACCGACAAACGTGGCATTTACTACGATCCCACGCGTAAGAGCGATCTTGAGGTCATCCTGAACAACTCCACCGGTCTTCGGCGCGACCAGATCACCCGAGCCGAGCAGCTGATCCGTACGCTCATTGATCAAAACATCAGCAAGTACAATTTGGAGGGCGATCTGCCCGAGTTGCCAAAACGGCCACTCATTCTGGTGCCTGGCCAGGTCGAGGACGACGCCTCAATCAGACTTGGCGCGGGGAAAGAGAAGTCGAACCTCGCCTTACTACAGCGTGCGCGTGCGGAGAACCCGGATGCAACGATCCTCTATAAGCCCCATCCAGATGTCGAAGCGGGCCTCCGTACCGGCGTGATCCCAGAAGGTCAGATGAACGAACTGGCCGATCTGGTCGTGCGAAATGTCGATCCGGCAGCATTGCTCGGGCATGTAGATGAAGTGTGGACCATGACCTCGACCCTTGGGTTCGAGGCGCTGCTGCGCGGGGTGCCTGTCACGACCCTTGGCGCGCCGTTCTACGCGGGCTGGGGCCTGACACGAGATTTGGGGCCAGTCCCCACACGCCGCCGCGCGCGACTGACCCTGCCAGAGTTGGTGCACGGCGCGCTGATCTGCTATCCGCGTTATTTCGATCCGCTGACGGGCCGCCCCTGCCCCGTCGAAGTGGCCGTCGCACGGCTAGCAAGCGGCCAAGGCCCGAAGGCTGGCCTTTCCCTGCGTCTATTGTCCAAAGCCCAAGGATTGCTGGCAGGCTACGCCCACCTTTGGCGCTAGATTATCGCCGCCGGAGCCAGCGGTGCAGCACATCGGGCCCAATGGGGCGTGTCTCGACCAGATCAAAGCGCGGCGCCTCTGCCAAGGCATCAAGCCCCATCGCCCCAATGGCCGGTTGCCCCTCGGCCCCCAGTGCGAGACCAGCGGTATACCCGACCAGTTCATCTACCAGGTCCGCTTGCAAGAATGAGCCTGCCAACGCACCACCACCCTCGCAAAAGACGCGCGTGAGGCCATGATCCCCAAGGCCCTGCAGCACGCTTTGCACATCCACGCGGCGCCCATCGAGCGCGCATTCCACGAGCGTTCCACCCTGATCACGCCAAGGCGCCAGTGTGTCTTCGGGCAGGTTTGGCCCGTGGCACAGGATCATTGGGACCTCGGGGATGCTCTGCCACATGCGGCCTGCGCGGGGCAAATCCAGCTTGCGCGAGACGATGACGCGCGTCGGTTGGTGGCTGACGCCCATGTCGCGCACGGTCAATTGCGGATCGTCGGCGCGGGCTGTGCCGCCACCGACCATGACCGCATCGTGGCGCATCCGCATTCCATGGACATGTCGGCGCGCCGCTGGCCCTGTGATCCATTGGCTTTCGCCCGAGGCCGTGGCGATCCTGCCGTCAAAACTGCTGGCCAGCTTGAGGGTGACTCTGGGTCGACCTTTGGCTAAGCGAAAGAAAAAGCCGGACAAATCCTCTAGCGCTTCGGCCTCCATCAGGCCGGTTTCGACGGGGATACCTGCGTCCCGAAGCTTGGCGATGCCCTGCCCTGCAACGCGCGGGTCCGTGTCCGTTGCGGCAACGACAACGCGGGCCACACCCGCCTCGATCAAGGCATTCGCGCAGGGCGGTGTTTTGCCGAAATGAGCGCAGGGCTCTAGCGTGACATAAGCGGTGGCGCCACGCGCTTCAGGACCCGCCTGGGCCAGAGCTACAACCTCTGCGTGCGGCCTGCCGCCGGGTTGGGTCCAACCGCGACCAACAATGCGCGCACCGTGGGCCAGCACGCAGCCGACGGCGGGATTGGGCCACGCATTGCCCATACCCCGACGCCCCAAAGACAGGGCGAGCGCCATGAAGCGCCGGTCTTGATGTCGGTCGATCACTCTGTCGTGGGCTCTGCCGGAGCGGTCGGGCGCAGCTCGCTGACAAACTTGTCAAAGTCATCCGCCGCTTGGAAATTCTTGTAAACGCTTGCAAACCGCACATAGGCAACGGTGTCGATGCGGGCCAACGCCTCCATCACGATCTCGCCGATCATTTTGGACGGGATGTCCGTGTCGCCAAGGCTTTCGAGACGGCGCACGATGCCAGAGATCATCTGATCCAGACGCTCAGGCTCCACGGGGCGCTTCTGGGCCGCGATGCGGATCGAGCGTTCCAACTTGTCGCGGTCGAAATCCTCACGGCGGCCAGAGGTTTTCACGACCACCAAATCGCGCAGCTGCACACGCTCATAGGTTGTAAATCGACCACTGCACGACGGGCAGAAACGTCGACGTCGGATCGCCACGTGATCCTCTGCAGGGCGGGAATCCTTCACCTGAGTGTCGACACTTCCACAAAACGGGCAGCGCATGGCAATTTCCTTTGTTCAGACCGCTGAATTGGGGGCGCCGCCCCAGTTATCCACAGGCACTATAGGACTGCCTCTACAATTTGGGTAGAGCTTTCTTGATCCCCCTATATGCGGCCTGCACTTTCGTCTTAGCCCTGAATCAATTTTGCAACGACTTCGCGGTGATGGGGGCGATCTCGGTGTTCAAACAGGTAGATGCCCTGCCATGTTCCCAGCGCCAGCCGCCCACCAATCACAGGAATCGTCAATGAAATCGGCAGGATAGAGGCTTTGATGTGCGCGGGCATATCATCTGGGCCCTCGTAGGTGTGGGTCAGATAGGACATGCTGGGATCAGTCGAAGGCGGCACGAGGCGCGAGAAGTAATTGACCAGATCCACTTTCACTTCGGGGTCGGCATTTTCCTGGATCAGCAAGCTGGCCGAGGTGTGCCGGATGAACAGGGTCAGCACCCCGTCCCCGCGCACCCAGTCAGCGACATCGCGGGTGAATTCGTAGATGCCCTGACCGCGGGTCGAAATGGTAAAGGTGGTGTGCATGGCGCGCTCTGCTCTTTTCTAGGGTCTGCGCAGCGTACCCTGCTGCGCGCCGCCCGTCACGGCCCAACCCCTTGATCCAGCGGCCAAAGCGGATGCCAGCTCGCGTATGGTTTACGTATGGCTCACGTCATGACGTGGCTCGCGCCAACGTGACCTTGGACCGCGCGCCGGATTTGGAACGATCCCGCGCATCTCCCGTTGAGCCAGCGACGCGGCTGCGGCCTCGAATTTGAATAGTTTACAGGAGATTACCATGACCCGCTTTACCGGAAAAACCGTCATCGTGACCGGCGCCTCTTCGGGGATCGGCGCGGCAACCGCCCGCCGCTTTGGCCGCGAAGGCGCGCATGTCGTGCTTGTGTCCCGCAGCGAGGACAAGCTTCAGGACGTGGCCAAGGATATCCCGAACAGCACGGTCGTCGTGGCCGATGTCAGTCAGCAAGAGGGCGCGGACAAGATCGCCCAAGGCGCGCTCGACGCTTATGGCCAGATCGACGTCTTGGTGAACAACGCGGGCACCGCCGTCATGGGCAGCATCGACGATGTCACCCCCGAGGACTGGCACAAGGTCATCGAGACCGATCTGACCAGCGCCTATCTGGTCACCAAGGCTGCGTGGTCCGCGCTGAAAGAGTCTAAGGGCAACGTGGTCATGACCAGCTCTGTGTCGGGGATCGGTGGCGACTGGAACATGTTTGCCTATAACGCGGCCAAAGGCGGCGTCACCAACCTGACCCGCGCGCTGGCCTTGGATGCCCGCAACAGCGGCGTGCGTGTGAATGCCGTCTGCCCGTCCCTGACGAAATCCGAGATGACGACGGGCATCTTGGGCAATGACGACAAAATTCAGAAATTTATGGAGCGCATCCCCCTTGGCCGCCCCGCCGAGCCCGAGGACATCGCGGACGTCATCGCCTTTCTGGCCTCGGACGATGCGCGGTTTGTCAACGGCGTGAACCTGCCCGTGGATGGCGGCCTGTCCGCCAGCAACGGGCAACCGCCGCAAGCGTAAGCGGCGGCAAGACGTGCAAAGGGCGCCCCATGGGGCGCCCTTTTCGTTTGGGTCAGAGTATCAGCCACAACACTTATGCGCGGCCAGTTTTGCCTGGGCTTGCGGTGACAGCGATACAGTGTCTGTGGCCGCCGCTGGCGCCTTGGCCGCAGCGGGTGCTTGGGTCGGCTGAGGCGATGACGCAGCAACCTGTGCTGCCATCGCGCTGCTTGCAGACGAAACGTTCATCGGTCTTTTCCTGATTACAAGTTACAGTCACAAGGTGTCCCTGCGATGATTGGCACCACCGCGGTTAGAAACGCCTTGGAGTGTCCAACGACCTCTCACTCAAACTGTTAGCTTGCCCTAGGGTCACCCAGAACGCCACGCGCCTGCGGCACCCGTCAGGGTGTATTCTTGGCGTCCGCGTCCAGCCTGGCCCGCGCGGCGGGGGACAGGGAGATCGTGTCCGATGCACGATCCGCCGGGGTCTTTTGCGGAGCATCGCCTTGTTCCAGCTCCGGCTTATTGGTCGCTGCGATCTGTGCAGCCATCATTGATGACGAAGAAGAAACTTCCATGACTGACCTTCCCTTGATGATTTCATCGAAGCGCGCTTTGCCCCGCTCCCAAAGGCCGATGAGGCCTCGCAAATTGCCTGTGCGCGCACTCCCTTTGAATAGGTACGACTTGGGCAACACCCGTTTTAGAGCGCCCCCAAGCGAAACGGCGTCAGGGGACGGAAAACCCTTCTAAGAAAGCCACCGCAAGAGCAGTGCCAGCGCCAACAAGATCATGAGGTAAACAAAGATAGGCAGGCCAAGCGTGAAGGAGGACAGCAGGATCATGGCATACACGACCTCTGCCATGTAGCGCAGGTCGGGCGTATCAACGACGCAGTAGTCCACCTGCATCGTGCCTTCGTTCCAGCCACCACAATTGAAAAGCGCGAGGATCGGTATCCCGATCCCCGCGCCAAACACGATCAAAAATATGACCAGCGTCCTCACTGGTCGAGGAAGCTACGCAGCTTGCGCGACCGCGAGGGGTGCTTGAGTTTGCGGAGCGCCTTCGCTTCGATCTGGCGGATACGTTCGCGGGTCACGCTGAACTGCTGACCGACCTCTTCCAGAGTGTGGTCGGTGTTCATGCCGATGCCGAAACGCATACGCAGAACGCGCTCTTCGCGCGGTGTGAGCGAGGCCAGTACACGGGTGGTGGTTTCGCGCAGGTTGTCCTGAATCGCACTGTCGAGGGGCAGAAGCGCGTTCTTGTCCTCGATGAAATCGCCCAGTTGGCTGTCCTCTTCGTCGCCGATGGGCGTTTCCAGAGAGATCGGCTCTTTGGCGATCTTCATGACCTTGCGGACCTTCTCCAGAGGCATCTGGAGCTTTTCTGCCAGTTCCTCGGGGGTGGGTTCGCGGCCAATTTCGTGCAGCATCTGACGGCCGGTGCGGACCAGCTTATTGATGGTCTCGATCATGTGGACAGGGATACGGATGGTCCGTGCCTGGTCCGCAATCGAACGGGTGATCGCCTGACGGATCCACCATGTCGCGTAGGTCGAGAACTTGTAACCACGGCGGTATTCGAACTTGTCCACGGCCTTCATCAGGCCGATGTTGCCTTCCTGAATGAGGTCGAGGAACTGCAGACCACGGTTCGTGTACTTCTTCGCGATCGAGATCACGAGGCGCAGGTTGGCCTCGACCATCTCTTTCTTGGCCTGACGGGCTTCTTTCTCACCCTTCTGGACCTGCTGCACGATGCGGCGGAATTCGCTGATATCAAGGCCCACATAGGTGCCGACCTGCGCCATGTCGTTGCGCAGATCCTCGATCTTGTCCGAGGAACGGTCGATCAGCGCCTGCCAGCCGCGGCCGGACTTCTCGCGCATGCGATCCAGCCAGTTCGGGTCCAGTTCGTGGCCACGGTATTCGTCGATGAACTCGCGGCGGTTGATGCGGGCTTGGTCCGCCAGCTTTACCATGGCCGAGTCGATGGACATGATGCGGCGGTTGATGCCGTAGAGCTGGTCGATCAGAGCTTCGATACGGTTGTTGTGCAGGTGAAGCTGGTTCACCAGAACAACGATTTCCGAACGCAGCTGCTGGTAACGCGCCTCTTCCCCGTCAGAGAAGCTCTCGTCCTCGTTCAGAGTTGCGCTGATCCGCAGGTCCTGCATTTCCGACAGAAGCTCGAAGTCAGCCGCGATCTGGTCCAGCGTTTCCAGAACGCGGGGCTTGAGGGCAGCTTCCATCGCGGCCAGCGACATGTTGGCCTGTTCGTCTTCGTCGTCGTCATCGTCGTTGTTGATCGGGTTGCCGTCGGCGTCGTATTCCTGCTCGTTCGAGCGGGTTTCCGAGTTGGTGTTCGCAGGCGCCGCAGCGGGCGCACCGATCACGGGCTCGTCGCCTTCTTCGCCATCTTCACCACCCGAGCGGCCAAAGGTCGTCTCTAGGTCGATCACATCGCGCAGCAGAATGTCTTCGGACAGAAGTTCGTCGCGCCAGATGGTGATCGCCTGGAAGGTCAGCGGGCTCTCGCAGAGGCCTGCGATCATCGTGTTGCGGCCAGCCTCGATCCGTTTCGCGATCGCGATTTCGCCTTCGCGCGACAGCAGCTCAACGCTGCCCATCTCGCGCAGGTACATGCGGACAGGGTCGTCCGTGCGATCCAGCTTCTCTTTCTCGGCACCGGCTACGGCGACAGCGCCGCCCTGCTCTTTGGTGACGAGTTCGGTCGAGCCCTGCTCTTCTTCTTCGGCTTCGTCATCTTCGATGATGTTGATGCCCATCTCGGACAACATCGACATGACGTCCTCGATCTGCTCCGAAGACACTTGATCGGGCGGCAGAACCTGATTGAGCTGATCGTATGTGATGTAGCCCCGTTCCCGCGCCTCGCCGATCATCTTCTTGACCCGGGCCTGGCTCAGATCGAGCGAGATTTCCTGGTCCTGATCCTGATCGTCGGACTTACGGTCTTCGGTATCTTTGGCTGCCATGTGGTCTTTGCTCCTTGGCGGGCGTGATTCGCGCCGGTCAGTACGACTCAATAACTGATTCGTTCTGATTCGCGCACCTCTTGATCAGGGTTTTTCGCCCGATTCCCCTTAACGTTCAATGTTTCGGCGTTTTTCCGAGGTTCGCGAGCAGCCCATGAAGGGCCTCGCGCTCTTTTCGGTCCACGCGCATGCCGTTGTCGGCCTTCTCGTATTCTGTTGTGTCTTCCTGCTGTGCGCGGGTCGCACGGTCAAAGGCCAAGGCAGCCTGCCCCAGCCGGTAGGTGATCGCTTCGTCCGCGGCGCCTGTCAGCTCTTCGGTTGCCTCGGCTATTTCCGCCAGACGGCCATGTGCTGCCTTCAGCTTTGCCGTCTCTTCCATGAGGGTCAACTTGGCCGTTTCCAGATCGCCTGCACGCCGGACCGACGGGCAAATGGAGATATGGTTCTGTCTCAGCAGGTTTTCAAGGATTTCACCGCCCACCAATGCCTCGAGCTCCGCGCGGAAGGCATTGGACCGTCCGTTCATCATCAGCAGCGCCCCGCGCAGGGTGTTGTGATCGGCGGACTGACATTCCATCGCCTCAAGCAGGTCCATCGCCTCTTCCAGCACCATGGGGGTCGATACGATGGTAGCCAGCACCACGGCCTCCCGCAGGGAAATTTCGAAATTCTCGTCCTGCACCAAGGCCGACGTCAGTGTCGTACCCAACGGTTTCGACGGCGGCGCCCCCCAAGGACGGCGCCCCCCGCCCTGACGCGGCTGCCAATTCTGGCGCGGGGTCCATTCGCGGCGCGGCTCTTCGGCGCTGACCGCAGTGCCAAAGAGCCCTGCCCGCAACTCCTTGATCGCGTGGCCGTAATGGCTGCGCAGATCAGGGCTGCGTATCTGTTTGATCTCTTCGCGCAGGCGTTTGTCCAAGCCGGCCTTACGCTCTGGGCTGTCGAACACCTGATCCTCGATGGCGCGGCGCCAGAGGATGTCGATCAAAGGCATCGCGGTGCCCAAAATCTCGGCCATGCCCTCGGGGCCTTTGGCCTTGATCAGATCGTCGGGGTCCTGCCCTTCGGGCATCAGGCAAAAACGTAGGGCTTTGTCCGCTTCGAGTAGCGGCAGCGCCACATCCACCAACCGGTAGGCGGCGCGCACGCCAGCCTTGTCCCCATCCAAAGCAATCACAGGCTCGGGGCTGATCCGCCACATCAGTTGCAGCTGCTCTGGCGTGATCGCCGTGCCGAGTGGCGCAACCGCCCCCTCGAACCCCGCCAAAGCCAGCGCGATCACATCCATATAGCCTTCGGCCACAATCAGGGTCTGCCCCCGCCCCACCGCCTCGCGCGCAGGTCCGTGGTTGTACAGGCTGTTGCCCTTGTCAAAGAGCTCTGTCTCGGGACCGTTCAGGTATTTCGCCCGCGCATTCGGGTCCATCGCCCGCCCGCCAAAGGAAATACACCGCCCCCGTGCATCGCGGATCGGGAACATGATGCGCCCGCGAAACCGGTCATAGGGCGCCCCGCCCCGATCAGACTCCGCGCACACTCCGGTGGCAATGATCATCTCGTCGGGGATGCCCTTGCCCTTCAGATGGTTCCACGTGGCTTGGCTCTCGTTCGGAGCATAGCCGATCTCGAACCGGTCCTGCCCTTTCATCCCCAAACCGCGCCGATCCAGATAGGCCCGCGCGTCCTGCGCGGCCCCTGTCTTGAGCTGCATCCGATAGAATTTGACAACCTCTTCCATGACCTCAGCCAATTGGCTGCGGCGGTCCGCCTTCTTGGCGGCCTGCGGATCACGGGCGGGCATAGGCATGCCAGCTTCACGGGCCAGAATCTCGACCGCTTCCATGAAACCGACATTCTCGGTTTCTTGAACAAAGGTCAGCGCGTCCCCTTTGGCATGACACCCAAAGCAATAATAAAATCCCTTGCGGTCATCCACATGAAAAGACGCAGATTTTTCCTGATGAAAGGGACACGACGCCCACCAATCCCCCTTGGCGCGGTTGGACTTTTTCGACCACACGACCTTGCGCCCGACCACTTGGGACAGGCTCACACGGGTGCGCAGCTCTTCGATGAAATTGGGGGGCAAACTCATTGGCCGAATATCCCCCCACGCTCGCGGGATGTCCAGCCCCCGAACGCAGAGACAGGCCCACCCTTTCGCGCGGACCTGCCTCTTTCTGCTTTGCAAAAATACTCACGGCTCCACGTAGACCAAACAGCCCCGCCGCCGCAGAGTGTAGCGCTACAGTCCCTTGGCCTGATAGCTCATCGCAACCTTGCTGATCGCCACCAGATAGGCGGCCGTCCGCAGATCCTCAACGTCATCACGGCTGTGCCAGACCTCGCGCATGGCCTGATAGGCAATCCTCATGGTGTCATCGAGGCCAGAGCGGACCAGTTCCAGCTCTCCTGCCCCGCGCAGGTATTTCTCTTTGAAATCCGGTGTCATCGACCAGCTGTCGCCCAGATAGTGGTCCAGACGCTCCAGTTCCTTGACGATCAGCTCGTGCCGCGCCTCTTCCTGACGGCGCTGCATCCGGCCAAAGCGGATCTTACTCAGGTTCTTGACCCACTCGAAATACGACACCGTCACACCGCCCGCGTTGGCGTACATGTCGGGGATGATCACAGTGCCCTTCTTGCGCAGGATGTCGTCCGCGCCCGCCGTGACGGGGCCGTTCGCGGCCTCGATGATCAGGGGCGCTTTGATCCGGTCGGCGTTGCCCATGTTGATCACGCCTTCCATCGCGGCGGGGATCAGGATGTCGCACGACTCTTCCAGAACCGCGGCGCCCTCGGCGTGGTGGGCGGCGTCGGGATAGCCGCTGACCCCGCCATGTTTGATGATCCACTGGCGGACGGCTTCGACGTCGATCCCGCTCTCGTCAAAGAGCGCGCCGTCCCGCTCGATGATGCCGATGATTTTGCAGCCATCTTCTTCGCCCAAGAACTTGGCCGCGTGGTAGCCCACATTACCCAGACCCTGCACGATGACTTTCTTGCCCTCGAGCGTGCCCTTGAGGCCTGCGGCCTTGATATCCTCTGGGTGGCGGAAGAATTCGCGCAAGGCGTATTGCACACCCCGCCCCGTGGCCTCGACCCGTCCGGCGATCCCGCCCGCGTTCAGGGGTTTGCCGGTGACGCAAGCCTTGGCGTTGATGTCGGTGGTGTTCATCCGCGCATATTGGTCCGCGATCCAAGCCATCTCGCGCTCGCCAGTGCCCATGTCAGGGGCGGGCACGTTCTGGCTGGGGTTGATCAGGTCGCGCTTGATCAGCTCATAGGCAAAGCGGCGGGTGATCTGCTCTAGCTCGTTGACCTCCCACTGGGTGGGGTCGATGCAGAGCCCGCCCTTGGAGCCGCCGAACGGCGCCTCGACCAGCGCGCACTTAAAGGTCATGAGCGCCGACAGGGCCTCGACCTCGTCCTGATCGACGGACAGGGCATAGCGGATGCCGCCCTTTACAGGCTCCATATGCTCGGAGTGGTTCGAGCGATAACCTGTAAATGTGAATATCTGCCCGCGCAGCCGCACCCCGAACCTGACAGTATATGTAGAATTACACACACGGATCTTTTCCTCTAGGCCCGGGGACAAGTCCATCAGCGCCACGGCGCGGTTGAACATCATATCGACGCTTTCGCGGAATGTCGGTTCCTTTGGTGGACGCATCGGCAGGCCTCTCCCTTGATTACTGACCATCTTCTCCACGCCTGTGGATAAAACAGCCTCCCACAATCACCTGCACCGCGCATCTGAACTATCGAGACGATGCCTATCCTTCGAGGCAGGCATCATCGAACTACGCCAAACAAAAAGGAAATTCCGTTAATACAAAATTAACTATTACCCCAAGTTTGCCCGCCGGATGCCCCAATCCTGCCATAAGGTATTGAAATACACCCTTTCGAATATGAGTGACCTTTTTCGAGAGTAAGATGAAGAAGTCGGAGCAAACCACCAATACAATCGCCCGCCGGTTCAAGGGCTTTTGCGCCCAATTTGGGCGCAACGAGGATGGTGTCATCTCGCTTCAGTTCCTCTGGCAATTCCCCTTCATGATCTGGTTCGGCTACATCGCAATCGACGTCATGATGCACGAGTTCGAGCGGACGCGACTTCAAAACACTCTGGACCGTGCGGTTCTGGCTGCAGCAGACCTTGACCAAATGGCAGACCCCGAAGAGGTGGTGCGCAGCTACTTTCGTGCCGCAGGGATCGAAGAGTCTCTTACGTCGATCAACGTCGAAGAAGGCCTGAACATGCGCCGAGTCGAGGCGACGGCGTCAATTGACGTGCCGACCGTGTTTCTGAACGCGACCGACGCAGGCTATCGCAAGAATGCGGACACGCCCTACGCCTACGACAAAGATTCAAAGTCCATGGACAATTTCGAAGCCAATGGCACCAGTATGCCCGCCCGTGCATCTGGCGCTGCCGAAGAGTCCGTGAACAACGTGGAAATCTCGTTGGTGCTGGATGTGTCCGGGTCCATGGGCAATAACGGACGTCTCGACCGGATGCACACCGCGGCCAGCGATTTTGTCGATGCGGTCGTCAAAGAGGGTGAGGATGGCATGACCACCGTGTCTATCGTCCCCTACTCCGCCACAGTGAATGTGGGCCCCCAGATGGCGGGCTACTTCCCAATGACCACCGAGCATAGCTACTCTCAATGCATGAGCTTCAGCTCCGAGGATTTTAACACCACCGCGTTGTCGCTGTCGAAAACCTATCAGCGCGTGGCCCATTTCGATCCCTACTCGAACGATCAGAACAGCACATCTATCACTCAGCCGTGGTGCCCGACGGGAGACACCGCCGCGCTGTGGCCTCTGGCGAACAACACGGGCTGGATGAAGGCCCACATCAAAGCCCTGACTGCGGGCGGCGCCACGGCAATTGACGTCGGCATGAAGTGGGGGGCAGCCCTTCTTGATCCGGCCTTCCGCCCGATCACGCAACAAATCGCCGGATCAGCGTGGGTCGATGCGCGCGCGGCAGACCGCCCTGCCGACTTTGACGACGAAGATACGCTCAAGGTTATTGTCCTTATGACGGATGGTGAAAACACCAGCCAATACGACCTGCAAGACAAATTCCGTAGTGGAGACTCGTACGTCTGGATTGATGATCGCGGCAACAGCAACCCCGCTGACGACCGGTTCAGTTACGATCTGTCCAGATTCAACCACGGAACCATCTATTTCTGGGAACGGCTGGAACAGTACGAGGAAAGGTACCGCTACCATAGCTCTATAGACGGCGGATCGAACGCACGTCGCATGACCTACCCCGAGACCTTTGCCCGGTGGGCCACCGCATCAATGGCTTACAAGTTCATTGAATACCCCTACTATGATCGGCGTGCGCCACTCGATCAGTTCTACGATTACGCCTACGCCTATGAAGAGACGGCAAACGCAGCCACGGCCAACGCCCGCCTGAACTCAATCTGCAACGCGTCCAAAACGAACGGGATCATCATCTTTACGGTCGCGTTCGAGGCCCCCGACAACGGCAAGACCGTCCTGCGCAACTGTGCGTCGACCGAATCCCATTATTTTGACGTCACCGGCGTCGAAATCGAAGAGGTCTTCTCGGCCATCGGTCGCCAGATCAACCAGTTGAGACTGACCCAATGATGTGTGTTCTCAAATCCCTGCGGAACGCCCTGCGCCGCGACGACGGCACGGCCTCGGTCGAGTTCGTCATGGTCTTTCCGATCTTTCTCTTTGCCCTGCTCTGGAGCATCGAGACCTGCGTTTGGATGTTGCGGGCCACTTCGTTGGAGCGCGGACTGGATATCGCAGTGCGAGAAGTCCGGATCGCAACCCAGAACAACCAGCCGACCTATGACGAGCTGAAAACCCTGATCTGCGAGGGTTCTGGCATGCTTGGGTCGGACTGTTTCACCGACTTGATGCTGGAAATGCAGGTCGTGTCGCCCCGCGCCTTTGCGGGCCTACCCGCCCAAGCAGATTGCCGCGACAACTCTGAACCGATCCGGCCTGCGGTGAACTTTAACCCCGGTCAGCCGAACCAACTGATGCTCATGCGGGCCTGCGCGCGAATCGAACCGATCTTTCCGACTTTGCCGATCGGGAATGCGATGATGCGCGAAACTGACGGGGGTGTCGCCCTGATCGCGCTGAGTACCTTTGTTCAGGAGCCCTGATATGATCAATGCACTTCACCAGAAGCTGCGCCGGTTCCTGAAGCGCACCGATGGCAGCATCACCCTAGAGGCTATCCTGTATATGCCGCCGATTCTGACCCTGTTCCTGATCTCTTTGGTGCTGTTCGACGGGTTTCGTACAAACAACCTCTCGCAAAAGGCGTCCTATGCCATCGCGGATGCGATCTCGCGCGAGACGGTGCCGATGGACGATGACTTTCTCAACGGGATGGAGCAGGTTTACACCGAAATCGTTGGCCGGCGCGCCGGGTACGGTCTGCGATTCACGGTGTTGCGCTGGAGCGATACGAGCGACGCCTACCTCGTGGATTGGTCTCGTGTGCGCGGCGATTTGATCACGAACACGCTCAATGACGCCGATCTGACCGGGATGGAGGATTCACTGCCCATTCTTCAGAACGGTGAGCGCATTATCATGGTCGAGTCGCGAACCGATGTGAACGTCCCGGATGGCCTGCGCAGAGAGGATGGCACATGGGCGCCTCCGCTCGCGATGCGGCTCGACATGGACAAGTTCGAGATGGCGGCGAACGTGATCACACGCCCACGCTTCACTCCGCAGGTCTGCTGGGAAGCGTGCTAGGGAATTACAGTTCCATGCCGGATTTGCGGACGGCGATCATATCGGCCACGGCCTTGGTCTCGCCTCCGGGCAGGACACCGCCAACGGCCACGCGGCGCCCCATGCGCCACCACACCCCCGGAAACCATGCGCGCGGCATGGGTTCGTTCAGGTGAAGCAGGAACCCGTGCGATGGTTTGAACGCGAAAGCCCCGCGTTCGACCTTTTCGATATTATCGATGGTGGCGACCACACGGCCGGCACTGTCTGTCAGGCTGTCGCCCTCTAGGATCAGGGACAGCTGACCCGATTGCATCATTTTCCAACCGCCAAAGATGGCGAGCCCCGCGAACACCAGAAGGAAGCCCCGCAACACCAAGGTCACAGGCGTATGCCCCAGCGCCAGATAAATCAGGATCGCGCCCAGCCCCATCATGGCGGCCACGCCCAGCCAGATGCGCATAGGCGACGGGGAGATACGGATCGAGATGCTATCGGTCATAACCATTGTCCTGCGCTGGATCATTTCAGTGCAATCAGGTCGCACGGGCAGGCCCAGAGGTCAACGTAGACCCGTATCAGGACCAAAAATCTGGGCAAAAAAATACGGGGGCCGAAACCCCCGCTGTAAGTATGAGTGCAAGGAGAGCGGCTACTTGCACCCCGGTCCGATGGTCTGCAGGGAACTTGCTGACCGTCTCGCCGTGTAGGCATATATGTAACTCATAATATCATATTCGGCTATAGCGACAGGTGCAGGACTGACGTTGCATTTCCGCATTAACCATTGATTTTACTTGCACATTTCCGAATGCGCGCATGTGCAGTTTCGCACGAAACCCCTGTTCAGCCCCACAGAGCTAAGGTTTGGAAAGGCCCACGGGGCACCCTATATCTGGCGTAACTTCAAATTGGAGATGCGCCAATGTCCCTGCGACCGACCCTAGAAACCCGCCTTGCCCAGCCCACGATGGAGGGCGCGGGCGTGCACCTGCACCGTGCCTTTGGGTTTCATGATCCGTCAGAGCTGGACCCGTTCCTGCTGTTCGATGACTTCCGGAACGACATTCCGCAGCATTTCGAGCGTGGCTTCCCTTGGCATCCCCACCGCGGGATCGAAACCATCACGTATGTGCTGAACGGCACCGTCGATCACGGTGACAGTCTGGGGAACACGGGGACGCTTGGCGCGGGCGATGTGCAGTGGATGACGGCTGGGTCCGGCATCTTGCATCAGGAAATGCCCAAGGGGAACGAGAACGGACAGATGCATGGCTTTCAGCTGTGGGCGAACCTGCCCGGCAGCCTGAAAATGACCGCGCCGCGCTATCAGGATGTTCAGGGCAAAGAGATCCCTGAAATCATCGATGACGACGGCACACGGGTCAAGGTGATCGTCGGATCGTTCTGGGGCAAGACCGGCCCTGTCGATGGGATTGCCGCTGATCCGCAGTATCTGGATATCTTTGTGCCTGCGGGCGTGAAAAAGACCTTCAAGATCGACACCTACCGCCGCGCGTTCGCCTATGTGTTCGAGGGGGCCGGTGCCTTTGCCGATGCCAGTGCACCCACCGGCGTACTGCTGGAGAAAGAGATCATGGGCGAAGAGGTGAACATTCGCGACATGTCGGGCAACCGCACCCTGATCCGGTTCGGCACGGGCGAGGAAATCACCGTGCAGGCTGGCGAAGAAGGCATCCGGTTCTTGCTGATTTCCGGCGCCCCGATTCAGGAACCTGTGGCATGGCATGGCCCGATCGTCATGAACACGCAGGCCGAATTGCAGCAGGCGATGCGGGAGTTGCGCAACGGGACATTCATCAAGCCCGCCCACTAAAACAGCTTTGGCCCCTGCGCACTGCGCGGGGGCTTGTCGTTTTAGGCCCCGACCGCCTTGCGCACCATGTCCCAGTAGATCGTTTCGACTTCGGTCAGGGTCAGGCGCCCTTCGCGCCGGTACCACGTGGTCACACCGTTCAGCATCGAAATGATGGCGCGGGTCGCCACGCGCGGATCGACCAGAGTGAATTCGCCTGCCTCGACCCCTGCGCGCAGAATGCCCGAGAGTTCATCCTCGTATTTGCCGCGCAATTCTTCGATCACTGCGAAGTTTTCCGGCGTCAGGTTTCGCAGCTCCATGTAGGCGATGAAAATCTCGTGCGGGCGCTCTTCGTGATAGCTGATGTGGAACCGCGTGAAGGCTTCGAGCCGATCCGTCGGCGTGCCTGTGGTGCCAGCCTCTGACCGCGCAGCCAGCAGGTCCTCCATGTGGCTGTGCATCAGATCGAACAGCAGGCTTTGTTTATCGGGCGTGTAGTTGTACAGCGCCCCTGCCTGCACCCCCACCTCGGCTGCGATTTTCCGCATGGAAACGGCGGCATAGCCTTCGGCCGCGAAAAGACGCAGGGCGACCTCGCGGATGCGGGGACCAGTGATGTCGGAATGAGAGCCTGTGGTACGTGCCATATCCCCATCAATAACTGAACGGACGTTCATGGCAAAGCCCTCCGTTCGTGCTTGATGCGAAGGTCGGGTCTGCCTATGCAGGTCTGGACCATTTGATTGCCGACGGAGAGCCCGCATGCGCCCGATCATCTGCTTTGCCAGCCTTGCCTGCCTGTTGGCGGCATGCGAGCCGATGCCCGACCTGACCGAGGTCGAAAGCGCCTATGTCGAGACGGCCCCCTACCCCGACCTGATCACGTTGACCCCCGGCATCTCTGCCCCCGCGCCGACGGACTCGGACGACGAATCCATGGCGGCGCTGCAGGCGCGGGCCGACCGGTTGGCGGCTCAGGCCCAATAAACCTGCGTCTATTGCGCCAATAGCCCCTGCGCCGCATTGAAGCGGTCCACAAAAGCGGCTAGATGGCGCGCGATCAGAACTAACCAAAGACAGAAAAACTGGAGGCCCCGATGACCCAACCCCTGCGCCTTGGCATTGCCGGTCTGGGCACCGTCGGCATCGGCGTCGTCAAGATCGTGAAACAGCAAGCCGAATTGCTGTCCGCCCGCACCGGTCGCAAGATCGAAATCAGCGCCGTGTCCGCGCGCACCCGCGACAAGGATCGCGGCGTCAGCCTGAGCGGTTTCGCATGGGAAGACGATCCCGTTGCACTGGCGACCCGTGATGATGTGGACGTGTTCGTCGAACTGATGGGTGGCAGCGATGGCCCCGCCAAAGCCGCGACCGAAGCCGCCCTAAAAGCTGGCAAGCACGTGGTCACCGCCAACAAGGCAATGCTGGCCATCCACGGTCAGGCCCTGGCCGAAGAGGCCGAGAGCGCAGGCGTGAATCTGCGGTTCGAAGCGGCGGTCGCTGGCGGCATCCCTGTCATCAAGACCTTGACCGAGAGCTTGGCAGGCAACCAGATCACCCGCGTCATGGGCGTGATGAACGGCACCTGCAACTACATCCTGACCCGCATGGAAAGCGCGGGCCTGACCTACGAAACCGTCTTTGACGAGGCAAACGCGCTTGGCTACCTCGAGGCAGACCCGACCTTGGACGTGGGCGGCATCGACGCGGGCCACAAGCTGGCCATTCTGGCGTCGATCGCGTTTGGCACGCAGGTGGACTTCAACGGGATCGAGATTGAAGGCATTGAGCGCATTTCGATTTCCGACATCCGCCATGCGCGCGACATGGGCTACCGGATCAAGCTGCTGGGTGTCGCACAGATGTCTGGCCGTGGTCTGGAAAGCCGTATGTCGCCTTGTCTGGTGCCTGCGAATTCGCCCCTTGGCGCGCTCGAAGGGCCGACCAACATGTGCATCCTCGAAGGGGACAGCGTGGGCCAGATCGTGCTGCGCGGTGCCGGCGCGGGCGAAGGTCCGACCGCAAGCGCTGTGATGGGCGACATCTGCGATATCGCACGCGGTCTGAAGATCGCGACCTTTGGCGTTCCGGCGGACCAGTTGGTTCAGGCGGAGTCGGCCCGCAGTGCGGTCCCTGCCCCCTACTATCTGCGCATGGAACTGGCCGACAAACCCGGTGCTCTGGCCAAAGTTGCGACCATTCTGGGCGAAGCTGGCATCTCGATCGACCGGATGCGCCAGACTGCACACAACGAGTCGACCGCGTCTGTGCTGATCGTGACCCACAAGTGCACTCGCGATTCGCTGGACAGCGCACTGGCGGCGCTGCCTGCGACCAATGTCTTGGACGCAGAGCCCGTCGCTCTGCGCATTGAGCAGGTTTAACTGACTTTTGCGCCCTGTTTCGATAGGCTAGAGGCAGGGCGTATTACCAAAAAGGAAGTTTTTATGTCTGCGCCGGATGATTTTCAGGACCGTATGCTCGCCCTTGGACTGGGGCGCGTTGCCGAAAAAGCAGCTCTTGCCACTGAGTATCTGATCGGGCGCGGCGATGAGCGCGCGGCGGACGAGGCGGCAGGTCAAGCGATGGAAGCCGAACTCAGCCGGCTGGACCTGCGCGGGACCGTTGTGATCGGTGAAACCGACACGAACCGCATGAGCGTTGGCTCTTCGGTCGGCAACGGTGATGGTCCCGAGCTTGATGTGGCCGTGGACCCGCTAGAGGGGACGACCCTGACGGCCAAGGACCTGCCCAACGCCATGAGCGTGATCGCAATGGCCCCCAAAGGGTCAATCACGCAGGTCCCGAATATTTACATGGAAAAGCTGGCCTTTAGCGGCACCTACGCGCCGGACACGGTCACGCTGGACATGACCCCGACCCAGCGCATCGAGGCCTTGGCCAAGGCCAAAGGCTGCGCACCCAAGGACGTGACCGTCTGCATGCTGGAGCGTCCGCGCCATATGCCCATGATCGACGAGCTGCGCGACACCGGCGCGGCTGTGCGTCTGATCACTGACGGCGACATCTCTGCGGTGATCAACTGCGCAGAGCCCGAAGACACCGGCATCGACATGTATATGGGGTCCGGCGGCGCGCCCGAAGGTGTGCTGGCGGCGGCAGCGCTGAAATGCTTGGACGGGCATTTCTATGGGCAGCTGATCTATCGCAATGAAGATGAACGCCACCTCGCCCGCTCCTTCGGGAATCGCGAGTTGGATCGCGTGTATACGCGGGATGAACTGGTCACCGACCACGTGATTTTTGCCGCAACCGGCGTGACGAACTCCAGCCTGTTGCGCGGCATGATCCGTGCCCCGCGCTATGTGCAGACCGAAACCCTGCTGATGCGCAGCAAAACCGGATCCATCCGGCGCATGAGCTACCGTATTCCGAGGACACGCAGCTGATTTGGCCTTTCTGGACGTAGAGTATTCCCTGACCGGACGCACATGGGAGGGGCCCGGCCCCGAAGTGGAGCGTTTGGGACTGGCCATGGCCCAACAGACCGGCCTGCCAGAGCCGCTTTGCCGTGTGATGGCGCGGCTCGGGGTCTCTGCGGATGGTGCGGAAAAGTATCTGCGTCCTCAGCTGCGCGACCTGCTGCCTGACCCGCGCTCTATGCGGGACATGGAGGTCGCGACGCGCCGGTTTTTGGCTGCAGTCAAACGGCGCGAGAAGATTGCGGTTTTCGGTGATTACGACGTGGATGGGGGCAGCTCAGCGGCGCTGCTGCTGGTGTGGCTGCGGGCGATGGGCCGCGAGGCAACGCTCTATATCCCAGACCGTATTGACGAGGGCTACGGCCCCAACGTGCCCGCTATGCAGGCGCTGGCGCGGGATCATGACCTGATCATCTGTGTCGACTGCGGGACGCTGTCCTTTGAACCGATTGCAGCGGCCCAAGGCGCGGATGTCATCGTGCTGGACCACCATATGGGGCTAGAGACCCTGCCTGATTGCGTGGCGGTGGTGAACCCGAACCGGCAGGATGAGTCCGGTGATCTGGCGCATTTGTGCGCGGCAGGCGTCGTGTTCTTGATGCTGGTCGAGGCGGGACGACAGTTGCGCGAGGATGGTGCCAAAGGGCCCGACCTGATGGGCCTGCTCGATCTGGTGGCGTTGGCGACTGTTGCGGACGTGGCCCCGCTGATCGGGGTGAACCGCGCGCTGGTGCGTCAAGGTCTGGCGATCATGGCGCGGCGCGAACGGCCCGGTCTGGTTGCCCTGTGCGACGTGTCGCGGATGGACACTGCGCCGACCTCTTATTCGCTTGGCTTTGTTTTGGGGCCGCGCGTGAACGCCGGTGGCCGCGTGGGCCAAGCCGATTTGGGCGCGCGCCTGTTGGCCTGCGCAGATCCACACGAAGCACGCGCTCTGGCCGATCGGCTGGATGGCTACAACACAGAACGCAGAGAGATCGAGGCGGCCGTGCGCGCCGCCGCGATGGAACAGGCCGAGGGGCGCGGTCTGGAGCTCCCTTTGGTCTGGGCTGCGGGCGACGGCTGGCATCCGGGCGTCGTGGGTATCGTCGCCTCGCGCTTGAAAGAGGCGACCAACCGCCCCTCGGTCGTGATCGGTTTCGCGGATGGCGAAGGCAAAGGGTCGGGCCGCTCGGTGAACGGCGTTGATCTGGGGGCGTCAATCCACAAGCTGACCCAAGAGGGACTGCTGCTCAAGGGCGGCGGCCACAAGATGGCGGCTGGTCTGACCGTCTCGCAAGAGCAGTTGGAGCCCGCGATGGCGCGGCTGTCAGAACTGCTTGAACGCCAAGGCGCTGGGGCTGGCGGTCCGCGCGCTCTGCGCATCGATTCCCCGATCATGCCTGGCGCGGCGACACCTGAACTGATCGAGCAACTGGAATCGGCGGGTCCCTATGGCGCGGGTGCGCCGGGGCCGCGCTTTGCCCTGCCCTCGTGCAAGATCACCTTTGCCAAGCGCGTCGGCGAAAGCCATCTGCGGCTGACCGTATCCGACGGCATGGGGGGACGCCTGCAGGGCATTTGCTTTGGCGCGTATGACACGGACCTCGGGTCGCGGCTCGAAAATCATAATGGCGCGCCATTCCATCTCGCCGGGCGTCTGGAACTGAATCACTGGCAGGGGCGCACCAGCGTTCAATTGCGGCTCGAAGATGCGGCGCCCGCGTCCGAAGGTTGAGACTCCGCGCAAAGGTTTTCAAATACCGCTTTGTTATCACGTGGGTTTTCGGAATTCTGAAAAATGATGCTATGTTCTGCATTTTGTGCTTGCACCAATCTGCGCAGAACAGTAAACACCCCTTCACCGACAGGATGGTCCGTTCGTCTATCGGTTAGGACGCCAGGTTTTCAACCTGGAAAGAGGGGTTCGATTCCCCTACGGACTGCCACTGTTGTCGGGTCAAAGGCCGCTCTTCGGAGCGGCTTTTTTGTTTTCTGACGGCCCTGCAAGCAGGCGAAAACAAATTGCAGCGACAGCGTAAATTGGCACTTGCGTCCGCCGCTCGGGGCGTTAAATAGCGCCCTACCGACAGGATGGTCCGTTCGTCTATCGGTTAGGACGCCAGGTTTTCAACCTGGAAAGAGGGGTTCGATTCCCCTACGGACTGCCACTTTTCCCCATCGAAATTCGATAGATTTGCTTTGGACTTGATGTGCTTTGCGGCCTTCAAAAAACTGTCAAAATCTGCGGATTTTCTCTTGCACAGACACCGCCCCAACAGTAAACACCCGTCACCAAGGCTGGTCCGTTCGTCTATCGGTTAGGACGCCAGGTTTTCAACCTGGAAAGAGGGGTTCGATTCCCCTACGGACTGCCACCTTACCCCAGACAGTGCGGACACAAAAAAACGGCGCGAACGCCGTCTTTTACTTTGAAGATTTTTCTTAGATCAGCAGAGCTGCCGATCCCTAGCGATCATAGCGGCGTGGGTCCGGTTCCGTGCGCCAAGCTTTCGGCTCAGGGTCTTTACATGCAGCTTCACAGTCACCTCTTGCAGCTCGTGGCTGCGGGCGATCTCTTTGTTCGATTTGCCTTCGCAAATCCCCTGTAGCACCTGCAATTCGCGCCGGGTCAAAGGGGCGGCAGCAATGTCCACTTCTGCCGCAATCAACGATGAGAACGGCAAAAAGACTTCGCCTGCGGCCATCAGCCGGATCGCCGAAATCATCGAGACCGGCGCGATTGTTTTCGGCAAGAAGCCGGATGCCCCGCGCGCAACGGCCTCTTCTGCAACGATGCGCCCGTTGTAGCCAGAAATAATGGCAACGCGCGCGCACTCGGCAGCGGCCATAACCCGCTCCAGCCCTTCAAGGTGGTTCATACCAGGCATGTTCAGATCCAGAAGGATCAAGTCGAACCGGCGCTGGTGCGCCACCATCTGCAGCACCTCTTCAACATTTGGCGCAACCGTAACATCGGCATGTATCTCTGACCGAAGATACGCCGCAATTGTTTGCGCGACCAATTCATGGTCGTCAGCCAACAGAACTCTCATTCACATCCCTTTCGGTGCAGCCGAGTGAGCCGCCCTCTTTTTAGATTGGCATACTTACGATTGAAATCCACACGAAAGCAGCCCCCCATGAAAAAAGCGAAAGTGAAAATTAATCAACCCCCTGAAGTATTTTACAATTTCTAGGCGACCCTCGACATGACATGACAACTGCGCCCATTTTCCTTGGCCTGATAAAGCGCTTTATCTGTAATTTCTAATAACTCTTCAAAGTGATCCAGCCGTTCGGGGGAGATCAGGCTCCAACCCACCGAGGCACCGATGCAACAGGTTTCGCCCTCAACAGAGATCGGAGCCGCGACCGCAGTGATCAGCCCATCGAGTCGCGCCCCCAGATCGGTGGCCGAAATGTCCGGCAGGACCAAGGTGAATTCGTCACCGCCGCAACGTGCAAGAATGTCGGATTTGCGGGTGTGCTCGCGCAGCAGGCGCGCCACATGTTTGAGGACGTGATCCCCTGCCCCATGGCCAAGACGGTCGTTCACCGCTTTGAAATGATCCAGATCCATCAAGACCAGCGCACAGGGCCGCGGCGCTTGCCGAAGATCCGCAATGGCGCTTTCCAGTCCGCGGCGGTTCAAAAGACCCGTCAGTGCATCCGTCAAAGACGCCGACTCTGCACGCTGACGCGCAGTTTGCAGACGGCGCGTGACATCAATGGCCGCAGTCATCGCGAGCGCGTTGGCTTCCATCAAGTAGAGCATTTCCACGGCCAGATCGGCGGCGGGAAAGTCCTGCTGGGTCAAGTGAAACGTGTCGACGGCGTCCTTCACCGACAGGCCAAAGGACAAGTTCAATACCGCCCCCGATTGCACAGGATAGAGCGCTCCCTTGAGGCGCAGTTTGGGAAATTCCTTGGGAGTCAGCAGCAGCCGGTCTGTGCGCGTTCCGAGCAAAGCCCTTGGGTCCGAAAGCCCGACTGGACGCTTCAGAGTAAAAAGATCCAGCAGCGGCGCCGACTTTGTGGACCCCAAGATTTTTGCCAGCGTAGGGCCCATCGACACGACGTTGCCCTCTTCATCAAGCAGCGCATGAAGGGGACAAAGCCGCGACAGCAGAGATTGGCAGTCCGGTGTCATCTTAGCCCGCCCGCAGGGTAAAGGCCCGCCCCGCTGCATATGAAATCTCGATGACCTGCACTTCGAGCGCGATTTCGGGCCCATCGTCAGACAGATCGATCAGAACGAGTACGCCATATTCATCCGCCATCGCGCGCAAAACACCTCGGATCACCTGTAGAAACCCCGGCCAGCCCCTGCCTGCGCGCACCAAGAATAGGTCAGGCCGGCTTTCTTGGACAGACAGTTCGGGCAGGCGCAGATCCGGAACGGCCAGCGCAATACGGTCCGGCAGGTCATCAAGCCCGTAGAGAAAATCCACGAACCCGTCGCCCGAAAACCGAAGCAGCCTGCGCGTTGCGACGACTGCATCATCTGTGCCGGTAATCAGCGAACTCCCCAGGTCTTCGAGCAATTCTTCGGCAGAGCGTTTCAGGATTTGGCTGGCCGATGTGATGATCGCTTGGGTGATGTCGTCAGAATACGTCAGCAAAGGTTCGAACCGCTGCTCGGGCAGCGCTGCGGCGGCGCAAATGGTCCGCCACTGCTGATCGCCGTAGGTCGTCCGTACAAAGCGTTCGATCGCGCAATTTACCAAACCGTGCATCTTTGGCCTCCTGTTCTGGAACAAGGCCTAGCGCGGGCGCACTTAACCTGCGCCTAACAGATAAAATTGCATGTACTTTCTGGGAGCGCAGCAATGGTTAGCGAGAGCTTTCTCAGCTTGGCCACAGACCCTCTTGCCTTAACCAATCAGGAAGGAAGCCGATATCGGGCAAAACGACGTCCGCGTCTTCGGATAGATCCGGCCCCGATGCCAATCCGGTCAGCACGCCAACACAGCGCATGCCAGCCGCACGGCCCGCCCTGAGATCATGCAGGCTATCTCCGACCATGACGGCATCTGCGGGGTCAATTCCGGCCTCATCCGCAAAGGCCAGCAGCTGTCCGGGCGCAGGCTTACCACCAAAACCGCTGTCGAAACCGGCAACGAAATCGAACAGCTCCAGCACGCCGGCACGACCCAAGTGGCTCTTTGCAGGCATTTCGGCGTCATTGGTTGCAACCCCGAGCCGAAGGCCCGCCGCACGCATCTGGCTCAAAAGGGGCGCCAAGGGAACCGCTTCGACTTGGGGCGCCGCAGCGGCGGACCCATTCATGCGTTCTAGCAACTCGGTATCGGAAAGCTCGGGCAAGAACGGCCTGATATAATGCGCGATTTCTTCGGCCGTTCCGGCGATCACCGGGCTTTCAGGATGAAAGCTCTTGCGCGCATAGTCGAAACCAAGGGTGCCCCCCAGAAAAGCCGCTTTGGATGCGTCCCCTTCGGTGATGTCCGTCAAAAAATCGAACGCCCACACTGCCCAAGTCGCGTTGAAATCGAACAGTGTGCCGTCTTTGTCGAACAAAATGCCCTGGATGACGCCGCTCATGTCCAATGCACCTGCTGACCACCCGGCAAAGCCTGACGGGCGCGAATAGGATCCTCGTAGGCAAGACCTGTTTCGTTGCAGAATTGGACCACCCAAGCGTCATCCATCGTGATGAAATCCAGCACTGCGCCCAAAAACTCGGGGTCTCCTGCCTTGGTCCGCAGCTCGTCGGGTTGCACACCGCTCGCTCCCATAAAGACGCCCAACAGCTCGTCCTGAGCGGCGAGCCAGCCCAGTGCTTTGATTGCCAAAACCTCTGCAGCAGCGCTATTCATTCGAATTCCTCTGAATTTGGAAAGGAAGTTTTAACCCGCATTTCCGAAAGTGATCTTGTCAGCACCCAAGAAGGAGTCAGGCAAATCATGGCGGGTCATATCCTTGTCATTGATGATGCGGCGATCAACAGGATCATGCTCGAAGTACGGTTGTCCCAACTGTCCTATCAGGTCGGCTTGCTCTGTTCTATCGCCGAAATCGACCAGAACCAGACGTATGATGCGGTGATCGTGGCAGGGCGTTGTCTGGGGCTGGATATGCGACGCAACCTCAACAGCCTCCGACGCCTGCTCAAAACGCCTGCACCGGTCATGGTGCTATTGGATCAAGAGGATGGCCTGACAATCGCCGATGCCCTCGAGGCCGGAGCCGACGATTCCATTCTGCGAACAGCGAACCCAGCCGAGCTTGTTGCACGGCTGCGCGCCCTGACCCGCCGCGAGGGATTTGCCCTATCTGGCGCCGCGCCGCTGACCCATCGAAGGCACATGGCCGAACAGGTGCCTCATGCGCCGGTACTCGTTGTAGGGGCAAGCAACAAAGTCGCGACTGATGTCGCCCATGCACTTCGGGCAGAATGGAGAGGCCCGATCCTTGCGAGCGGATGGGCTGATGCGACGCGGTTCTTTGCCCAGCCTGCACCGCCAGAGGTTGTGGTGTTTGCGGTCTCGGACAGCGACCCTTTTCCCGCCGCGCATTTACTGGTGGCCCTGCGTGCCCACCGCGCGTCAAGCAAGGTTGCCATCCTTGGGGTCTTCGATAGCGCGCTCGAACGTCATGGGCTCGAAGTGATGAACATGGGCGCCGATGATCTGTTTCTGGGACCGATTGATCCCCGCGAGGTCGGATTGCGCATCAAAGCGCTGCTGCGTCATCAAGCGCAGGTCAAAGCAGAGCGGGCAGCGCTGCATCAGGGCTTTGCCGAGTCCCAGATTGACCCATTGACCGGCCTGCAAAACCGACGCGGCACAATGCCGGCTCTGGCGCGCGAGAGTGAACGCGCGCGGCGTAATGGCCAATTGCTGGCGCTCATGTTGGCAGATGTGGATCACTTCAAGCGGATCAATGACACCTTCGGGCACGCCGCTGGGGACCGGGCGCTGATTGAACTGTCACGCCGGCTCCATGCCGCGCTTCCCGATGCGCCCGTGCTGGCGCGCATTGGCGGCGAAGAGTTTCTGGCCGCCACTTCGGTCAAGAACGCCGAAGAAGCCCGCGCGATCGCCGAAGAAATGCGGCACGCGGTCTCATCGGTTCCCGTGACTCTGGGGTCGTCCGTCGGGCCGATCGCGCTGACCATCTCGGTCGGTGTACAGCTCTATTCTGAGGGGATTTCGGGGATCGACACTGCCCTGCATGGGGCAGACGACGCGCTGTATGCGGCCAAAAGCGATGGCCGCAACCGTGTGTGTTTTGCGCCGCTTAGTGCGGCTTGAATGGACGATCCTTGGCCTTTTCGAAGCCTTTCTGCATCCGCTCTTCCAGACGGTCCGCGTAAGCCGCACGCTCTTCGGGGGTCATCTCGTTGATGATACGGATCAACTCCGCGTCACCCGCCTTGCGCCCCACTTCGAAGCGTTCCGCCATCGCAGAGAGCTGCGCCTGAAGGGCCTCTGGATCAAAGGGTTCGGCGCGGATCAGTGTCAGCATATCTTGAGCCTGACTCATGAAACGCTCTTTGGTCGGCGGCTGAGGCAGAGCATCCCGCACCTTGGTTCCGAACTCTTTGCGATGATCGTGATCCAGTGCACGCACATACCCGCTGATGCCCACAAACCCGCCGTCCGGCCGCGGAGGCGGTGGCGGCCCATCATCGGACAGCACCAGCCCAACAGCCCCCGCTATCACGGCAAAGTTCAAAGCCAGCGATCCCGCCAACAGCACCTTGATCCAGCGAGGCGCTAGGGCGGCAGAGCGTTTTTCGTTGTCAGCCATGGTTATTCGCTCCCTTCGATCACGAGCAGCGCGTAGTCGTCCATATCGGTCATGTAGGTGGGATCAAAGGCGCTCTCTTCGGTGTAGGTGATGCCGCCAGAGATCAACCCTGTGAAGGTGGTCGGCGCACTCAGCCCGATCCACAGACCTGCCACGGTCGCCGTGCCCAGCCCAGCCAAGCCCGACCAGCCCCCAATCGCCCCGGTAAACTGCTGCCAGATGGACTGGCGCCCTTCGGGTTCGGGCGCGGTGCTCACCACCCCCGGCGCATCGGGTTGGACCATCGCGGCGTCCGCCAAAACGCGGGCCAACAGGTCCTTGGAGGGGTCAGGTGTGTGTTTGCGGGACGCACTGAACCAGAGTTCCAGGTCCAAGCTGTCGTCGTCTTTATTCATCGACATATCCCAGTTCCTCTCGTTTGCCCTGCAATATCTTGGTCAGGGCGCGTTTCCCGCGGGCAATCAGGCTTTCGACAGCCTCGACACCGCAGTCCAGAATTTCTGCAATTTCAGGGTTCGACAACCCCTCGAGGTGGCGCAAGGCCACAGCTTGGCGCTGACGTTCCGGCAGTTCCATGAGCGCGGCGTTCAACGCCTGTGCCCGTGCGGCATCCTGCATCGCCTCGCCTGCGCTCGGGGTGTCATCCTCGGGCTCTGGCGCGGCATCCAGCGGGACACTGCGGCGTTTGCGGATGCGGTCAGTGCACAGGTTTGCTGTGACGCGGTACATCCAAGTGGTCACCTGGGCTTCGCCCGCGCGCCAGTCCGGCGCGATCTTCCAGAGCCGGAGCATAGCCTCTTGGGCGACATCTTCTGCCTCGGCCTGATCCTTGAGCACACGTGTGGCATGGGCCAGCACGCGCGGCAGGAACCTGCGCGACAACACTTGGGCAGCCAACGAGTCCCCCTTGGCATACAGTACCAAGAGCGCTTCGTCCGAAAGCTCGCTCACTGCGTCATAAGGCATCGTCATAAAGCCCTGATTACTCCGTTACCGCCGAGACCGGCAACCGGTGGCGCGCCGAAACGCGCCACCCCTTGTTCAATGCCGGTTACTGGCAGCGGGGCATGTGCTTGCCACCTTCGCCACGCTCACCTCCGCCATGGCGACCACCATCGCTTTCACAGGTGTTCTTCATACCGCGGGGGCCGTCACCCTTGCGCATCATCGGGCGTTCCATAGCAGCGAACTCTTCTTCCGAGATGGTGCCGTTGCCGTCCTTATCCATCTTCTGGATCATGTCACCGGGACGTTTGGCCTCCATTTCCTCGGGCGAGATTTTGCCGTCGCCGTCAGTGTCAAAGCGCTGCAACATGCGGCTGCGCATCTGTTCGGCGCGCTGTGCTTCCATCCGCGCGATCATCTCGTCAGGGCTCAGAGCGCCGTCGCCATCGGTGTCTGCATCGGCGAATTTTGCAGCGCGGAACGCGTCGAGTTCTTCGGCAGAAACTTCCCCGTCGCCATTGGCATCCAGCTCAGAAAAGGCAGGGCGATCGCCATGGCCCATCATGCCGCCGGGGCGCGCTTGGGCCGCAGTGACCACCAACATGCCGCTCGCGGCCAGTCCAGCAAGTCCCAGTACGATTTTTGTCGAAGTCTTGGTCATCCTGTTCGTCCTTCCAGTTTCCATTTACAGTGTGGCCTCGAACCTCGGCGAGAGGCCTCAACTCTCGCCGTGTTCATGAGGTAAAACGCGAGGGCTCTGGAATTCCGTCGCAGGTGCATCGATTTTTTTGTGCAAGAGTCAGAAGAGATTGCACATTGCTTCGCGACATGGAGACGCAAGGACACTCCGCACCCTTTTACTTTGAGCGCTAACGTATAAGTTTCCCGCACATTCAGCGTGAACGAGGATGGAATGTCTGAAAACACCCAAGCGGGCGTCGGCGAGGATCGCCCGCTCTACCCGTCATTATGGAAAGGCTGGCGCCGCAAATGCCCGAACTGTGGCAGTGGCCCCCTGCTCAAGGGCTATCTCAAGGTCCGCGACACCTGTCCTGTGTGTCACGAAGAGCTGCACCATCAGCGTGCCGATGACGGTCCCGCCTATCTGACCATCCTGATTGTGGGCCACCTGATGGCGCCGATCCTGCTGCTTGCCTTTGAAATATGGCGCCCTGATCCGTTGGTGCTGTTCACCATTTTCACCATTGGCTGCGTTGCGTTCTCGCTCTACCTTTTGCCTAGGTTAAAGGGCGCGATGGTTGCGCTTCAGTGGTCAAAAAGGATGCACGGCTTCGGGCGTGCAAAGGGGTAGCACTATTTCGACAGGCATCGACAAAACCGCCATCCGTGACGCCGCCACCGTGATCGTGGTGCGTGACGCGTCCACCGCCCCACGCATATTGATGGGGCAGCGCGGAGCCAAAGCGGCGTTTATGCCTTCGAAGTTTGTCTTTCCCGGCGGGGCTGTGGACGCAGGGGATAGCACCATCCCGCTGGCTGCGCCCCTGCCCGATCCCTGTAGTGCGCGGCTCGCCGAACAGACCCCAGAGGCCGTGGCCCGCGCCCTGCCCATCGCCGCGATCCGCGAGTTATGGGAAGAAACCGGCCAGATTTTGGGAACAGCAGGCACTTGGCCCGACGCCGTTCCCGAAGATTGGCTGGGGTTCGCAGAGCGCGGTTATCTGCCTGCGGCAGGTGCGATGGAGTTTGTGTTCCGCGCAATCACCCCGCCCGGCCGTCCACGCCGGTTCGATGCGCGTTTCTTCTTGATCGACGCAGAGGCGCTGGTCACGGATCCCGACGATTTCTCGGCCGCTTGCGATGAACTCAGCCACTTGCAATGGATCCCCCTGCCCGAGGTGCGCAAGTTCGATCTGCCCTTTATCACAGAGGTCGTTCTGGCCGAAATCGCCGCCCGTTTGCGAGGCGGCCCAGTGCCCGACAGCGTGCCGTTTTACAAAGATCGGGACGAGGATATCCACTTTGCCCGTCTTGGCGGGGGCAGCCCTCTTAGCTAACCAATACCAGCACGACGACGCTCAGACCGATGGTCGCGATACCCACAAGTTCGCGCCGCGAGAGACGTTCGCCAAAGATCAGATGCCCCGCCATGATGCTCAGGATCAGTTCGATCTGACCGACCGCTTTGACCAGACCTGCGGGCTGCAAGGTAAACGCGGTGAACCAACTCAGAGAACCAAACAGGCTCATGATCCCGATCAGACCCGCACGGTTCCACGCCTTGACCACTTTGGTGATCTGTCCGGGGTCTTTGATCTGCAACCATGCCGCCATCACGACGGTCTGGAACAGAGTCACCATCGCCAGTGCCACAGAGGACCGCAAGAAGGGATCGTCGCTCAGAACCGCGAGGGTCGCCCCGCGATAGGTCACGCCCGAGATCGCAAAAAGCAGACCCGATCCCAGCCCCAGCGCGACCGCTGCATTGTCCCATGCCGCGCCCTTGGCCTGTTTTGACAAAAGCAGCACGCCGACCATTCCGATCAGCACCGCCCCAAGCGCGGGCAAAGTGATCACGTCCCCCAACACAATCAATCCGACGATGACCGCCAGAATGACCTCGGTCTTTTTAAAGGTGATCCCGACCGCAAAATTGCGCCGCCCCAGAAGCATCACCACACACAGCGTGGCAAGGATTTGCGCCACGCCGCCAACCGCGCCGTGCAGCCAGAACATTGGGGTCAGTTGGGGCCACTCGAACCCGCGCAACTGCTGGTAGGCCAGTGTGATCGCAAAGGCGAAGGGGAAAGAATAGATGAAGCGGGAAAACGTCGCCCCCGCCGCGCTCAACTCTTTGGCGCTCAGGCGTTTTTGCAGCACAAACCGCAGGGTCTGAAACGTCGCGGCGGCAAAGGTGATCAGTATCCATGCATCCATAGGGCGATATTGCACCCTGCGGCCCGCCCCGCCAGAAAATTCACGCGCCGCCCCAATGAAAACGGGGCCCGAAGGCCCCGTGATGGTTTAGAATGGCAGCGGGTGCTGTTTGTGCACCTCGTCAATCTCGGTCAGCAGCTCTGCAGGCAGCTCCAGATCGTGGGCGCACAGAACCTCTTCGAGCTGGTCCATCGTGGTCGCCCCGATGATGACAGAGCACATGCCCGGACGGTCCCGCGCCCATGCCAGCGACATTTGCGTCAGGCTCAGACCGTATTTGTCCGCCAGCGTCTGATAGGCATCCACGGCATCAAAGACGCGCTCGGTCTTGCGGCCGCCCAGATCACCGTTGATCGCCATGCGCGAGCCCTCGGGGATTTGGCCCTTTTGGTATTTGCCCGTGAGCAGACCCGCCGCCAAAGTGGTGTAGGACAACAGGCCCACATCCTCGTTCACGCAGGCTTCGGCCAGATCGGTGTCATAGTAACGCGCCAGCAGCGAATATTCGTTCTGGATCGAAGCCACCCGGGGGCCTTTGCCCGCTTCGGCATGCTGGACCCATTTGGTGGTGCCCCACGCGGTTTCGTTCGATAGGCCGAAATGCTTGATCTTGCCTTGATCGACCATCTTTTGCAGCGTGCCAAGGCAGTCTTCCATGTGCTGCTGGGTATAGGCCGCATTCTGACTAGATGGGTCGTAGTTCCACATCTTGCGGAAGTGATAGCTGCCGCGGTTCGGCCAGTGGAATTGGTAGAGGTCGATAACGTCAGTCTTCAGACGTTTGAGCGATCCCTCGATGGCCTCTGGGATGGACTTTGCAGTGATCGGAGCGCCATCACGGGCGAAAGAGCCGGCGCCGCTGTGCTTGGTGGCCAAGATCAACTCGTCGCGGCGGCCGGACTTTTCGAACCAGTTGCCAATGATCTGTTCAGTCAGGCCGACGGTCTCGGCGCGGATGGGGTTCACCGGATACATCTCGGCGGTATCGATAAAGTTGATCCCCGCCTCGATGGCGCGCTCGATTTGGCCATGGCCTTCTTCTTCGGTGTTTTGCGTGCCCCATGTCATCGAACCGAGGCAGAAAACGGTCACGTCTAGGCCGGTGCGTCCGAGCGGTCTGGTCTTCATCAGGTCGTCCTTTGTCATTGCAATAACTTGTGGTCAAAGTTGCGCCCCCACGTGGGAAACTCAAGGGGAGCGCCTGCATTTCCCGTATCATGGGAATGCAATGTTACGGGCGGATGTAGATGTAGCCTTGGGACTGCAAATCCGCGATGCGCACCACCCCGCCCTCGTCGCGTCGGGTGAAGTTGGGCATCAGGTCATCCAAGGACACCGATTGCGCGTTCATGGTGTTGCCGCAGGCCTCGAACGTGACGCCATTGCCCTGAAGGGCGGTCAAACGCTCCAGCACCTTGGGATTAGCATCGACACCATCGTGAAACGCCTTGAGCGCGGGGCCGTGGACGACCAACACGATTTCCACATTCTCTGGGCCGCCTGCGCCCTTGATGTGGTTGGCCATATTGCCAAGGGCAAAGCCGACCTTCTCCGCGTCAGCGACGTGGTAGACGACTTTCATCTTCTCTCCGGCTTCGGCCAGCTGGCCCCAGAGGGCCATGCAGGTGATCGCCAAGGCGCATAGTAGTCGGGTCATGATATCTCCTCCCTTTATCATGTCTCTTCTGTCAGCAGCCTAGCCGCGTTCCAGCACATCACAAACTGCCCAAACGATAGAATGCCTTTACGGAACAAAATAGGAACATAAAATGGGAACATGGTGAATCAGGCCCATCTCTTGGACCGGCGGCCCCATCGGGACGGACCGGAGCTGACCCTCGCAGGCGGGCTGCGGGTGGCGCGGGCGCGCGTGCATGAAATCTGCGGTGCGGCGCGCTGGGTGTTCGCTCTGGAATGGGCGGGACGGACCAGCGGACCGGTGATGTGGATCAAACCTGCATGGAGCACCGAAACGCTCTTCGCCCCCGGCCTAGGACCATGGTGCGACCCGACCCGCATCCTGACGGTCAAGGCTGGCCAAACCCGCGACATCCTGTGGGCCATGGAAGAGGCGCTCGACAGTGGCGCGGTTTCGGCGGTCATCAGCGAGGTCAGCGAAATCCCCGAACTGACTCCGATCCGCCGTCTGCATCTGGCCGCCGAACGCGGCGCGCAGAAAGGCGCCGAAGCCCCCATTGGCATCCTGCTGACCCCTGAACGGGGCGGCGCACCGGGGGTCGAGACGCGCTGGATGGTGACCCCTCTGCCCTCGGGTCATCCGGCGTGGCGGCTGGACCGCGTGCGTGCCCGCATGGCCGCCCCCGCCAGTTGGACCATGGCGCGGGACCACAGCGGGGCACTGACCCTGACGCCCGCCGCGGGACCCGACTAGCCCAGCAAACAAGCGCCAGTTCTGCTGGAACACCGCAGCCTCATGCGCTAAGGGAGGCCCGACAACAGAATTCTGGGGGCACCTCATGGCACGGCACCTGATCACTTCGGCCATTCCGTACATCAACGGCATCAAACACCTTGGCAACCTTGTGGGCAGCCAGCTGCCGGCGGACCTGTTCGCCCGCTACCAGCGCGGCCGCGGCAACGAGGTTCTGTTCCTGTGCGCCACCGACGAACACGGCACCCCCGCCGAGCTGGCCGCCGCCAAGGCCGGTAAACCCGTCGCCGAATATTGCGCCGAAATGCACGAGGTTCAGGCCAAGATCGCCGAGGGCTTCCGCCTGTCGTTCGACCACTTTGGCCGCTCATCCTCGGACGCGAACCACAAGCTGACCCAGCATTTCGCAGGCCGTCTGGCCGACGCTGGCCTGATCCGCGAAGTTTCCGAGACGCAGATGTACAGCCACGCCGATGGCCGCTTCCTGCCTGACCGGTATATTGAGGGCACCTGCCCCAACTGCGGTTTCGACAGTGCGCGCGGCGACCAGTGCGACAACTGCACCAAGCAGCTGGATCCCGTGGACCTGATCAACCCGCACTCGACAATCTCGGGCTCGACCGAACTGGAGATGCGCGAGACCAAACACCTGTATCTGTGCCAGAGTCAGATGAAGGACCAACTGGAGCAGTGGATCGACACCCGCGAGGGCTGGCCCGTGCTGACCACCTCGATCGCCAAGAAATGGCTGAACGACGGTGACGGCCTGCAGGACCGCGGCATCACCCGCGATCTGGACTGGGGTATTCCGGTCAAGAAGGGCGATCAGGACTGGGACGGCATGGAGGGCAAAGTCTTCTACGTCTGGTTCGACGCGCCGATCGAATACATCGCCTGCGGTCAGGAATGGGTCGATGCGGGCAAAGGCACCGACTGGGAACGCTGGTGGCGCACCGACAAGGGCGCGGACGACGTGACCTATACCCAGTTCATGGGCAAGGATAACGTGCCGTTCCACACCCTGTCCTTCCCCGCGACCATTCTGGGCTCGGGCGAGCCGTGGAAGCTGGTCGACTACATCAAGTCGTTCAACTACCTGAATTATGACGGCGGCCAGTTCAGCACCTCGCGCGGGCGCGGTGTGTTCATGGATCAGGCGCTGGACATTCTGCCCGCCGACTACTGGCGCTGGTGGCTGCTGAGCCACGCACCAGAATCCTCGGACAGCGAGTTTACTTGGGACAATTTCCAAGCCTCCGTGAACAAAGACCTTGCGGACGTGCTGGGGAACTTTGTCAGCCGCGTCACCAAGTTCTGCCGCTCGAAGTTCGGCGAAGAGGTTCCCGCAGGTGGCGACGAACTGCCCGTAGATCAGGCCTTTATTGATCAGCTCGAAGCGAACATCCGCGCTTACGAACAGTTCATGGAAGACAAAGAAGTCCGCAAGGCCGCTGGCGCCCTGCGCGCGATCTGGGTCATGGGCAACGAATACCTGCAAGAAGCCGCGCCGTGGTCGACCTTCAAGGAAGACCCCGAAAAGGCTGCTGGTCAGGTGCGTTTCGCCCTGAACCTGATCCCGCTTTATGCTGTGCTGTCCGCGCCCTTTATCCCCGATGCCGCCGACAAGCTGCTAGAGGCGATGAAGGTCGACGCCCAATGGCCCGGCAGCGCCGCTGACGCGGTCAAGCGTCTGCCCGCCGGTCACGCCTTTGCCGTGCCGGACAACCTGTTCGGCAAGATCAGCGATGATCAGCGCGAAGAGTGGCAGGAACGTTTCGCAGGCACTCGCGACTAAGGGTAGCGCTCTGAAAACCATGCAATGCCACCCCGAAACGGGTGGCATTTTTCAAATCACACCACAAAGGATGATCCGATGGCACCCCGCGCGCCCATGGCAAACTGGCTTAACGACACAAACGACGTGACCGCCGTGTTTCTGGCAGCGGGGCAAATCCCCGATCTGATCAACCTGGCCGGTGGCCTGCCCGCCCCCGATGCGTGGCCTGTGACCGAAATTTCCGAGCTGGCCGGCGAAGTGGTCCGCGATTACCCCGCCGAAACTCTGACCTACAGCCCCGTCCCGGGACTGCCGCGACTCCGCGATGTGCTGGCCGAACGCTACAGCACCCCGACCCTGCCGCTGACCCGAGACAATGTGATGATCACCACAGGCGGGGCGCAGGCCTTGGATCTGATCGGCAAGGTTCTGTTGGAGCCCGGCCAGAAAATCGCCGCCCAAAGCCCTGCATATCTAGGCGCATTGGACGCATGGCGCCCGCGCACGCCTGTCTACGCGCCGATGCATCTGGAAGACCCAGCCTGCGACATCACCGCAGCGATGACCGGTGCCCAATTCGCCTATACGGTCCCAAACTTCTCGAACCCCAGTGGTCGTCTGGTTCCGGTCGCGCAGCGCAAAGCCTTGCTCGCCGCCGCGCAAGAAACTGGCGCTTGGCTGGTCGAGGATGACCCCTACGGCAAGCTCTATTATGATGGAAATCCCCTGCCCACGATGCTCGAGATGTCGGCAACTGGGAAATCCTATGACGGGCCGGTCATCTATTTGGGCACAGTCTCCAAAGAGTTGGCGCCCGGACTGCGTATCGGCTGGATTATCGCGGCCCCCGAAATGATCGCAGCCCTGACAGTCGCCAAACAAGGCTCGGATATGTTCAGCAGCGGGTTGTGCCAGATGATCGCTGCCCGCGCCTATTCCGAAGGTCTGGCCGACCGCATCCTGCCTGCTAATCTTGAGCTGTACCGACGCCGGCGCGATGCCCTCTGCACGGCTATGGACGAACACTTGTCCGATTTCCTGACATGGGAAAAACCCAGCGGCGGTATGTTTGTCTGGGCCAGAGTCAAAAACCCTGCCATCGCCACCGATGCATTGATGAAGGTCGGCCTAGAGCACGGCGTCTGCATCTCTCCGAGCAGCGTGTTCGACCCAGAGGGGCTGGACCAGTCGGGCATTCGTCTGAATTTCACGCTGAATGAACCAGAGCAACTGACCGAAGGCGTCCGGCGCCTCGCCAAGGCCCTGTCTGAAATGCAGTAGACAATGGAACTGATTGTTTCTTTAGATCAGTAACGCAATTCACACATTTCTCTCTAATAGTTGCAGCCTACGCCGCAACACTTGCGGCGCAAAGGTTGGCAAGGGGGAAAAAATGCTCAGAAAATCACTCGCCGCAGCTCTTGTGGCTCTGATGCCGGTTGCGAGTTTCGCCGCCGGCGCTTGCTCCGGCTACGGCCCGCAAACACCGCGCGACATTTCACTCAAGGATGGCGCCAACACTCAGCTGTTCACTCTGGCGCCAGACGCGAGCCAGATGAACCTGTGCAACATTCACACTCATACCAATGCCGAACACAAGGGCCCGGATTTTTCGGTTTCTGCCGGATCAGGCGAAAACGGTGGCTGGCAATGCAACGAGACGCCAGAGCTGACTGCCGCCGCACTCGAAGATCCCTTTGACGGCCACGGCCCATTGGGCGGCGTGGCACCCGGCGACACGATCGAGGTGCACTGGGTCTACTCCTCTTGCGATGTGGAGCCCGGCGAAGGGCTTGGTGCCTGCATGAGTGAAAGCTGCGCGAACCCGCAGCTCCGTGTCGAAAGCCAAGTCTTTCTGGTCGTGAACGACCCCTATGCGCTGGACTTCCGGACCTTTGACTTTCACGGCAAAGAGGTCGGCGGCTTTTATCAACCCGACGCTCTGCCGACCGACACGGGCACACCAGTGGTTTTCGCTGGATCGACCACCGGCCCGAAATATACCGAGCAGCAATGCTCTCCGCTTCAGGTCACTTGGTCGGTCCGCCCGGCCTGCGCCAAGGTGGATATCCGGTCGCTTCATGCTTGGGCCGAAGAGAACAGGTTCAACGAACACCACTCTCATGGGGTTCGTCAGATCGTGACAAACCCCGAATTGCTCGCGCCGATCAACTAAGACTAGGCGCGTAAAAGCCCCAAGAACTGGGACTGGGCTTTCATCCCCTGTCCCAGCATCGCTTGCGCCGCGTTCAGGATGATCCGGCTTTGGGCAAAGCGGCTTACTTCCTGAGCCATATCGGCCCCCATGATATAGGCATGGCTGCCTTCAAGGTTATTCTGCAATCGCCCAAGACCGCGAGACAGAGCGTCTAGGGTGTTCTGCGTCGCACCCAGTTTGCCGCGGCCTTTCTCAACCCGTGCAATCGAATGATCCAGAATAGACACTGCGCGCAGCGCGCCATCGACATTGGTCAGGTCAATATCCCCTAGGCTGCTGAAGCTACTGTTCTTGAGCGCGCTTTCCACAAACCCCTGTCCTGCACCTGTATTAGCGTCTTGCTGGATCGAGATGCTCTCGTTTCCGCTCAGTGTCACCTGACCAGTAATCGTTGCACCAAGATTACCGCCGCTTTCCAGAACACCCAGATGTACGCCCGAAGTCGCCCCCGCAGCGACCCCATCCTCGAGTGCCGTCAACATCAGCCGTGCGCCGTCCGAGCTTTGAAAGTCAGCCAATCGAATATTGTCGCCGCGCGCATCCGTGAGCGTCAAAGCGGTCTTGGATGCATCCAACCGCGCCGTAATTCCCGTCTGGTTCGATTTTGCATTCAGCTGCGAGCCAAGCCCCGACAGATCGCCATCCGCGCCAATGACGCTGGTCAGCGCTTGGCCGTTCACAGAAAACGAGAGTGTCCCGCCAGCCAGAGCCGACAGCTTCACCTCTGTCTTGGCCTCCAAGGTGACACCTGCGGCCTCCAAAGAGTCCCGCCCTGACGTCTGCAACTTGTCGCGCAGATCCCGCGCCGACATGCCCTGATCCAGCGCAACTGATGCACTGGTGCCCGCACTGTTCACGACAAAATTCGCGCCGCTCTGGATCGACCCTGCAACCTCGCCCGCGCCAGTCGTCAGTGTCAAAGAAGCCTCGGTCCCGACACGGAACTCCCCAATATCGGGGAGTTGGATCGAGCGAATGCTAATCTTCAATGCAGAGTCGTCCCCTGCCCCAAGCGTCAACTGCTTGTCACTAAATGACCCATCCACCAAGAAGCGCGCCGCCAGTGTCCCGCCAGACGTCTCTTGTCTGAACTGAGTTAGATAGTTCTGCGCAGAGTCATTCAACGAAAGGCGCTCGTTGGTCGAATTCGCCGCGCTTGCCGATTGCAAGGCGAGAACACGGATGTTCTGCAGGACGTCAATGGCACCGGTGTGAATGGACTCTGCCGTCTTCAGGAAACCACCAAAATCTCCGATATTCCGGATGCCTTGTCCGACAGCGGTGATCTCTCCGCGCAGCTTGGCTGCGCCAGACACACCTGCCACATCATCACCGGCCTTGTTGATCCGGTTCCCAGATTGCAACGCTTGCATCGATTTCTGGCGCTCCTGATCCGCCGCCGAAATCGCTTGCAGTGCGATGTTCACATTCGATGTCGCGCCAGATTTGATCATCTTCGTCGTCCTCTACCCTGCGACTGTGTAAATGGGTCGCTATCGTAGTGAACGGGCGCATTTAAGTTTTTGTTTAGGGCTTTTGGAAAAAGAGTGTCTCTCTTTGAGCGAACACTTCTGCCCGAACGGACTTGCACAAATGATGCATTCTGCATGTTAGTGTCCGAGCACGTGGTGTAATTTCCGCACCGCCAACGGTGTAATCCCGGGTGGCCATCGAGGTGTATGGTCGAGGTGGAGTTTGACCGCTTCAACCACGAACCACACGGAGACCCCGATGACCAAAACCAACATG
>NZ_JBGFGN010000121.1:0-44825 GCF_041224595.1 Donghicola sp. XS_ASV15 | reverse complement strand
TCTGATCGATCTGGCGCAGGCTGATGTGTCTTTCGATGACCTGAGCTTCTCCAAGAGCGGCAAATTCGTGCTGGTGGAATACGGCGATGTCGAGATTCTGGTGCGCGGTGCATCGCTGTCAGAGCTCAACAGCCAAGACAACTTTCTCTTCTGATCGGGTGCATTAACCCTAACGCAAGAGCTTTGAAAGAAATGCGGCAGGAAGTGCATCATCCTGCCCAATTTCAGAACCCGTCTTGCCGCGGGTCCGCTTCAGTTTCGTCTGTGGTGGACAGTGGAAGAACGGGTGCCGAATGGGGGATTTCCTCGTGCATGTCGGCTCTGCCTTTGATTGGGCAGAGGATAGCGATTTTACCGAACTGGAAGGTTTGCGCGACGTTGCAGTCGTCGTGAATGATGCGCAGCCCACTGTCTACACTCTGACAGGACCAAATCCGGGCGGTGTGCTTGCTGCATGGGACCTGACGGCGGAAACAGCGGACGTTTCGCAGATTGCACTGTCGGGCACGGGGTCTCTGGGGGTCGATCCAGAGTTGATACTAAAGGGACGCGAATTGCTGGTGAGTGGTCTTGGATCGCAAGTTGCGAGCAATACGCTCACAGGCGTTTCTGGCATCAAGGTTCTGGAGGCAGAGCTGTCATCGCTTCAGGCGATCAGCAGCGGGGGCCTTTATGTGGTGCTCTCGGGTGCCGAGAGTATGGGGATCTACCGCTGGACCGGATCGGCTATGGACAGCGTTGGGGAGCTGTTCAGTCCTGAAGATATGGCTCCGACAGACCTGACCACCTTTGGTGGATTTGTTGTTGCGGGCGGCGTTGGTGACACGGTGCTCTCGGTTTTCAAGGCGCAGGCGGGGGGCGGCTTCAACACGCTTTATACCCTTTCAGCCGAGGAAAATCCGGGCATTTCTGGTCTGGTTCAGTTGGCCTCGGCGACCGTCGGAGGGGTGCGCTACGTCATTGCGACCGGCGCTCAGAGCAGTTCGCTCAGCGTCTTTCGATTGGAAAACAATGGCGCGCTCACAGTTGTTGACCATGTGAACGACACGACAACATCGCGGCTTGCGTCGGCACAGGTGCTTGACGTCGTTTCTGTTGGCGATCAATCCATGATCATCGTTGGAGGGCGGGACGCGGGGCTTAGCTTTTTCAGGCTGCTCCCGGATGGCTCTTTGCTGCATGAAGGAGAGCTCTCCGACACTCTCGAAACAGCTCTCACGGATGTGACGGCAATCGCGGCCTACAGAACGACCGATGGTACAATCGGAGTCGCCGCTGGCAGCGCGGCAGAGCAGGGGATCAGCCTTTATCAGAGCGCAGGCTCACTTGACCGGACAACCGTGACCGCAGTGAATGGCAAGGCCGTTGGCGATGAGAACGCGGCTGTCCTGATGGGGAGCCAATTCAATGACAAGTTAACCGCCGGATCAGCGGGAGACATCGTGCGCGATGGGGCCGGCGTCGATACCATGGTTGGTGGAGCAGGTGTCGACATCTTTTCTGTGGTCACAGACGGGCAAGAGGACAAAATCCTCGAGTTCGACATGCGGAACGACCTGCTGGACCTGTCAGGATGGGCATTCTACCGATCTGTGGACCAGCTAGAGATTTCGGTCACGGACACCGGCGCGCTCATCACGTTCGAGATGATCAACGGAACAGAAACGCTTGTCATCGAGAGCACGCATGGCCGAAAAATACCTGTCTCCCGCATAGAGGCAGCTCTGATCAATGGGCCGACGCGCACACTGCAAAAGTGGGTCGATCCTATTGTTGAACACTACGCAGACAGTCAGCCAACCGAAACCCATGACAAGCTAACCGGCGACAGCTGGGGCGAGATCATTGATGGATTGGCGGGCGACGACTGGTTGGACGGACAAGGGGGACATGACAAGATTTCCGGTGGGCTTGGGCAAGACACGCTGATCGGCGGAGACGGGGACGACGTTCTGGACGGCGGTGAGGGTGACGATGATCTGCGTGGTGGCGCTGGCGATGACAGCCTTACCGGCGGAGAGGGCGCAGACCGATTGGATGGGGGTACGGGTGCGGACATGCTCGACGGAGGTGCCATGGCCGACAGAATTCTAGGAGGAGATGCCGGAGATTCAATCCTCGGGGGATCTGGGAATGACACCATTGTTGCTGGAAGTGGGGCCGACCATGTGACCGGTGATCAGGGCGATGATCTCCTCCTTGGCGGTGCAGGAAATGACAGCCTTGATGGCGGAGCAGGCAAGGACAAGATCAAGGGAAATGCAGGCGATGATGCGCTTTGGGGACGGGGCGCACGCGATCAGTTATTTGGCGGCGGAGGCGCTGATACGCTCGATGGGGGCGCTGGCAAGGACAAGCTTGTGGGACAGGGCGGAGCCGACGTGGTGATTGGCGGCGGCGGCAGAGATCGGCTCAAAGGCGGGGGTGGCACCGACGTTTTGCAGGGGGATGCGCTGGGGGATCGACTCGAAGGCGGAAACGGCAACGACACCTTGATGGGCGGCGCTGGCAAAGACCAACTCTTTGGCGGGCGCGGTGATGACGTCTTGATAGGGGGCTCTGGCAACGATCGGCTGACGGGTGGGGCGGGGGCCGACACCTTTGTTTTCAGCGGCGGCAAAGACCGTGTGCTGGATTTCTCGGGAAACGATATTCTTGCGCTGGACCACACGCTCTATCAGCCTTTGGACGAGATCGACGCTTCACGCGTGAAAGCGGGTGTTTTGCTGGATTTTGGCGGAGCGGGAGAGCTGCTCATCGTTGGTTCCAAAGACGTTCAGGCGATCTTGGATGAAATAATTTGGCTCTGAATCCTGCGAAAAAGGCCATACCAGAGGCAAAACAAGCGCTTCTTTTCGGATCGAGCACGTAGGATGAATATATTTTTCACAAATAATTTCTGGAAACTGTAATTTCTGCAATCCATTGGTGCGGATAGACTGTCGGGAAAAATAAGCTGTGGCATCAATTGGTTCTGTGGCGGTATTATTGTTACATTGAAAACAATGTCATAGCTGGCGCCGCCAAGCGCTGCAGGGTTGCTTTCTGAAAAGGCGTCGAATTTTCTGTAAGATAAATTTGTCAAAGGTATCGTGGACGGTCTATCACATTTTCCTCTACCCGATTGGCAGGATTCTCGTAGTCGATTATGATTGCACGAAAAAATAGGCAGTTCTTCATTTATCGAAGCGAGAAAAATCGTGGCAACAAATTCTTATATTGGAACTGGTGACGACGACGTTATCAGCGGCGGCAGCACTGACGATACCATGATCGGTTATGCCGGAGATGACACTCTCCGGGGGTTGACCGGCAATGACACCCTGATCGGCGGTTCGGGCGACGACAGCTTGAATGGCGGCAGCGATGCTGATGGCGAAGACGCAGACGTTCTTGGCTATTATTACGAAGGGGGCGGCAGCGCTGTAACCGTCAACACCGGCGCAGGCACGGCGACGGATTCTTTTGGTGACACGGACACCTTTGAAGGGTTCGAGACAATCTACGGCACTGACCTCGCGGATACCTTCTCGCTGAGTGGGTCGGACGAGGTTGTGCTCTGGACCGCCGAAGGCGATGACACTGTGCGCGTTCTAAGCGGTCCTGCCGTGTTGAACTATAGCCGAGATTCCACACAGACAGGTGGCCAGAATGGCATTGTCGTGGACTTGCGTGATGGTGTGGCCACCGATGGTTTTGGCGACACGGACACCATCATCGGCGAAGTGACCGCAGTCCGCGGCACGCAGTACGACGATGAGATGATCGCGGGTGACTGGGCCGTACAATTCACGGGCTACGCCGGTGATGACTCACTGTTTGGCGGCTCTCAGGACGATGTTCTGCTGGGTAGCGATGGCGATGATGTGTTGCTTGGCTTTGGCGGTGGCGACACACTGAACGGCGAAGGCGGAAACGATAAAGTTCAGGGCGGCAAGGGCGATGACCTGCTCTCTGGTGGCGAAGACAACGACACGGTCAGCGGCGGCGCTGGCGACGATGAATTGTTGGGAAGCAGTGGCAACGACCGCGTCTTTGGCAATGGTGGCGACGATACGATCAGTGGTGGCTCTGGTCACGACCGTGTTTTTGCAGGCACTGGCGATGACAGCGTAAATGGCGACTATGGGAATGACCGTATTCAGGGGCGCGCTGGCAACGACACTCTGATCGGTGGTGGCAATGACGACACCGTTCTAGGTCAGGATGGCAATGATGCATTGATGGGATCTGCCGGAGATGACTTCGTCAAAGGCGGCAGCGGTGCGGACAACGTTGATGGTGGCTCGGGCGACGACCGCGTGGTCGGAAATGCGGGCAATGACTCTGTGATCGGCAACGATGGTGACGATACGCTCTTTGGCGGGACAGGCAACGACCTGCTGAGCGGCGGTCAGGGCGATGACCGTATGATGGGTGGCTCTGGCGCGGACACATTCTATTTTGTCGAAGGTGTCGAAGCCGTCAATCACGACGTTGTTGTCGATTTCGAAGATGAGGTCGACACTCTGGCCATCGAACAGAGCCTGATCGGCAGCTATTCGGTTGGCGAACTGGAGTCGTATGCCGAGCAGGTCGGCAACGATGTTGTCTTCACTTTTGACACCGGAGATACCTTGACCGTCCGCGGCATCGAAGTCAGCGCATTGATCGACGACTGCGCTTATTTCTAAGGGTGACCAAGGCAGCGGGGCGGCGCGAAAGCCGCCCTTTTTCTTTGGCGTCCTAGACCGCGTGGATGGTCACATTGGAACCGCAAACCTCTTTGGCAATGTCGACCACGTGACGGTGGTGCGTGAGATAGATCGCTTGACCGTTTTGCCCAATACGCGACAAAACTTGGCATGCCGAGCGCGTGCGATCCTCGTCGAAGGTCTCAAAGATATCGTCACAAAAGAACGGGAGGGTTTGGCCCTGTCCGGCAAGCTGGTCGTAGGCTGCGGCGCGTAGCGCGAGATAGAGTTGGAACCGCGTGCCCTTTGACAGATCCTTGGCCTGTTTCGCCTGACCCGCTGCATCATAGGCGATGAGCGTTTCCGTTTGACCTGACACCACCGTGTCCAAACGTGCATAGGCTCCATTTGTCAGGGCGGCAAACGTGTCTTCGGCTGACTGCATCATTCCACTTCGGTGGGCGTCCCGATAGCGGCGAATGGCTTCTTCTGCCAAACGGTGTCCTAGCTTGAGCTCCAGATGCTTTAGCGCGACGTCTTGCATCTCAAGCTCAATCGTAGATTTCTGCTCGGTCAATTGGGCGATCTCTGAATCGCCGGTCACAGCATTCAGGGCCTGGCTTGTCGCACTTCGCGCTGCAATCGCCGCCTGAAGCGCCGCGTCATTCGCGTCGAGTTGCGCATCTAGTTCTGCCACGCGCTCTGTCAGTTCTGGCTGTGTTTGGCCGGCCAATAGAACACGGGCGTCCGTCAAATCAGAGAGATTGAGCCCCGACAAAAAGGACTGCGTCAGATCGCTTAATGCGGTGCGTTCGGCGATAACTTGGTGACCCTGCGTGACGGCTGCACGAAGATCGGCAAGCGTTTCCGTTGCAATCTGCTCTGGGAAGATCGCCCCTAATTCGTGCACCTGTGTATCGATTTGCTGCAAGGCGCTTGTGGCTTCGGCGAGGTGTGCTTCGGCTTCAGCGATTTCTCGGGTGAGCGTTTGATGATGTTTCTCTGCTTCCTGCGCAGCGGCTGCGCGTGCGGCCAGTGACTCATATAACGCTTCTGCGTCGCCGGCGGCGGTAGGCCCGTACCTGTTGGCCAGCGATTGAACCTCGCAGTGAAACGCCTCTTGGTCTTTGGCCATGGTTGAAACCTGTCGCTGGAATTGTTGCCGTCTGATGTCGGCTTCGCGAAGCTTTCTTAGCGGGTCGAGCGATTGCTCCAGTGCGTCGGCAAGCAGCGCGTGATCAAACACGTCTCGCACCAGATTAGTCCAAGCATTATTGGTGTGCGCGGCAGCATCTTGTGCGCGCAAGACGCTTGCCTCGCGTAGTGTCAGATCTGCACGCAGAGAACGCAGAAGCTCTTGCCGAGTGCGCAGTGCTTCTTGCGCAGTTTGCTCTTCTGCCGCTTTGGTGCGCGCCTGATCCAGTGCGCTGTCGAACTCCGGCGCTTCTAGCGAGAGCTGTTCCGCAATTTCTGCCGCCAGCGCATCGCCGCGTTCGAGAACCGGTCTAAATTCGTGTTCTGTTTCCCGTAGCGCTCGCTCTGCACTTTGCGCCTGCTCTAGGGCGGTGACCCAGCTGACAAAACGCGCTGGCGGCAGTCCCTCGGGGAAACCTGCCATTTTGCAGGCATCGCGCAACTCTGTGTCGGCCGCTTCGGAAGATTGCCGCGCTAATTCGAGGTGCTTTAGCGCATCTTCATGGCGCACGGTCACTTCTGCTAGATCAGCCTCAAGTTGTCGTAATTCCCCAAGATCCCGCGCGTGGTGCAGACGTTGATCAGAGGCGGTATCGTAGGCCCGCATGGCGATTTCGAAAGCCGAAGCTGTTTCGGCGTCCATGCTTTTTTGATGAGTGGTCCACAACTGATCGCGCTCGGAGAGCAACACCTTGGCTTCGTGATCGCTAATGACCCCAATGCCTGACTTGAGTTGTGCAATCCGTGCGGATTTTGCTCTGAGGTCTGTCGCTAGAGCCTCGGCTGTCGCTTCGCGTTCGGCCTGTTGTTGTTGCGCCGCTTGAATGCGGAGCGCCAAGTCCTCTGCATCGCTCTTGGCAATTGGCAGGTTCGGCGATGTGTCGAACGTTTGGTGTGGCGTACTCAACTTGGACAACGCAGCACGATAGTCACGGTGGCTAGTAGCGACCGCTTGTTTCGCAACCGCATAGGAAGCGGCGAGCCTATCTGCGCCGTAACTGGCCAATAACTCAGTAAATGTTGTGGTCGCTTCGGTCGCTTCGGGTCGGTCAGCCTCGGCGCGCTGAAGCTTTTCTTGAAGTTTGTCCAGTTCGCCCTGTTCGGCAGTCAGAAGGCGATGCGCCTCTCGGGCAGCTTCACGTGCCATGTCGAGCTTATGAAGAGTCGGGTCATCAACCACGAGCTTTTCGAGCGCTTCGGGTGGAGCGCCGCATTGGCGTGCGATTAGCGCCATTTCTGCCTGAGCATCTACCAATTGCTGCTGACGGCGACCCAGATCTCGCGAGGCGCCTTTGTTCCGGGCACGCAGATCCTCGAGTGCGGACAGCTCGCCTTGCAGCGCCAAGGATGCCGGATCACGATGGATACTGTCTCTCTGAGCGGCTTTCTCGCTCAGAACCTTGCGCAGACGTTCCTGATCGGCGCGATGCTGTGTCTGCGCCGCGACCAGCGCGACCAGATCCTCGGGGTTGATGTCCAGTTGTTTGGGGAAATTAGCAACATCCACCAAAGCTTCTGACCGGCGATCAATCTCTGCCAGTTGAGGGAGCGCAGCCGCCCGCTGTTCTGCGCTGCCCTTTTCAGTCCGCAGGCGCGTTCGCTCAGCGATCAGGTCGTTTTGCTCTTGGTCGCATGTTTCAAATGCTTGTTTCAGCTTGCGATAGGCACTGGCAGGTACGTCGAGTTCTTTGATCCGTTTTTCGATGGCCTCCCGCTCTTTTTTGAGCGCAGCAAGGCGGGTCCGCGAGGCGCGGTGCTTGTGCAGTTCGTCGGCCTCTTTCTGAACTTGGTCAAGCACAGCGGTCAGGTCGCTGATGCCCGCCGCCGCAGAGAACAGAAGCCGCCCGATGTCACCTTTGCTGCTGGCAATTTCGTCGCCGCCTTTTTCAATGGTCTCGTCATCCAGACACAAGAGTTTGCGGTACTCAGCCTCGTCGAGGCCATTCAACAGACCCTTTATCGCGTTCTCGGGAAGGGCAATCCCGTTCGCATCCGTCAGGCCGTCCGAACGGAGCGGGAGCCGCGTGAAATGACGTGCGTTCCCTTCTATGTCGAGAATGCCAGATATGCTCAGGTTCTTGCGCTGGTGCTGGAATGCATAGGGATCTTGAAGGGGGTATCCGTAAAGCAGCCGCAAGAAGCCTTCCATTGTGGTGGTTTTGCCCGCTTCGTTGGGGCCGTAAATCACGTGAAAATCAGTGCCATCGGGCTTGGCGCCGAAATCGTAGATTTTGCCCGAGAACCGTCCGAAACGTTCTAGTGTGAGTTGCCGCAAGCGCATCAGTCACTTGCCCCTTTCATCCGTGCGAGGATTTGCGCTGCGCCTTGTTCTGTCAGGTTTTGCGCCAAAGATGTCGCCTGTTCTTCGCTTGGCAAAAGCGCTGCTCGCAAAGAAGGTGGAAGATCGTTGATCATTGAAATGACGTCGGTTTCGAGGCTCGCAGCAAAGGCATCCTCTTGGCGGATGCTCTCCATGATCGCCTGTAGCTCGCCTGTGGCCGAGTTGTCGGGCGCGTCGCTTTCGGGCGCTATGTCGAAGGCAACTTTTTCGACCCAGAGCGTGCCCGTTTCCAGCGCCATGTCCTGAATGGTTTGCGTCCAGGCATCCGAATCCCGTAGGATTTGCCAGCGCCTTGAGGTTGCCCCGCAAAGGGTTGTGCGAAGGATGGCCGAGTCCGACTGGAGCTCTTGGGTAAAGCCAGAAAGATGCCGCCGGATTTCAGCGCGGATCGCGTCATCGGTGGCGCAACCGCCCACAGGAATGCTTAGAGCAGTGAACTCGACGACGGAGGTTGGAAGGGCACTCACCGTCATGCCGGCTTCTCCTAGCTCAATCAGACTCGCGCTTTGCGGCCCCGCTTCGCCAATGTCCCGACCCTGCGGAATGCCGGGCATGACCACCCAAGGGTTCTGACTATGGATCTGCCGCTTGTGTACGTGCCCGAGCGCCCAATAGTCGAAACCCAGATCGCGCAATTGATTGAGCGTGCATGGCGCGTATGGATCGTGCCCTACTGCACCAGAGAGTGATGTGTGCAGCATCGCGATATTGACTGCGTCCGGGACAGGCTCTCCGAATTTGGGTAGCAGGCTGTCCGGCGCGTGCTTGCTACTGAAACTCACTCCGTGAATCCAGACGTCAGACTGCGGGATTTTTACCTTGCCGCCCCGCGCGCCAAAGACATGGACATTCTCGGGCAGCGCGACTTCGCCGGTGATCGGGTTCTCGGCGTCGTGGTTGCCTTTGATGTAGAACACCGGAATACCTGCGCTGCGCAATCGCTCCATCTGGCCGGAGAGAAACGCCGCGGTTTTCGCACTCCGCTCGGCACTATCATAGAGATCCCCGCTGATCAGCAGCGCCGCCACCTCTAGATCGATCGCACTGTCGACCAAGCGGACGAGCGCGGTTCTGGTGGCGGATTGGACCTTGGTTCGCAAGTCCTCGTTCCGTAGCGCGAGCGATTTGAGCGGTGAATCTAGGTGTATGTCGGCGGTGTGCAGGATTTTCATGTGATACTCTTGGCTTAGGCGAAGAGTGGACCGCAACGTGAGTGTCCGCAAGGCCATTCGGCTTGCGTCTATGTGTTGACTTTTTTGTTTTGGATGTGCTCGCCGACTATCGCGAGGCGGGTGCCGAAGCGGTCTATCATCGGCACTTCTAAGTCGAGACATTGGCGAGGGTACGTTTGGTGCTGGCAATAGATGTAGAAGGGCGGTTTCTATTCGCGATGTTGCGCCGCCAAGCACATTTGGAAGAGAGTCTTGATCAAGCAAGATCGGCCGTCCAGGATATCATGGAGGATCGCTTCTCCGAGTGGGGGTTAACGCCTTCGGAGCAAGATATCGCGACGTTCCTGATCAAGGGTTTCACGACTACTGAAATTGCCGAACTGCGCGGAAGCGCTGAAGGCACGATCAAGACCCACCTTAACGCCATTTATCGCAAAGCGGGTGTCCGCAACCGAACTGAAGTGCTGAGCCATTTGCTCGACTGTATTATGGTAACTGAGCACAAGGATACCTGATCGCGTCGCTTGGACGACGGTATCAGAGCCCGAAGTCTACGGCCTCGATTACCTTGATGCTGATGTCTTCGATCAGGGTGTCGAGCAGCGTCAGAGAAGTGTGCTGGTTGATTGTGACCAAAACATCTTCTCCGATCTGCTCTGCATGGCTCAGAAAATTGTCCCTTGTGACGACCAGCCAGTCCTTCCCAGTATCGTAGTCGCTGATCACATCATGCCCGTGTGCAAAGACAAAGCTGTCCGCACCAGCGCCACCGACGAGAGTGTCTGATCCAAGCCCGCCGTAAAGCGTGTCATCGCCCAAACCGCCAACGAGTTGATCGTTATCGCGACCGCCAAAAAGCGCATCGCTCCCTCGGCCTCCCAGCAGCGTATCATTGCCCTGATTGCCGAAGAGTCTGTCTTGGCCGAGGTTGCCGCGTATGCTGTCTGACCCGCGATTTCCAAAGAGCAAATCGGCGTTTCGGTTTCCATAGACGATGTCATCGCCGCGTCCGGCATAAACCAGATCATCGCCTGCACCAGTGTGAACGATGTCATCGCCGGAAAAAGCAAGCACTGTGTCACCCCCCGCGAAGCTGGAGATGATGTCAGAGATTTCGAAATCGCCGGCGAACCAGCCTTCGGCGTGCGTGCCTTGAAACGTGTCGGGACGATTTGTGCCCAAAAATTGCCAATCTGGGATGACAGGCTCGGGGTCTTCGTCCGGGAACATCTCGAACGTCAGAGTTTGCAGGGCAGCTGGGTCCAGATCAAGCGCATCAACAAGGTTATCTCCAGCATACCAGAAGGCTTGGTCGTCAACCAAAACCCAGTATTCAGCAACATCCAAAAGGGATAACTTGACAACCATATCCGCGGTGATCTCTGTGGCGGCATCAGGCAGCAGGATATAGCCCTTAATCTCGGGGCCACTCTCCTCGGGTGCGAGATTGCTCGCGAACAGCGATGTTACCTGCGATTCCGCCATTTTCGCCGCCAAATCAATCCTGTGGCTGTATCAAAGCGATTTTCTCTCTCCTTATGGATGCAGGTGCAGAGGCGGGTCAAGACGTAGCTGAACCTATTTGACACTCTTGCCCCCAGAGCGCGCGGCGCAACAGGATCAAGCTAAAACTTGGGCGTGTAGAAAGGAATTTAATTTGTGGACGAAACGGTCTAGAAATTGTTTATGCCTACTCCGACGCCAGATTCTTTTCGTCCAGATCAACCCCGCGCCAAGGGCCGGCCGCGCAAAGACCCTGCGCTGTCCGAGGTTCGTGCACGTCTGATCCGAAGTGGCCTCGAACACATGACAGAGCGGGGATACTCTGCCATCGGGATCGACCAAATCCTTCGACATGCGGGTGTGCCAAAGGGCAGTTTCTACCACTACTTCCAAAACAAAGAGGCGTTTGGCCTCGCGCTGATCGATGCGTATCAGGTCTATTTTTCCGAACTGCTCGAGCGCGCGCTGGGTGATCAGAGCCGCGCGCCGCTCGATCGGCTGCGGCTATTTATCCAGCGCGCAATCGATGGGATGGCGCGGCATGGGTATCGCAGGGGGTGTCTGGTCGGAAATCTGGGCCAAGAGATGTCCACATTGCCCGAGAGCTTTCGACAGGCTCTGACAGATGTCTTCGACGACTGGCAGCAGAGGACTGCCGCTTGTTTGTCCAACGCACAGGGGGCCGGCCAGCTTTCGCGAGATGCCGATCCTGCTGCCTTGGCGCAATTTTTCTGGATCGGATGGGAGGGCGCGATCCTGCGCGCCAAGCTGGAACAGGGACCGGAACCGATCCGCCTGTTCGCTGATCTATTCTTTTCCATGCTTCAAGAGGGGGAGCCGAACCGATGACCCAAGCCGTTGTCATTGACAAGACCGAGGACCAACAAACCGTCACCCTGCGCGATGTCAGCGCCACTGACTTGCCAGAGGGGGACGTGCTGGTCGACGTGGTCTATTCCACGCTGAACTACAAAGATGCTCTGGCGATCACGGGTGCCTCGCCGGTGGTGCGGAGCTTTCCCATGGTGCCTGGCATCGACTTTGCCGGAGTGGTGCGCGACAGCAGCCATGCGGACTTCAAAGCGGGTGACAAAGTCATCCTGAATGGCTGGGGCGTCGGCGAGAAACACTGGGGAGGTCTCTCTGGTCTGGCGCGCGTTTCTGGTGACTGGCTGATCCCGCAGCCCGCAGGCATGACTGCGCGGCAGGCGATGGTGATCGGCACTGCGGGCTATACGGCAATGCTGTGTGTGCTGGCGTTGGAAGAGCACGGAGTAACGCCCGACAGCGGCGAGATCGTGGTTACTGGCGCAGCGGGCGGTGTTGGCAGTGTCGCGACCATGCTTCTGGCGGCCAAAGGTTTTCAGGTCGCAGCCGTGACGGGCCGGGCGTCCGAGGCGGACTACCTCAAGAGCCTTGGCGCCGCTTCGATCATCGACCGCGAGGAATTGTCCGGCAAGCCTCGCCCCTTGGCCAAAGAACGTTGGGCGGGCGCCGTCGATGTGGCAGGCAGTACCGTGTTGGCCAATGTCATTGCGTCGATGAAGTACGGTGGATGTGTCGCGGCCTGCGGTCTGGCGGCGGGTATGGACCTGCCCACCAGCGTCGCGCCGTTTATTCTGCGTGGGGTCACTCTGGCGGGCGTGGACAGCGTTATGGCGTCCAAAGCCAAGCGCATTGCGGCCTATGATCGTCTGGTAAGCGACCTTGATCTGTCCAAACTGGACGCGATTGCCACGGAATTGGCCTTGGACGACGTGATCGAGACCGCTCCAAAGTTCCTGTCTGGCGAGGTGCGCGGTCGCATCGTTGTTCCGGTCAATCCGTCGCTCAACGCCTGAGTGATCAGACGCGGGCTATAAAATGCCCGCGTTCTTGATGTCTTCGACGGCGAAATCAATCAGGGCGCGCACCTTGCGGGGCAGGGTGCGCCCTTCGAGGTAGACAGCGCTGATCGGTCCGCTCTCTACATCGTAGCCCTCTAGCAAGGGGACGAGCTCACCGCTCTCGATGGCAGACCCGATGGCAAAGCGCGGCGGATAGGCAATGCCCACGCCCTCGAGCGCGAGTTCGACGCCCGCCCGCGCAGAATTGACCTGAAACCGGCCTTGTACAGAGGCTCCGAACGTTTCTGTGCCTTTGGAGAATGTCCATCGCTTGGGCGTCAGGCGGTTAGTGTCGATGATGCAGGGCAGCTGGTTCAGGTCCGACGGATGCTGCGGCGTGCCGTAACGCTCCAGAAATGCCGGACTGGCCACAAGTGTGGACCTGAAGGTGCCCAACTTGCGCGTCTTCATGGATTGCATGGCGCTGCGTCCCAAGCGGAAGGCCAGATCGATCCCTTCGCTCGCCAGATCAGAAAACTGGTCGGACAAACGCAGATCAAACATCAGGTCAGGGTTTTCTCGCCCGAACCGCTCTAGCATCCCGACCACATAGAGTTCGCCAAACGTCACAGGTGCGGACAAGCGGATCACGCCAGAGAAGCCTTTGGATCCCTCGGATACCTCTGCCAGCAGCGCGTCCAGGTCTTCCAGCAGGGCAGGCGCGCGCGCCAACAGATCCTCTCCTGCGGGGGTCAGGCCGACTTTCCGGGTGGTGCGCTGGAACAGACGGATGCCAAGCCGCGCCTCCAGCTCAGCCACGTATTTCGAGGTCAGTCGGTTCGACACCCCCAATTGCTCGGCCGCGCCGGTGAAAGAGCCTGTTTGGGCCGTCGCCACAAAGGCGCGCAGTTCGTCAACGATATCCATGATAATTTCAGAACAAAATGTGGAAGGTCATTCCATAAAGTCTCCATTTTGTTGAATGGGGTCAATCGCTAAGTTCGGTGTCAGACAACAGATCACGCCACAACACGGTGGCCCCGAACTTTTGGAGACAAGACAATGACACCCCAAGCACAAAAGGACATTTCCGCCCTGATCCTGCGCCTTGCCAGCGGCACGCTGTTTCTGGCCCACGGCTGGATGAAGGTCAGCGTTTTCACCATCCCCGGCACGGTTGGGTATTTCGAGAGCCTCGGCCTGCCCGGTTTCGTCGCCTACCTGACCATCTTGGCCGAACTTGGTGGTGGTCTGGCGCTGATCCTTGGCGTTGCAACGCGCCTTGTGTCGCTGGCTCTGATCCCCGTCCTGCTGGGGGCCGCATGGGTTCATAGCGGCAACGGCTGGACCTTCTCGAACGAAGGCGGCGGTTGGGAATTCCCCGTATTCTGGGCAGTGGCTCAGGTGGTGATCCTGATCAAAGGCGCGGGTGCATATGCTCTGCGCATCCCCGCACTGAACCGGACCTTAGGCCAGTTCGCCTAATCGATTATCTAATGTGAAACGGGTCGCCCCAAGGGCGACCCGCCCCGCCACAGGAGACTGAACATGAGTACCGTCCAAACACTGAGCGCCCTGCGCGACCGACTGAGCCCTTCGGACCGGATGCCTCTGGTCTTTCTGGGGCACGGCAGCCCGATGAATGCAATCGAAGACACCGAGTATAGCCGCGCTTGGACCGCACTGGGTAAGAACCTGCCGCGTCCCAAAGCGATCCTTGTCGTGTCCGCCCACTGGATGACCAAAGGGACCACGCTGGTCGACGTCTCGGCTATGCCGCGCACAATCCACGATTTCTATGGCTTTCCGCAGGAGCTGTTTGATCAGCAATACAACGCCCACGGCGATCCGGCCTTGGCACGTGAAGTGACCGCTCTGCTCAGCAGTCACCACGCCCAAGAGGATGACACTTGGGGTCTGGACCACGGCGCGTGGAGCGTGCTGAAGTTCCTGTACCCCGATGCGGATGTGCCGGTCTTTCAGGTTTCGATCGATATGACGCAGGACCTGTCCTACCAGTTGGAAATCGGCCAAATCCTGTCCGATCTGCGGGGCCGCGGCGTGCTAATCCTTGGGTCCGGCAACGTGGTGCATAACCTGCGCGCCTTGGATTGGGGCGGCAAACCGCAGGACTTTGCGATCGCGTTCGACAAACTCTTTGCCGAAAAGCTGGAGGATCGGGATTTCAACGTGCTGGCCGACCGCAAGGGTCTGGGCACCCTGCTGCGGATGGCGCACCCGACCGTCGACCACTACCTGCCTGCGCTGACCATTGCAGGCGCGTCCGACACCCGTGACCAACTCACGTGGATGACGGACTCGATTGATCTGGGGTCCGTGTCGATGCGGTCCTTTGTATTTCACGCATAATTTCGGAGGCTGACATGCTTGTAGATGGAAAATGGAGCGCGGACTGGCAACCGGTTCAGAAAGCCGACGAAAAGGGACGCTTTGTCCGTCAGGTCTCGGGCTTTCGTAACTGGATCACCCCTGATGGCAGCGCAGGCCCGACTGGCGAAGGCGGGTTTCCCGCCGAAGCTGGCCGCTATCGCCTATACGTTGCGTTCATCTGTCCTTGGGCATCGCGGACCCTGATGGCCCGCAAGCTCAAGGGGTTAGAGGACATCATTCCCGTCACGGTCGTGAACCCCTCATTGACCGATCAGGGCTGGTCGTTCGGTGGGTATGCTGGCGCAGACGAAGACCCGCTGTTCGGGTCGGAGTATATCCACCAGATCTACACCCGCGCCGACCCGCACTACACAGGCCGCGCCACAGTGCCTGTGCTGTGGGATACCCAGCGCAACGTGATCGTGAACAACGAAAGCGCCGACATCGTCCGCATGTTCGACACAGCGTTCGAGCACATGATCCCCTCGGACCTGCGCCTGTATCCCGAAGATCTGGCCGGAGAGATCGACGATCTGAACGCCCGCATCTATGACAAGCTGAACAACGGCGTGTACAAAGCAGGCTTTGCCAGCAGCCAAGAGGCCTATACCGAGGCGGACGAGGGCGTGTTCGAGATGTTGGATGAGCTCGAGGAGCGTCTGACTGGCGACTTCCTGTTCGGCGATCGCCTGACCGAGACTGACTTGCGGACGTTCGTGACCCTGATCCGGTTTGATGCGGCCTACCACGGCTTGTTCAAAACCAACCGTCGCCAGATTGCTGCCTACCCGCGTCTGTCAGCCTATATGGAACGGATTCTGCGCCTGCCCGGAGTGATTGATACCGTGAACATGGATCACATCACCCGTGGATATTACTCGATCAAGGCACTGAACCCTAAACGCATTCGGCCCACCGGACCGGCCCATATTACCAAGCTGCTGGATGACGTTCGCGCAGCCTAAGACATTTCAATGAAGTGAGGCGCCCTCGATCCCGTCGCGGGCGCTTTTTTATGCCAAGTCCCCACGGCGGCGTTCCGCGTGTAGGACCACTTCGGCGGCGGCGCGGGCGTCCTCTTCGGCATCGTGGTGCTCGAATTTCAGGCCGAGATAGGTTTTCAGGTTCCCCAGCCCGTGCCCGCCGTTGCCCCTGAGTTCTGGCCACGCGCGTCGCGCCACAATCAGGCTATCCATCCACTTCCACGCGGGCGGGGTAATGCCAGCCAACCCGCAGGCCGAGTTCACAGCACCCTTGTCGAAGTGACTGTGTTGATAGACTGTGAAGCCAGCCAGCATTGCATCTATTGTCGCAATTACCTGAGGAAAAACAGGCGCGCCGACCACTGTCCGCGCTGTAATCCCGTGAATACGTGTGCAAGACCAGTCCTCGGTGATCGGGTCGACATATGTCGACCACGTCTCGATGCTGTTGTCCGACCGCACCCCTGCAATCCCGATTTGGCAAATGCTGCTGCGGTGCCGATTAGCTGTTTCTACGTCGAGAGCAAAGAACCGGAACGCACCAGTTAGCGGGAGGGCACTTTGATCGAATGTTAGAGGGTTCTGGGTCATCGCAGCCGTCATCCCAGAATTTGGCCCAAAGCGAAAGACAAGAATGCCTTCGATGGCCTTGAATAAATTCTAATAACGGAATATGTACTATTCTACTGCCTACTCGAAAAGAGGTCCGCCATGCCGAAACTCGTTTATTTCGTCATTCCTGCTTTGGTTCTGATCGGCTACCTGCTGGTTTCCATGCGCTCGGGCCCGCTGCCCGCCAATGTGTCTCGGTCAGAGTTGACTGGGCAGGTGCTGGCCTCTGACCCAAACCTGTTGGTTGTGGACATCCGAACCCCCGAAGAATGGGAGGAAACCGGTGTCATTGAGAACGCGGCGCTGGTGACATTCACCGCGTCAGACAGCTTCTTCAAAGCGATCGAGGTTCGCCGATCTCCGGGACAGAAAATTGCACTGGTGTGTCGGTCGGGCAATCGGTCTGACGCCGCCGCACGCCAGATCGCGCAACAGGTGGATGCTGACGTGATCGATGTGGCGGGTGGGATGAACCGCATTCTGAAGGAGGGGTACAAGCCGGTGAAGCCTCTGCCAGAAATGGGATGCGGGTCTTGCTAATCGCGACGATCAAAGGGCGCATCCTTGGTGTTGAAATTTGAAATAGTATAACATAACAAATTGCCATCATTTGACGGAGTAGGATGATGGCAAGACATCGGGCACGTATTGGTGGTAATCTTGGTGAGACGCAGCAACGCCAACGCTCTAGATGTGGAGATCCCATGCGGGCCTATGACCGACTGCCGCCCGAGTTGCGGGGATGGATGGCCAACGCTGCATTGCCATGGTCGACGCGATCTTGCCTCTCGATATGGAAAAGAGAGATTGGGGCAGGCGGGTCGCCGCGGGACGCATTGCAGCGTTTGGACCGGGCCGAAGCGGCAGCACTTGCCCAAGACACAGTGGCTTAAGATTATTACGCGCGCGGCAGGTTTGACGACGGTGTTTTAGCCCCTCACAAAACTCGGTGAAACTGGACGCGTCGACATCCCGAAGAATCCATTTGCTTGATTATAAGCCCGTCACATCGGCAGCGGTCGCGGTCAGGAATTCTGCGGCTGCATGTGGGGAAAGCTCGACCATGACGCCGCGCTGTCCGCCGTTTATAACGACGCGCTCATATTGAAATGCTGAGGTGTCAAAGCAGACTGGCACCCGCCTTTTCTGCCCGAACGGGCTGATCCCACCAACGCGAAATCCCGTGAGGCGTTCGGCCTTGGCAGGCTCCATCATTTGCGCCGATTTGCCGCCAAGAGCGCTTGCTGCGCGTTTCAGCTTCACGTTAGCGGCGACTGGGATGACAACGCAGGCGGGCTTGCTGTCCACCTCTAGCATTAGCGTTTTGAAAACCCTGTTGTGATCCGCGCCAATGGCTTTGGCTGCATGCTCGCCAATCTGGTGGCCACCTTCGTATTCATACTCGTGCAGGTCGTAGGAAATCCCTGCTTTGTCCAAGGCTCGTGTCGCGGGCGTTGCAGTCATCAATATCTCCTGTCGAATAGAGCGGGTATGCCGCAGAGCCCAGTTCAGAGTAAAGGCCATCGTTTTCCGAGAAAGCGCTGTGTCGGGAACCGAGGCGGGGCTGGGCGGTTGGTCTTAGATATTTGTTTAAGGCCGTTCGCGCCCGAAGAGGATTTCAGATGACTGTTCTAGAATGCGATGTCGCGATTATTGGCGCAGGCACTGCGGGTTTGGCCGCGGAACGCAATGCGCGCCGCCACGGAGCGAAGACGCTGCTGATTGATCCGTATTTTGCAGGCACGGTATGCGCAACGGTGGGCTGTATGCCGTCGAAATTGCTGATTGCCGCAGCTCGAAGAGCCCACCAGGTGCGGGGGGCAGAAACCTTTGGGATCAGTGCTTCAGATATTCACGTCGACGGCGAAGCGGTCATGATGCGCCTGCGCAAACATCGGGATCACTTTGCTCAGAGCACGCGGGATAGTATTAACGATCTGCCCGAAGAAATCCGTGTCCAAGCACGAGCGCGCTTTGCCGGACCGACGACGCTTGAATTGGACAATGGTCAGACGGTTCAAGCCAAGACCATCGTAATCGCGACAGGGTCCGAACCTTCTATTCCGGCGCCCTACCAAGACCTTGGCGATGCTGTCCTGACCAATCAGACTGTCTTTGAACTTCGCGATCTACCGGATCGTTTGGCTGTGATCGGTGCAGGTGTCATCGGCGTGGAGCTTGCCCAAGCGTTCGCGCGCCTTGGCGTTGAGGTTGCGCTGTTCGACGCAGGTGAACGTTTGGCTGGTGCAAGGCACGACGATGTGCACGGGGCTCTCTACGACGCCCTGTCGGCGGATGTGACGTTGCATTTGGGCCAGACGCCGGAGCCCGAACTGGTTGATGGCGAGGTCAAACTGACATGGGAGGGTGGGGCCGCCAGTTATGATAGAGTGTTGGTCGCTGCTGGACGCCCGCCAAGCCTGAAAGGGCTGAACCTTGAACAATCAGGGCTCTTTCTGGATGAGGACGGTATGCCCGAAGTCGACCGGCTGACGCTTCAATGTGGCGACGCACCAATATTCTTGGCGGGGGATGCCAACGGAGACCGCCCGATTCTCCATGAAGCATCGGATGAAGGGGGGATCGCCGGACTGAACGCAGCGGCCTATCCAGCGGTCATTCCGTCGTCGCGAGAGGTTGCATTCTCGATAACATTTTCCGAGCCAGCGATGGTCTCTGTCGGGACAGGTGCCGAGAGTGCCGACTTTACAGCGACCGCGGATTACTCTGACCAAGGGCGCGCCGTTGTCGAAGATGAAAACCAAGGGCTCGCGGTTTTGTATGCCGCCGCACCGGATGGCCGCGTGATCGGCGCTGACCTGTGCTGTCCTGGCGCAGATCATTTGGGCCATCTTTTGATATGGGCCATCAGTCAGGGGATGACGGCGCATGATTTGCTGACCATGCCAATCTATCACCCGACGCTTGAAGAAGGTCTAAAGCCCGCCTTGCACGATATCTGCCACTCTGCCGAGATCGCCATGCGCAGTGATCGGGACACCGGCATTCCAGCGGGCGCGTAAACCAGCCTGCGGCAGGACGTCGCTCTGCGTCATGTTATCCTCTTACTGCACTGAATTAACGTGATATTTCTAGGTGCATGTATTTCATGGTGCGCCGATTCCGTATTTCACTTTTGACTGCGCTGCTGGCCTTCGGGCTCGTCAGTACGGCGTTCGGCCATCATTTCTCTTCGGCGCAGGACACCGCGCTTGCAGCGTTCTACCAGAGTGTCGGAGCAACCGATGATCTGTGCGGCGACGACCTGATGCTTGGCAAGGATACATGTAATGCCTGCCGTTTGGTGACGTCGTTTCATCTCTCTGATCCTGATATTTCGCTTGTCCAAGGAAACCTGCGCTATGTTCGTCAGGTCTTCTTGCGTGATTTACGCCGGTCCGATGCCCTTGCGTCGTTCGATAGACCACCGTCCAGAGCGCCGCCGCGCCCGTAAAACGCTTTGGCGCCGCACAGGTTCGTATCACCAGACCTGCCGCGAGAAATTTGCCATCCGATAGAATTTAGTCCGTCCTATTCAACACCGCGGCCCTTTATCGGCGCGGCTCTCCCGACTGGGGATTTTTCATGAACGCTTTGACACCACTACCAGAGGCGACAGTCGTGCCTATGGCGGGCGACTGCGCCCTTTTGCCTGATCATGCTTTGTTTGTTGGCCTTTGTGCGGCTGAACAAGAGAGGATCGCACAAACATTTTCCATTCACCGCTTTAACGATGGAGCCCCGATATTGCTGGACGGTGCGCCTATGGTGGGTGTCATCCAATCTGGTGCGCTTGCGCGTGTGTCCCGATCTGGGATCGGTATGCAGACAGTCGGTCTCTTGCTCTGCGGCGATCTGGTCAGCCCTGCGGGTCCGCGAACGTCTGGCGTGCTGGCGATGGCGCTGGATCGAACCGCGATTTTTGGCACCAGCGCCGAGCATTTCCGCGCGCTGTTGAGAGAGGTGCCGCGTCTGCAGTTAAACTACCTGGATCTCGTTGCGACTGAACTGCAGGCCACGCGGGGCTGGTATACCATGCTGGGGCGCAAAACCGCGCCGGAGCGGGTGGCGAGCCTGATCTTGCGGTTGTCGCGTCAGTCGATTCCGGGAAGCGAAGGTTTGATTGATTTGCTGCTGACCCGTGATCGCATCGGCAGCCTTTTGGGGCTGAAGATGGAAACGGTGTCGCGCCAGATTCGTGCCTTCTCGAAGGCAGGGGTGATCGAGATGCACAGCCCAACGAAAATCAAAGTGCTCGACAAAGCGGCGCTGGTCCGCGCAACCGGTGATATTTGGCGGGAAACGTCGCGCTTGTAATGTCCCAATTGGTCGCGGTGTCGCACAGGTTCCCTTGATGCACTGGAAGATATTTCGACCGAATCTCTGATCTGGCAAGGTGTGGGGATGATTCTTGCAAATACACCTATATCGTGTGTCCGGTTCATTGACTGGTGGAACTGAAACCTATGCGGCATGATCCAAGTGATGTCATAGAGGGATTTCTTTTGTTTTTTCGTGCCCTAACGTCAACTTGCTCCGCAAGATTGTAACAAGAACTGCACAGAAACTGGACCAGATCGACAGGACTCTGTCAGTCCTGCTCGCTAATTGATTGCTTTGGGAATAAAAAATTGATTTTAAATCAATGTTATAGGTGATTTTCTTGGTTGAGAGGTATGGAATACCTTACTATCCTAAATGGTATGGAAATCTTATCCAAAAGTTAATTGAAGTTTCGGCACGCAACGTTTTCAGTGTCCCTCTTTTGCTAGTCCGGCTTTGTGCTGTCTCGTCCTAGTCAGTTTCGGACCCACTTCGTTTTAGAATTTGAGCCGGTTACCAGTTCTTCTGGTAACCGGCTTTTTACGTCTCGGGTCTTTGGGTCTGCGGTCTTTGGGAATAGCGATACACGTCTTATGGTTGTTTTTTGGCGCGGGATATATTGTCGTAAATAGTCTGTACGCTTTGATTTGTTTGACCCCCAAAGGAGTTTCCCATGAAATTGACTTGGTTAGGACATTCCGGCTTTCGACTCGAGATCGCAGGACAAGTTCTGTTGGTGGACCCGTGGCTCTCTGGTAACCCGAGTTTTCCCGAAGACCGCTGGCAAGACGCTGTATCCGGTGTGACGGCGGTCCTGTTGTCTCATGGACACGGCGACCATGCGTCGAATATCATCTCGATTGCTCAAGAGTCCGGGCTTGCGGTCTACTGCATCCACGAACTTGCGAACTGGCTGTCGGGGCAGGGCGTCCAAGCGACCGGCTTCGGCAAGGGGGGCACCGTCCAGATCGGTGAGGTTTCCGTGACAATGGTGACTGCGGTTCATTCGTCTTCGATCGATTTCGCTGACGCGCCGCTTTATGCGGGCGGCGAAGCGGGCTTTGTTATCCGAGGGGAAGGGCACTCGATCTACTTCTCGGGCGATACCGATGTCACCATGGAGATGGACATCATCGCTGATCGCTACAAACCTGATATTGGTATTCTATGTGCAGGTGGACACTATACCATGGACATGGAGGGCGCGGCGTATGCGGCGAAGCGGTTCTTTGATTTCAAGACCGTGATCCCCTGTCACTACAAGACTTTTCCGGTCCTCGAGCAGTCAGCGCAGCCGCTGATCGACGCATTGCCTGAGGTGGATGTCCGGGTGATGACGGTGATGGAACCCGAAGAGCTGTGATGTTTAGTGCGTGGCGCGGAGAATGACCTCCGCGTCCAGCCAAATCATCTCCGGGTCTTTTGCCGGATGAGCGGCGCGGCGTTCCAGCAAATCCAGAACAGCCTCTACAAGGGCATCTATCGGATTGCGCAGCGTTGTGAGTTGAATGGATGGCCAACGCGCCATCTCAATGTCGTCGAACCCGATGACTGATATGTCTTTGGGCACGAGGTGCCCTTGCTCGCGCAACGCACTAAGTGCCCCGATGGCCATCGCATCATTCGCGCAGACCAAGGCATCCAGTCTATCCAGCTGCTGCAAGCGCAGGGCGGCGTCGTATCCGCTTTGCACGGTAAACCCTCCAGTTTCCTCTGCCATTAATGTCAGGCCCGCTGTGCGTAGCGCGCCAACGACCCCAGCGCGGCGGTCGGCTGAGGCCGCAAAGGTGCTTGGTCCACCGATGAACCCAAAATTACGACGCCCTTTGGCCAACAGAACCTCTACACCCTTGGCGATACCCTCGCGGTTACGGCAACAGACATTATCAACACCATCGGCTTCCAAAATGCGTCCACTCGCGATGACCGGAATGCCGAGCTTGCCGCACGCCTCCGAGATATCGGCGGACAGACTGCCGGAACGGAGGATCATCGCCTCAAGAGGGTAGCTCAGCACATTATTCACGCCTTAGCGCGCTGATTGACCGCTGCCACCGATCACGATCGGCCATTTACCAGCACTGTTCAGGCCGGCGATTAGCTTTGCTGCCACTTCTTTGTCATACTCGTTCGCCATCTCACCGACAAAAATTGCTACAAGGTTTGAACGCCGCCCCTGTAGCCCCGCTGCCAAAGCGTTGGGGCGGTATCCCAGTTCCTGCGCGGCCTTTTCGATGAGTTTCCGTTTGTCCGGCGCAAGATACGCGCCTTGGGTAAAGGCCCGAGAGACTGCAGATCTCGAGACACCTGCAAGTTTGGCAACGTCGGCGGCTGTTACCCTGCGTTTTGTATCGTGATCCATTTTTTTGGCCTTTTGGAAAAAATTCGCTGCGTCGACATCTAGCCGTTACATGTGGCGGTTATGTGAACACGTGTGCACATCGGGGGCAAGGCCGCAAAATGGTCATAGGCACCGGGTGGGCAAAACCGTCGCGCCACTCTGCCTCGCGTGACCCTTTTGACCGCCCTTCGGGGCATAAAAACCGGATGAGTTTTATGAAGCGTCTTTCCATCGTCTCCAGCCTTGCTCTGATGCTGGCCTCGAACGCAGTCTACGCGGAAACCAATATCACTTGGTGGCACGCAATGGGCGGCGCACTGGGTGAAACCGTCAACCAGATCGCGACCGACTTCAACGCGAGCCAAGACGAGTACACCATCACCCCCGTCTTCAAAGGTTCGTACGAAGAGACCCTGACCTCAGGCATCGCTGCCTTCCGCGCTGGCGAGCAGCCCAACATCATGCAGGTGTTCGACGCTGGCGCAGCGACCGTGATCGGTGCCAAGGGCGCGACCGTTCCCGTTCAGGACCTGCTGACCGAAAACGGCGTCGAGTTCGACATCAACGACTACATCTCGGGCGTGCGCTACTTCTACGCTGACGCAGACGGCAAGATGATCGGCATGCCCTTCAACTCGTCCTCGCCCATCATGTACTTCAACGTAGACGCTCTGGCAGCGGCTGGCGTCGAAGCGCCCAAGACTTGGGAAGAGTTCGAAACCACCACCGCACCCGCTCTGATCGACGCAGGCTACATCCCGCTGGCGCAGTCGCACTCGCCCTGGATCTTCGTTGAGAACTTCGTGTCGCGTCACAACCTGCCCTTCGCGACCAACGACAACGGCTACACCGGCACCGACACTCAGATCCTGGTCAACAGCGACGAGCTGAAGATGCACTGGACCAATGTCAAAGAGTGGCTGGATGAAGGCAAGTACGCTTGGTATGGCGCATCGTGGGATGACAACCAAGCGCCCTTCGAAGAAGGCAAAGTCGCGATCTGGATGGGTTCTTCGGGCTCGTTCGGCGGTCTGATGCAGAAAGACCTGCCCTTCGAATTCTCGGCCACCTATCTGCCCTATTGGGAAGAGATCACTACCGAGCCCACTCAGACCTTCATCGGCGGCGCGTCGTTGTTCGCGATGGCTGGTAAGTCGGACGAAGAGAATGCCGCAACCGCTGCCTTCTTTGAATTCCTGACCTCGCCCGAAGTTCAGTACATGTGGCACCGTGAAACCGGCTATGTTCCGATCACCAATGCAGCCTACGAGATGGCCAAAGAAGACGGTCACTACGACCGCTTCCCCGCTGCCGAAGTTGGTATCCAGCAGCTATCGCTGGCGTCGGGCGAGAACACCAAAGGCTACCGCATGGGCTTCTACCCCCAGATCCGCGACGTGATGAACCGCGAGTTCGGCCGCATTCTGACCGACGAAACCTCGGTTGATGCAGCGTTCGAGACCATCGAAACCGAAGCGAATGAACTGCTGTCGCGCTTCGCGATGACCCAGAACTGATCACACTTGTAGCTCCGGAGGTGGCCGCCCACGTGCGGCCGCCTCTTTTTGTAATACGTACGGAGGGCTCATGAAACGCGCCGGATTTTCCGACCGTTGGCTGCCAGTTCTGTTCCTGCTGCCCCAGCTGACCATTATCTTTATCTTCTTCTATTGGCCTGCCGCTCATGCGGTTCGATCCTCGTTCTTTCTTCAGGACCCCTTCGGTTTTGGTGAAACCTTTGTGGGGATCAAGAACTACACCATGCTGCTGGATTCCGCGTCTTACATGCGGGCGGCGTGGTTTACCGTGATCTTTGTGGCTTTGGTGACCTTCCTGTCGCTGGCCATCGCGCTCTTGCTGGCGGTCAAAGCGGACAAAGTCATTCGCGGGGCCAAGACCTATCGCACACTGCTTATGTGGGTCTACGCGGTTGCGCCCCCCGTCGCCGGCGTGATCGGTCTGGTGCTGTTTGACCAGTCGTGGGGCCCGGTCAAAGATTTCGTCGCGCAGTTCGGGTGGGATTTCCGCCTTGGGGTAAACTACTTCGACACAGCCTTCACGCTGGTCGTCATGTCGGTGTGGAAGCAGCTGCCGGTGAACTTCATCTTCTTCCTGTCGGGCTTGCAGTCCATTCCGCGCTCGGTGCGCGAGGCGGCATTGATCGACAACCGCTCTGCGGCTGGCAGGTTCTGGGACGTGACATTCCCGCTGCTGGCGCCCACGGGTTTCTTCCTACTGATTATCAACATCACTTACGCGCTGTTCGACACCTTCGGCATCTTTGACACCACGTTCAAAGGCGAGCCCGGCAACAACCCGATGACCCTTGTGTACAAGGTCTATCTGGACGGTTTCCGCGGCAATGACCTTGGTGGCTCGTCCGCGCAATCGGTGATTCTGATGGTGCTGGTTCTGGCTCTGACCATCTTCCAGTTCCGCATGGTCGAACGCCGCATCCATTATACCTGAGGGCCCCCAGATGTCTGTTCCCGCACGTCGTATCCGTTGGTCCGTGGTATTGGACCACTCTATCCTGATCATCGGATCGCTGATCATGATCCTGCCCGTGGTGATGCTGGTCCAGATGGCCTCGACCACGGACTTACACACCACCAAGTTCGGCCCCGGTCTGGTCTTTGGCGACCAACTGCCCGTTAACTTTGAAAAGGCGATGTTCAAGGCCGACGGCTTTTCTGGCGAGAATACGGGCCTGAGGATGCTGTATAACTCGATGGTCCTCGGCTTTGGCTTTGCCATCGGCAAGATCGTCATCGGGATGATGGCCGCCTACGCGATCGTCTACTTCCGGCTGAAGTTCGCGACGCTGGCCTTCTGGGTGATCTTTACCACGCTGCTTTTGCCGCTCGAGGTGCGCATTCTGCCATCCTACGAGATTGTGCAGAAGCTGGGGATGCTGAACACCTATCAAGGCCTGATTATCCCGCTCATCGCCTCGGCCACGGCGACGTTCTTCTTCCGGCAGTTCTTCCGCTCGATCCCCGAAGAACTGGTCGAAGCAGCCCGCATCGACGGCGCGGGCCCCATCAAGTTCTTCATCGACATTCTGGTGCCCCTGTCGCGCACCATGATCGCGGCGATGTTCATCATCATGTTCGTCTACGGTTGGAACCAGTACCTGTGGCCCACCATGATCACCACGGACGAGGGCATGTACACACTGGTCCGCGGCATCAAGCAGATCACCCAAGCGCTCGAGGGGACAAACCTGCCGGAATACGGGCGCTCTAACCTTTTGGCGATCATCGCGATCCTCCCGCCTGTTCTCATCGTCATTTTTTTCCAGAGCTGGTTCGTCAAGGGCCTCACGGAATCCGACAAGTAAGGAATTTTCCCTATGGCACAGGTCAAACTGAACGCTGTCCGCAAAACTTATCCCAACGGGTTCGAGGCAGTGAAACCCGCCAGCTTCGACATCGCGGATGGTGAATTTGTGGTGCTGGTCGGCCCCTCGGGCTGCGGCAAGTCCACCATGCTGCGGATGATCGCAGGGCTCGAGGACATCAGCGAAGGCGAACTCTACATTGGCGACAATGTCGTGAACAACGTGGACCCCGCCGACCGCGACATCGCGATGGTGTTCCAAAACTACGCATTGTACCCGCATATGACGGTCCGCAAGAACATCGGCTACGGGCTGAAGAACCGTAAAATCCCCAGCGCCGAGATTGACGCCAAGGTGGCAGAGGCCGCCAACATGCTGAACCTGAACGACTATCTGGACCGCAAGCCCAGTCAGCTCTCGGGTGGCCAGCGTCAGCGCGTCGCCATGGGCCGCGCCATCGTCCGCGATCCCGCGCTGTTCCTGTTCGACGAGCCTCTGTCGAACCTCGATGCCAAACTCCGCAACCAGATGCGGATCGAGATCAAGGCCCTACAACGTCGTCTCGGCGTCACCGCCGTCTACGTGACCCACGATCAGGTCGAGGCGATGACCATGGCCGACCGCATCATCGTGATGAACGGCGGCGTAATCGAGCAAATTGGTACTCCGTCCGAGGTGTACCACAGCCCCGCATCGACCTTTGTCGCCAGCTTCATGGGCGCGCCGCCGATGAACCTGTTCGACGGTCACGCCAATGGCGCCGAGGTCCATGTGGGCAGTACCCCGCTGCATCGTCATGCCCATCAGGGCAAAGTCACCGTCGGCATTCGCCCCGAAGACATTGTACCCGATGTCACCGGTCCCTTGGCGATCCACGTCAACATCATCGAAGAGCTAGGCGCCCATCGTTTGCTGCACGGTCACACGGCAGAGCAACCCGTCACCATTCACGTGGCCAAGGACTTCCCCGCCTCTACCGGCTCGATGAACGCGTCGATCAAACCAGATGCAGTCTCTCTCTTTGACGCAGAGACGGGGCGTCGGCTGTGACCCGCGTTGTTGATGTTCTGAATCCTGCTACCGATGCGCAATTCGATGCAATCCGAACCGCCCCGCGCACGTCGGCGGCGCATCGCACTTTACTGGCAGATCTAGATTGTATGAATTCGGTTCAGGTGGGCGGACACGGGATGTCGGCGCCTTTGCCTGCCGCGCCGTGCATCATCGCGTGGAATGTGGAGCGTTGCCTCTTTCCCGAAGAAACAGCGGCGCAAGTGGCCGCGCATGGGGCCGATGTTGTGCTGTTGTCCGAGGTTGATTGCGGCATGGCCCGTACGAAGCAGCGCCACACCACCGCTGACATGGCCGAGGCGTTGGGGATGCACTACGCTTTCGGGGTGGAATTCCTTGAGCTTGGGCTTGGCAGTCCCACGGAACTGGAGTTCTGCAAAGACGACCACAATGCGCGGGGCTGGCACGGCAACGCGATCCTGTCGCGCGCCCCGTTGAACAAAGTTGGAATGGTACGCCTAGATGATCACGGACACTGGTATTGTCCGGAATTCGGCGCAGACCCCGGACAACCGCGGGTCGGCGGGCGTATGGCATTGCTGGCCGAGGTGATGACCGACGCAGGCCCGCTTTGCGTCGTCTCGACCCATCTCGAAAGCAATTCTGGTGCGGCTCATCGAGAGGAGCAGTTCAAACTCTTGCTCGATGAAATTGATCGTTTTGCAGAACACATGCCTGTCGTGATTGGCGGCGACCTGAACACCGGCAACCATATGCCGCCAGAGTATGATTGGCGCGACGAGAGTCTTTTTGCTCTCGCTGAACAGCGCGGTTATTCGTGGGACGGTACGCCCGATGGGATGACCACGCGCCCCAGCTTGATCACGCGGCACCCAGATCGGCAAATGAAACTGGACTGGTTTGCGACCAGAGGTGTCATCGCCGCAGAGAGTCGGCTTATCCCGTCAGACGAGACAGGAACAGTTCTGTCCGATCATGACGCGGTGCTCTGCCAAGTTCATCGTGCAGAGTAGTCGGCCGTTCAGAGCGGAGGGGTCTGATCAGGATCCTGCCGCGCATCCAGACGCAATTGCAAAAAGGCCAAATCCAGCCAGCGTCCGAATTTGGTGCCAACTTCTGGCATGAAGCCCACCTGCGAGAAGCCAAGCGCCTCGTGCAGTTTGATGGACCCGGTGTTTCCCGCTTCGATGCCAGCGACCATCACATGCTTTCCCAGCTCTTTGGCGACTTCGATCAAGGCCAGCATCAAGTGCCTGCCCGTGCCAGCGCCGCGCTTGTCGTGCCGGACATAGACCGAGTGTTCGACCGTATGCCGATAACCATCAAACGCGCGCCAATCCCCAAAAGAGGCGTAACCGATCACCTGATTGTCCAATTCGGCCACGAGCACGGGATAGTTCGATTTCTTACGGTCCGCGAGCCAAGCCAACCGGTTCTCAACATCAACAAGTTTATCGTTCCAAATTGCTGTCGTGTTGGCGACCGCGTGGTTGTAAATTTCGGTGATCGCAGGGACATCGTCTGCAGTAGCATGGCGAATGTGCATCAACGGACTCCGGTCAGATGCTTGAACAAGAAGCAATGTCTAGAGCTCACGGATGGGGGCTCCGGCAAGGAAATGCTCGATCGCCTCGACTGTATCCTGATAAAATAGCCGCCACGTCTCCTCGGTGACATAGCCCAGATGAGGCGTCAGCAGAAGGCGCTCGCCGAACTCTTCTATAGCGGCACGCCATGGGTCGTCGGGAGAGAGCGGTTCCTCTTCAAATACGTCGATCCCAGCGCTTTGTGGTTTGCCTTGTCGCAATCCGGCAAAGAGTGCCTCTCGGTCAACAAGTCCCGCACGCGAGGTGTTTAAGAAGATCGCATTCTCGGGCAGTGCCGCAAAGACAGAGGCACCGATCAGCCCTTGTGTGCGGTCAGACAGGACCATGTGTGTCGTCAGGACGTCCGATCCAGCCGCGAGCGCCTCTGGGCTCTGTGCAAATGAAACGCCGGCGTCAGCTGCGCGCTCGGGGGTCAGGTTTGGCGACCATGCGGTCACGGTCATGCCGAACGCCTGACCCAAGGTTGCAACTTGTCTGCCGATTTTGCCAAGTCCAATAATACCCAGAGATTGCCCGGCCAGATCACGGCCCGGCATCCCCTGCCACCCACCTTTCGCGAGGCGCTGTGTCTCGGGTACAATCCGGCGTGTCAGGCAGAGCATCAACGTCAGAGTTAGCTCTGATGTTGTGGTTTTTCTGGACCGAGTTCCGCACACTGTGACTCCACGTGCCTTGGCCGCGGTGGTGTCGATCGACAGATTGCGCGGGCCTGTGGTGACAATCAATTTCAGCGCAGGGAGTGCATTGATCAGGTCGGCAGGAAACGGTGTCCGTTCGCGCATCAGGCAAACAACATCAAAATCCGCCAAAGTCGCTGGAAGATCGCTGATCGGGCCATCGAATACCGTAATCTCTGCGTCGAGACGGCTCCAATCTGCCATCGACAGCGCCACGTTGGCGTAGTCATCAAGTACTGCGATCCTAAGCATTTAGCGCCTTCCCTTGCCTTGGTGATAGGCAACAGGATTGCTTGGGGCTGCGCAAGCGCGAAGTGACAGCGCCACAAGCGCAATGGGCGCAAACCGGTCGAACCAATTTGCGCCCAACGTTGCGAGTTTACCCAAAGGTGTTCGCGGTTATGCTGCCTTGCGACGACGGGGACGGCGCCGTTTTGGTGCTGCCGGCTTGTCGGTCGTTTGCTTGGGGGCATTCTTGCGGCCACGGTTACGGTTCGCGCCGGGCTTGGAGCCCTTGGGAACAGGACCAGTCGGGCGTGTGCCGCTGGCGACGGGCAGCTCAATTTTCATCAGCTTTTCAACCTGCCGCAGCAGATCCGCCTCTTCTGGGGCGCAGAATGCAATGCCTTCGCCTTCGCGGCCCGCGCGTGCAGTTCGACCGATCCGGTGGACATAGTTGTCGGGCACTTCGGGCAGGTCGTAGTTAACCACATAAGCAACGCCGGGGATGTCGATGCCACGGGCAGCCACATCTGTGGCAACCAGAATGGTGATCTCGCCTTCGCGGAAAGCTTTGATCGCACGGTCCCGTTGGCCTTGGCTCTTGTTGCCGTGGATCGAGGCGGCGTTATAGCCGTCTGCGACCAGACCCTTCATCAGCTTTTCTGCACCGTGCTTGGTGCGCGAAAAGACAAGAGTGAGCGCGTCAAGGTCATTTGACAGAATCTCGCGCAGCTTCTTTGGCTTTTCCGCTTTGGTCAGGAAGTGAACCGACTGGGTGATCTTGTCAGCCGCTTTGCCGGGGCGAGCGACCTGCACCTTTTCGGGATTGTTCAGATAGGCTTCTGACAGCTCTTCGATCTGCTTGGGCATGGTGGCCGAAAACAGCATTGTCTGGCGCGGTGTGCCCAAAGCCGGGGCGATCTTGCGCAGGGCATGGATGAACCCAAGGTCCAGCATCTGGTCCGCCTCGTCCAGAACCAGATGGCGCACAGTTCCCAGATCAATCGCGCCGCGGTCCATCAGGTCAATCAAACGACCAGGGGTCGCGACAAGGATGTCGGTGCCTCGTGCCAGCGCATTGATCTGGCGGTTGATTGACTGGCCGCCCACGACAGTGACGATGCGCACACGCGTGCCATCGGTCAGCAGACGCAGGTTGTCGGCGATCTGGTTCACGAGCTCTCGGGTTGGAGCAAGGATCAGCGATTTAGAGGTTTTGGGCGCGGGTTTGCCCGGCTGCGCCATCAGCGCGTCAATCAGGGGCAGGCCAAACGCCATGGTTTTACCAGTGCCAGTCTGAGCGAGGCCCATGACGTCGCGCCCTTCCAAAGCCAGAGGGATGGCTTTCTGTTGGATCGGGGTAGGGGTCGAGAAGTTTGCGCTCGCAAGCGCGTCAAGCAGCTTGGCAGAGAGGCCAAGCGAAGCGAAATCGGTCAAAAGACGTCCTTTTCAGCCGGCACCAAAGAGACTGGGTCCGGCATATCAAAGCAGCGGCCGCATGGTGCGGTCCTGCGAGGGTCTGGTCGGCCTCGGGACGGGCAGGCGATTCCTGCGTGGTCTGGCCGGTGCATCAGGAACCCTGCGTGATGGGGAACTAGTGTAGGTTTACGCTGATGCGTCCCGTCGTGGGGTCGCGGCTTGCTCACGCGGCAGCGCAGCGTAGTTGAGTAGATGGGGCCATTTATCCCCTGCGTCAAGAACCATATCGTATAGGTCCCAAAACGCGAAGGTGCGCAGGAAGCCCGCGCACCACATGCTTGATCACTTCTGGCGCTAAGCCAGAGCGTAAAATCAGGCCAGCTCGAGGTTGGTTGCCGACTGGCGACCGTCACGACCTGCTTCGATTTCGAAGGATACGGCCTGACCGTCGTTCAGCTGGCGGATGCCCGCGCGCTCGACAGCCGAGATGTGAACGAAAATGTCTTTACCGCCGTCTTCGGGTGCGATGAAGCCATAACCTTTGGTCTGGTTGAACCATTTCACGGTACCTTTGGTCATCGTGAAGTCTCCTAAGTTTGATGCCATCCGCAACATGCGATGGCCCGGCTCAGAGTCGTCGTAGGAACAACTGAGGCCGATAGGAAACAGAAGGTCGTAGAAGATGCTTAGCACCGAAGACATTAGCGCTAGGCACACGGATTTTCAAGTGCCATTCCTGTGATGTCTTTTCCCGTGCAACAGGTTCTGGAATGTCTTTGGAGCGCTGATCACACTCTTGTGCTTCGGCTTGTTTCAGCGTTTCTTGGCGGTAGTTTGGACTTCTAGAATTATCGACGCCGAGGTGGCCCCCTCTGCCTTGGCCGAGCAAGCAAAATAAGGTGATATATATGGTTTCCAAAACCTGGCGAGTTGCGCCCTTTCTGATGCTGGCACTGAGCGCATGCGCCACAGCCCCCAAAACCACCGAAGAGGGGTATATCACCGAGTTGCCCGAGGAAGTGCTGGCGCTGGCAGCACCCTATCAGAATCTGAGCGCGGTGCGTCTGAACCCTGAGGATGGCTGCTATTGGTATCTGCATTCCAATGCAGTCGAGGACACTCTGTTGCCCTTGCGTACTGCCGGTGGAAACCCGATCTGCACCCGCGTTGCCGAAGCACCTGTAGAAGCCGAGCTTGAAGTCGCGGCGCAGTAAAAGAAGGGCGTCAGGCCAATAGGGTCTGACGCCGCTGCGACTTTAGCTGGTCGCTGTGATGCGGTCTTCGGGGGCGTAGAGATACGCCGTCACGCCTGTATCGACCTCTTCGTACAGATCAATGACGTGAGCCATGATCATGCGCACGCAGCCAGAGCTGGCTCGGCCGCCGACCGAGTTTGAGTGCGGTGTGCCGTGAATGCGCAGATAGGTGTCGCGGTTTCCCTGGAAAAGATAGAGTGCACGCGATCCTAGCGGGTTGGTCGGGCCACCGGGCATACCGTCCGCGTGTTGCTCATAGATATCTGGATCACGCTCAATCATCGCAGGCGTCGGCGTCCAGCCTGGCCACTTGGTTTTCCGGCGGATTGTGTAGGTGCCGGGCTCATATAGGTTGCCCCGGGCGATGGCCACGCCGTAACGCATTGCCGTGCCATCACCGCGCACATGATAGAGATATCGCGCGACAGCATCCACATGGATGTCGCCGGGCGTTAGACCTGTCTTTGCCTCGACCAATCGGGGCAGGAAGCGCGGCTGTAGTCCCCATGGATTAGAGGTCGCAGGATCATAGGCGGGCGGGGTGACCAGGGCATCCCATTCGTCCCAGCGGGACTGGTCACTGACATAAGCTGCAAGGGCAGGGCTCGCGATCGGCGCTGAAAAGAGCGCTGCGGAGGTCTGGATGAAATGGCGTCTGGTCAACATAAAGCTGCTCTCCTTCTTCGCATTACTAACGCCCTTGCCTGAAGGGCGACGTCAAGGGATGGAACTCCTCCAACCGCAGTTTAGCCCCATAAAATTGCCGTGTGCGGGCGATTGATTTCGGATCTGTTGAAGAATGGCATCAGATTATGCAGGTTTCAGACATGCACTGCGATCAAAGGATCGTGGCGATACCGCCTCAGCATCAGCAGCCCTGCGATCCCCAATCCGATTAGCCCAAGCGAGAACAAGAAAAATGCCGCCTTCAGGCCATAAAGATCGCTGAGATATCCAACCAGAATGGTCGGCAAGGAATTGGACAGATATCCAGCGACGTAGAAGCGTGAAATATACACCTCGCGGGTGGCGGGTGTGGCCGCTTTGTTCGCTAGTCCCAATGAGCCCACAAAGGTCGCCCCGTAAAAGAAGCCGCAGATCGGCATCAGTCCGAGCATGACAAAACCAAGGCCGCCGGGCTCGGCGAGGATCAGAGCCACTTGCGCCAATACCATCCCGCCAAGGCCGACTCCGATCGCGCGTTCAACCGGGTACCTCCCCCAAACAAATTGTCCGATGCCCGCAAAAAGTTGAAAGACCGCGGGCACCAGTCCGGCCAAAGCCACTGAGGGAAGCACATAGACCGAGAGTCCCAGATCCGTGCCTAGGGCCATTAGGATCGATCCGAGCATCCACGCCACACAGACCCCCAGACAGGCCAGCACGAAGAGCGGCATGTTCACGCGGCGCTCGCGCGACGGGTCTTGCTGTGCTTCGTCTGGTACTTCTTTGGGCGGCCAATAGCTGAAACACAGACCCGCGAAGGCCAGCGCAGACAATAAAACGATCACGATAAAAGGGGTGACCGTCGGTGCCAGATTCAATGAGATCGCCAGAGAACTCAGGATCGGGCCGCCCGTGGCGCCGCCGGTGAACGCGAGCGTTGCGGTGACGGCGGCCACTCTGCGCATCTCGACCGGATAGATCGCGAAAAGCGCCGAGGAGGCCATTCCCGTGATCGCTCCTGTCCCGAACCCGTTCAGGAACCGACCGACCAAAAGCGTCGGCAGGCTTTGGGCGAAAGCGAACATGATCGCGCCAAGTGCCGTGAGCATCAGACCGGGTAGAATGATCAGGCGGAGGTCTTGTACCTTTGGCCCAAGCTTGCCGCCGACAAAAAGCGCCAAAAGTGTCCCTGCCGCGTAGATCGAAAAGATTGCCGTCCCCATGACCTTATCCAGATGCATGGTCTCTAGGTAGTGGGGATACAGTGGGCTGGGGGCCGTGCTTCCCAAGAGGGCAGAGAAAATCGCAAGTGCCAAAGCAGCACGAGCCAGACGGGTTTTGGGCAATTCTTTGGGCATAAAGGCTTTCGTAAAACGGCTTGCGGGGCCGCGAACTGTTCGATCGAAGCGGTCCATCTACATTTTTGACTTAGCTTAGAAGCCTGTTCCAGCCTTGGGCAATGTCGCTCCCTTGGAATACGAATTTTCTCATCAAGATGTGAACGTAGTAGCCGCTGCCGCTGCGGTCGAACTCAACGCAGCTAAAGAGGTGTATCGGGGATAAAGACCGAGACGAGCAGATCCCCATCTTGGTCGATCTCAGCGATGGCGTCTCCGTGCAGAACGGCGGCTGTGATCTTGATCTTGAAGGCCAGCGGTGGCCGCATCTGGGTCCGGTCGCCTTGGTCGAACTTGAGCGGCTGGAAAAACCGATCCACGTTTGAGCGGCGCACCTGTTGCGTTTGCGTGCGCCCGAAAATCTGAATCCCGCCCGTTTCTGACAGATGACGCGTTTCGATCACGCAGGTCTGTGGATCAGAGGAGACCAGTTGCAAGCTGCGATCCAGCGCCACGTACAGTTCTGACAGCTTCTTAGGATCTGTGTAGGCTGGGCCGTTGCTGGAGAATTCAACACGCGACAGCAGCTCAAGCGGCTTGACCAGATTTTGCAGATCTCCCAGAGCTTCGGGTTTGTTGTATTCGAGCGCACGGCGCATGCACGTGGTGAGCATACCCAAAAGGTCTTGGCCGCGCTGAGAGGACTCTATGATCTTGGCCGACCATTCGGCGGCCGCAGTGGGGTCTTGCTGGGATTCTTCCAGCAACAAGCTTGCGAACCCGTTGGCATGTCGCAGCGATGCTGAAACGTCGTGATGCAATGCGCTGATAAAGATAGAAATGCTATCGACCAACGCTTGGGACACAACCTGTGAGTTTTTTTGATCTGAGCCCATCGCAGTTCCTGTTAGTTTTCTAGCGTCTTCGGCGGTAGGGCCACAACGTTCAGCCAGAAATTTTCAATGTGTTGCACAACTTTGACAAAGGCCGAGGCGTTCAGCGGTTTGGACACAAAGCAGTTCGCGCTCAGGCTGTAGCTTCTCAGTCTATCTTCGTCGGACTCCGAACTGGTCAGAACAACAACGGGAATTGTGCGCAGAGAGTCGTCGTTCTTCAGTTCCTGCAGAACTTCGTATCCGTCCGTGGAGGGCAGATTCAAATCCAAGAGGATCAGATCGGGCCGCGGGGCGTCTTCTCCTCCTGCACGTTGAAAGAGGATATCCAAGGCTTCTTCGCCATCTCGTGCGATCAGCAACGTGTTGGCAAGCTTGATTTCTTTCATCGCTGCTTTGGTCAGAACAATGTCACCTTCGTTATCCTCGACCAGCAGGATGACGACGGGGTTTGCACCCTTCATGATAGAACTCCCTGTTCTTTGGGTACCGTGAAGCTGAAAGTTGAACCGGTCCCAAGTTCAGATTTTATGGACAATGTGCCACCGTGGCGTTCAACGATCTTGCGACAGATCGCCAGACCGATCCCCGTACCGGGAACCTGATCGCGCCGATGGAGGCGTTTGAAAATTTCGAAAATTTTGGCGTGGTTTTTGGCGGCGATGCCGATACCGTTGTCTTTAACCTCAAAGCGCCAGTAGGTCCCTTCGTCCTCGCAGGACACGTGAACTTTGATGGGGTCTTCGGGCTTGGCGTATTTGATGGCATTGCCGATCAGGTTCTGAAACAGCTGCATCAGCTGAACCTTGCTGAACGGCAGAGCCGGTAGGTTTTCTTGTGTTAATTCCAGCTTTCGTTCCGATGTGCCACGGAAATTGGCAAAGATATCGTGGACGATAGCATTGCTGTCCACTTCGTTTAGTTGGGACAACTCGTGTTCGACCCGGCTGTAATCCAGCAGATCGCGGATCAGGCCAATCCCGCGTGTGCCAGCATCGTTTAGGAAATTCAGATAGAACTCGGTTTGCTCGTCTTTCTGGTTCGTCTGGGTCAGGTGCTTGTCGAGCATTTCGGTGAATGAATTGATCATTCGGAAGGGCTCTTGCAGATCATGAGAGCAAATATAGGCGAACTGTGCGAGTTCCTCGTTCGACCTCTCGAGCCGGTCCATCAGTTCGGACTGGGACTTCTCGAGCGCGCGGCGCTCGGAGATGTCGTAGAAGACGATGACATAGCCCTGATTGTGTCCTTTGCGGTCTTCTATCGGTCCGGCAGAGATGGACAGGTCGATCGGGCTCTCGCCATCTTGGGCAAGGCGCAGCTCAACATCTTCGTTCCGGTCGTAACGGGTGATGTCCGTAATTGTGGCATGGCTATCAGAGCCCGAAATGAAGAAGGGAAGCGCGTTGAACCGGCGCCCAACCATGGCGTCGCGATCAACCCGAAGCAGCTTGCCTGCGGCTTCATTCATCAGGCGAATATTCTGATGACGGTCCAGATAGATCAGACCCTCGTTCGTGCTCGAGATGATCAGTTCGCGTTCCCGCGCCATATAAGCCAAGCGCGCCTCGCGGTTCTGTAGTTCATGCGTGGCTTTGCGAAGCTTGAGGTTCTGATGATAGACCGTCATGCTGCGGTTCACGATGGCCGAAAACAATAGGGTTATCAGGAAGCCCAACGGCAGTGTCGCCTGACTGAGCGGTTGGATCGACTTTCTGACAAACTCTCGGTCCGGCACCATTTCCAAGGTCCAGTTCCGATTGAGGACTGTAATGTCTATGGCGGCTGACATGCTCGTGGCGAGCCGCTGGGTCGTCGTGACTTCGGTGACCAGATCATTTCCGTCGCTGATCCGTAGTTCGAAATTTTCGAAGTCTTCGCGCATCCATGACCGAAGCAAGGAGTTGATGCTGATCGAGGAGACGATCAAGCCCAGAAACTCTTCTTCCCGCAGAATGGGCGAGAAGATGACGATGCTCTTGTTCCCGTTTGTAAGCGTGAAGGGTTTGCTGATCGCGCTGGTCTTGGTGCGTACGGCTTCGTCCATCGCGGCCGTGCGGTCGGGGTGGTATTCCCGCCCCAAGCCAATGGCAGGATGGTTGGGCAGGTATGGGGCGACTCCGATGATCCTGTAGTCGGGACCAATCAGAGCAATCCCCGGCAGCTGCTGAAAGTCCGAAGTGTAGTTTTCGCCGTCTGCTTGCCACAAGGCGGGGTCGAGAGTGTCGCGCTGCGCCTCGCGATGTGCCATGCGCCCCAAGGCTTCGGTGAGGTTCTCGAACTCGTTCTGAAGCAGGTTCTCCATAAAGCGCAGCTCGTGTTGAACATTCAGGACGGTTCTGTTGCGATCAGCTTCCAGAAGGCTTTTCCAGATCGCGCCGGTGATCAGTAACGCGACGATCGCAACCCCGGATGTGATCAGAACCTCTTTGCTGTGATGAGGGACAGCTTCGCCGATACCTTCGCTTGCCAAGGCGATCGCAAGGCCGATCAGCACCATATTGGCTGCGGTATGAAGCGCCATGCCGGTGATCGCGATCCACAGATATTCCGCGAGCAGGTTTGCACCGTATGTCGCCAATCCGGTCAGTCCGATGGCAAAGACAGCAAGTCCCAGACTGGCTATGAACCCCCGGACCCAGCGCTTTGCCCCCAAGAATGTACTTAGAACACCGCAAATTGCCGCGATCAAAAGGCCGGTCGCAGTGTTCGGCGCCATGTAGCCGCCAAAGATGCTGGTGTTGAAAAGCAGATTATCGACCCGGATGTCTATCAGGCTGAGATCTTCTAGTAGTGTCAAAACGGGCAGGATTGCCGTTAGGATGCCTAGAATGAAGCTGGCTTTTTCCTTGTGATGATAGAGGCATATGCACATGCCCGATGCCAGCGCGAACGACAGCGCCGTGTTATAAGACATCAAGGAAAAGCCCGGCCAGACATCCAGCAAGCGGATCATTCCAAAGTGCCATCCAAACAAGACCGAGATGGAAGTAATCAGTACCGTGACAGGCAGAAGATGAAACACAATCTGGTGCAGCTTCGGCCGGTTGTTCACTCGTTCAATACCTCTCGGCAAAAGAGAGGTCTCTGTCATTCAGCATCTTTCGTAAAGTGAGTGGTAATCAAAAGTCACTGATACATGCTGATGATATAGCGCTCCTTTTCGCAACTGTTAAGAAAATAGTTGCAGGTAAAACCGAAAGTTAGGGTGCTGAGGGTGTCTAACGGCAGGGGTCAGGTGTTTTGAGGGCAGCGTTATTCCCGGTTGGCCCCCGAGATCCCTCGATCCGGAGCGTCGGCGCATTCTGCATTCCACGCCGCAAGTATCGCGAAAGTGCGTCGATCATTGCAGTCAGCAAAATAGTCGCCAACAAGAGGATCAGGGCGCGGTCGATCCTCAGTTGCTGCAGGTTCATCTGGACATAGAAACCCAGCGTGCCAATCCCCAACAGACCCATGATGGCGGTTTCACGCAGGATAATCTCCCACCGATACAGACAGAGGGCCCAAAACGTGCCGCTCAAGCGAGGGAATAGCTCCCAGCCCCAGAAGGTGAGTCCGGTTGACGCGTCTGGCCGCACGGACATCGACGCAGACTGCCGGCCGAGCAGGTGGGCGATGATGGCGCCATTATGCAGTGCCAAAGCGAGAATCGCTGGCAGCATTGAAGGGCCAAAAATCTGAAGCAGAACAAACGCCAGCATATATTCGGGTGTGGATCGTAGCAGGACCAGTGCTCCGTGTCCTATGGCAGCCCCGATGCGCCCGACAACGCGGGGTACGATCAGCGGAAAGCTCAGCGCAGCCAAAAGCGCGGCGCCGGTTAAAGCGATCTGAGAGAGGCTGAGGGTCGCGATGCTACCCGGCATGGCCTGATCAATCAGGACTTTGTCCAGCCAAGTGCCCCAGTCCGCGCCAGTCCGAATCGGGGCAGGGACCAGATCGTGTAGAAACCGCAGAGCCGCGCCTTGGCCCATGGGCGGAAAGGGGAGCCGCGCAAGCGCCCAAATCGATGCTGCGATGAAAACCGGAACGAGTGGCCAGCGCACCCAATGCCGAAGCGGCAGTATGAGTGCCAGAAACACGATAAAGACGGCCGCAGCCTCGGGGTAGTGGGCCTGTTTGAAGTAGCTTTCAAGATGAAAGCCCAGTGTTGGCAATCCGATAAAACCAAGCACTGCGCTTGATCGTATGCCGCACTCCAGACGGTACAGGCTGTAGATTGCAATCTGTGGAAGGCAGGCAGGCACCCGAACCCAAAGGAGCCGCACCAAGTTAGAGGCGACAAAGGGCAGGGCGGCTTCGGCCCGAGCGTCTGTTTCGTCCAAATATTCGGAAAAGACTTTGGCAAAGATGCCAGCATACGGCAGGCCGATGGCCAGAACACCGGTCAGAGGTGAGAGGCCTGTGATATTCAAGAGCATGAGTGCCCAGAAAATCTCGTGGAGTGCGCGCACGGCAATGCAAAGGCTTCGGACCCACCGAATGCGATAGAAAGGCGCCAAGAGCAGTCCAATGACCGCGCCGAATGCTACGCCGCAAAAGGCCAAGGCCAGCGTGAGCCCCGCAGCGTTCAATAGCATCATCGGATCGCTGAAGTCGGGCATCAGAATGCCTTGTCCGATCCTTTTCAGGGTAAGCCACGGGTCCGGCCCTCCGCTCGACAGGTCCGCGAACCACAGGCCAATACAACAACTGGCCACAAGTGCAAAGAACAGGTGCCGGCCCGATAGGCTCATGCGTAGAGCCTTGTGATGTCGGCTTCGGGCACATCAGCTGCGAGCGCGTCGAAAACAACGCCGCCTTTGCGCAGCCCGATGATACGACTCGCCTGCGCGCGGGCTAAGTGGACATCATGCAGGGCGACGATGCTGGTTTCAAACCTGCGGTCCATTTCGGTCAGCAGTTGGCGCGCTTGGGTCGGGTCGACGGCGGACACAGGTTCGTCCGCAATCACAATGTCTCCACCTCGAAGGAGCGCTCTGGCCAGTGCGACCCGTTGCTTTTGGCCGCCGGACAGTTGGCTCACGCGGCGGCGTCCGAGACCAGAAAGACCTGTTCGCTGTAAAACGCCTTCGACAGCGTCGCGCTCTGTAGGGGTCGGCCAGACCAGCGTCCGAAGGTTGCGCGCCGTGCCGAAATCATCCAGCCGTCCCATCCAAACGTTGTGGAACACGCTGAGTTGCGCCACGAGTCCCGTCTCTTGGGGGACGAGCGCGACCCGCTGATCGGCGAGCCGCGAGAGCATCGCGTGAAGCAATGTGCTTTTGCCGACGCCGCTGGGGCCAAGCAGGGCGATCCTCTCGCCTTTTTGCGCCGAGAGCGAGACGCCGGTGAGTACGGGGGCGTCGCCCCATCCCAGCGTCTCGTTGTGCAGCGTCAGCAGAGCGGTCATTAGTCGATGATGTCGAGGGCGCGGGCCGTGTCCTCGATTGGCTGGTACATGTTGTTGTCCGCCGCGATGAATTCAGAGCGCGGGAAGCTGGCTAGCAGGTCCGCATCATCCATGCCGAGCAGGGCGTCTTGGACTTTCTGGGTGAAGCCCTCGCCGAAACGTGCATCTACGTCGCCGCGGATGGTCCAGTTATAGTCGGGGTAGGGTGGAGTCTTCCAGATGACGGTGGCCTGATCTGCTTCGGGTGCGCCTTCGGCTGCGGCAGTATCGTAGACTGTGTAGTTGAGCGCGCCGATTTCGTAAGCGCCAGAGGCCACCAAACGCAGGGTCTGGCCGTGGTCGCCGCTAAAGCCCACAGCGCTGAACAGGTCTTCGGGCGCTTTGCCGGTCAGCTCGCGGATGTAGAATTCGGGCATCAAACGGCCCGAGGTCGAGGTCTGCGCGCCAAAGGTAAAGCTGCGCCCCGACAGGTCGGGCAGGGCATCTGCTTCGGTCAGGCCGGTATCAGTGTTCGCGATGAAGTAGGTGACAAAGCTTTCGTCCTCGGCGCCTTGGGCGATGGCTTGCGAGCCGGGAACCGCCAGACGCGCCTGAACGCCGGACAAGCCGCCGAACCAACCCAGCTGAATCTGGTCGTTGCGGAACGCCATGACCGCCGCGCCATAATCTTTGACAGGAACGTATTCGACAGCGACGCCAAGCTCGGCCTCAAGGTAGTCGGCGACCGCGCCAAAGCGCTCGATCAGGCGGGTTTCGTCGTCGTCAGGGATTGCCGAAAAATAGAGAGTGTCCGACAGGGCCGGAGAGGCGGTGCAAAGCAGCGCGAGAAGAAGCTTTTTCATAACAATTCCTTTGGCTTTTGTCGGGTCTATAGCGACCCGAGAAACAAGGTTCCAGTACGAAGCCGCCCCGGACTGAAGGTCAGCCGGGGCGGTGTGTTCTGGTCAATTATGGGCGTTTGCCGTAGGCGCCGCCGGGTTTGCCCGGTTTGCCGCCTTTGGCCGGTTTTCGGAAGGGCGTCGCGTCGCCGCCTTTGCCAGCGGGGCGGCCAGGTTTCGCGCCAAAGCCGCGTTTCGCACCGTCAGGTTTCCCGCCTTTGCGGTCGTCCTTGCCAAAGCCGCCTTTGCCGTCCTTGTTGAATGGGCGCTTGCCCGAAGGCTTCCCGCCGCGGTCATCGCCAAACTTGCGGCCTGCTGGTTTCCCGCCGGGCTTGCCGGGGCGGTCGTCAGAGCGCGGCGCGCGGGGACGGTCATCGCGATCTTCACGTTTGGTTTTGTCCCAGCGCGGCTTGTCCGACTTGGGCTTGTCGCCAGCGGGTTTGTCACCCCAGACCGGTTTGGTCTTGCGGGCAACGGGGCCGTGGGCTTCGGCGGGACGGGGCGCGGGGCGTTCGCTACGCTCTGGACGATCACCTGCAGGGCGAGGCGTACGTTCCGCGGATGCGGGGCGCGGACGATCATCGTCATCGCGCTTGCGCTTGAAGGGGCGGTCGTTCTTTTCCGCGAATTTGCGGTTCGACTTGCTGCGCGGCTGGGGCTTGGACAGCTTGGGTGCCTCGTCCAATTGGGTCAGAACATGGCCGCGATCGGTCGTCATGGACGCGCCGATTTCGTCCAAGAATCCGGCAACGGCATCGGCGCGAAGCTCAATGTAGCTGACGGTGTCCAGAATGCGCATCGCGCCGATCTCGTCCTTGGTGATGTCACCGGCGCGGCAGATCATCGGCAACATCCAGCGGGGCGTCACATTCTGGTCGTGCCCTGCATCCATGCGGAACCAAACCGACTCGGTGAACTCCTCGCGGCGCTTTTTGGGTGCAGGGGCGTCGACCGAGAGTGCGTCGATTTCTTCGGGAGCCGAACGGCCCGTGTTCAGCGCACGCAGGTAGGCCAGCGCGAGTTGTTCCACGCTGAAGGTTTGCGTCAGCAGATCCACAGTGGGCTGTTCGGTCGAGCTGGGGGTGTCCTGCCACGACTCGTCTGCCAGCATCCGCTCGCTATCTTTGGCGGCCACTTCTTCGGCGGACGGGGCAGAGCCCCAGGTCGCATTCAGCTTGGCCCATTTCAGCAGGCGTTCTGCCTTCTTGCGGTTCTTTGGGGTCACCATCAACGAGCTTACGCCCTTGCGGCCCGCGCGGCCGGTCCGGCCGGACCGGTGCAGCAGGGTTTCATGGTTGCTGGGCAATTCCGCGTGGATCACCAACTCCAAGTTTGGCAGGTCGATACCGCGCGCGGCCACGTCGGTCGCCACACAAACACGGGCACGGCCATCGCGCATCGCTTGCAACGCGTGGGTCCGTTCGGTCTGGGTCAGTTCACCGGACAGCGCCACGACTGAGAAGCCGCGGTTCGACAGACGCGATGTCATGCGGGCCACCATCGCACGGGTGTTCGCAAAGATGATCGCGTTAGGTGCCTCGTAATACCGCAGAACGTTGATGATCGCGTTTTCCGAGTCGCGGTCATTGACGACCATGGCGCGGTATTCGATATCAGAGTGCTGTTTTTGCTCGGAGACTGTGCTGATGCGTAGGGCATCGCGCTGGTACTTCTTGGCCATGCGCTCGATTTCTTTGGGAACGGTGGCAGAGAACAGCAGGGTCTGACGCTCTTCGGGGCAGGACCCAAGAATGAATTCCAGATCTTCGGAGAAGCCGAGGTCTAGCATCTCGTCTGCTTCGTCCAGCACCACGGCGCGGACGTTGCTGAGGTCAATGGTGTCGCGCTGGATGTGGTCACGCAGACGGCCGGGGGTGGCGACAACAATGTGCGCGCCGCGCGCCAGAGCACGCTTTTCATCGCGGAAGTCCATGCCGCCCACACAGGAGGCAAGGAACGCACCGGCATCTTCATAGAGCCATACCAGCTCGCGTTTGACCTGCAGGGCCAGTTCGCGGGTGGGGGCAATGATCAGGGCCAGTGGGGCTTCGGCGGCGCCGAAGGTGTCCGCATCACCAAGAATCGCGTTTGCGATCGCCAGGCCAAAGCCAACGGTTTTGCCAGAGCCTGTCTGGGCCGACACGAGCATGTCTTGGGTGCCGAGTTCAGGGTTGGATACCGCTTCTTGGACGGGGGTCAGGCTGGAATATCCACGGCGCTCCAGCGCCTGTGCGAGGGTCTTTTTCACGTGCTTGTCTGCTTTCAAGTCAGAGGATTTGGCCGCAAATCCGCAGTTTTCGCGGAAGGGGCGGCGCATCCATACAGCACTAGTCCCGGCGGCAATCGCGCCCGCCTATAGCAAAACATGCGCTGTGTATAGGGTTATTGCTGCAAAAGAGCGGGAATATCTACACTGCGTTTGGCGATTGGGTCGCGCAGGTTGGCCTGCGTATAGAGGCGTGGCTGCGTTTTGCGCGAAGTTTATGCTACGGCCAGCATGCAGGGAAAAATCGGGGACATTATAATGTCGTACCTCTGCGCGGTCTCGCTTGTGCCACTTCCACTCTACTGTGGGTATGGGGGTGTTTTATTTGTTTGGCTTTTCACGGAAGTGTCTCGTTGTTGCTTTATGGTTTTTGGACGGGGTTTTGAGGGCTTGCTGGGCGCTTAGTGTGTGTTTGGCGGTTTTTTTTGTGTTTTTTGGTTTTTGTATTGTTTTGGGGTTGCGACTCTTTGTTGGT
>NZ_JBGFGN010000098.1:0-894 GCF_041224595.1 Donghicola sp. XS_ASV15 | reverse complement strand
CACCCGATCTGCCCGTTGCAAGCCCGCACCCTCTGGGTGATCCATGAAACGCGCCCCTCGCAGCCTTCAACACCATGTTTTATATAGGAAATATAATGGTCAGGACAGCGAAATCAGCGCCTTACTTGGGAAATGTGGGTTTCTGCTTCCTGAGTGGTGTTAGGGTTCATTTCTTTGGCTCCAGACGTTTCACTGTCTGGCCCAACGATTGCAGCAACGAGCTTCTGCACGTATTCCCGATCAAACTTTTCTGGAATTTCCACGAGGGGAATATTGGCTTCAGAGAGTGCCTGACGTTTTACCCTATCACTGACTTCGGCTCGCTGACGGCTTTGCGCTGATCTTCCAAAGTGACCAGCTCCTTGATACTCAATAACAGCAACGACAGACATTTCAGGACTGAATACTACGAAATCAGCACGCTTTGAGTTTATGGACATATATCGTTTGTAGTCGCGATTTTTTAACATAGCCCCGTAGGACACTTGGCACATCAGAAGCCAGTCATGCGGAAGATCGTTCCGAAGCATTCCGAACATCTTTAGTTCGGACTTGTTCATTACTCCACGGCGCTCGAAGGCAGAACGCGGCCCCACCTTGCCCTTGGTCAACGCTTTGAAGACGATGAAGACCAAAGCGACCAGCGCGACAGGTATAGCCCCACATTTCCCAAGTAAGGCGCTGATTTCGCTGTCCTGACCATTATATTTCCTATATAAAACATGGTGTTGAAGGCTGCGAGGGGCGCGTTTCATGGATCACCCAGAGGGTGCGGGCTTGCAACGGGCAGATCGGGTGGATTTCGACCCTCGCGTGCGGCTGGAATTTCGCGGCACGCAGCTCAGTTCCGACGGCGGCCTTCTGGTGATGCGCGAGCTTGATGACGCGCTCGGG
>NZ_JBGFGN010000096.1:0-3655 GCF_041224595.1 Donghicola sp. XS_ASV15 | reverse complement strand
CCCGAGCGCGTCATCAAGCTCGCGCATCACCAGAAGGCCGCCGTCGGAACTGAGCTGCGTGCCGCGAAATTCCAGCCGCACGCGAGGGTCGAAATCCACCCGATCTGCCCGTTGCAAGCCCGCACCCTCTGGGTGATCCATAAAACGCGCCCCTCGCAGCCTTCAACACCATGTTTTATATAGGAAATATAATGGTCAGGACAGCGAAATCAGCGCCTTACTTGGGAAATGTGGGTTTATATTCCAAATGCTCTTTTTCCATATGAGATTTCAACACCGGCCTCCGTCAAGTCAGCCATCATTGAAATCATATTTCCATTGGCGAGTTGCCTGAAGTTAGGAGAAATGGTTTCTAGGCCAAGGTATGTGTATGCTTCGTAAAGGAAGCTAGAATTAGCGACGTTTTCCGGGAGTACAGAACCGACAAGACGCTCTCCAAAGCTGATCTCACCGTCGAAGTCTGTGTCTAAGGGGTCGTAGGTGCTATAAACACCAACAAAATTTTCCCACGCGGGATCAAGAAATGTGCTTCCGTCAGCGAGTGTAATGCTCGTATCAAAAATTGCAACGCCAATAACCTCACTATCTGGATTATTGGCGTTTCCAGGAATTTCAATTGTGATCCAGGTACTCAAATCTTTCTCCATAGTAAATCGCTTAGGTTCTTGCTCAAAACACGCAGAAACTGATGTTCGTTACTCTCTTTTATTCCGCGTCTCGAATTGAAAAATAAAATAATTAAGCATTTTTTTGCAAGGATATTTGCAATTTAGGTGGATGATTGGCCGCGGCACGGAGAACACCTCTGCAAGGTCGCTGACAGAACACTCGCCCCTGTCGTACATGCGGCGCAGATCGCGGGATTGGCAGTCTGAGAGTTTCGATTGTTTATCGCGCAGTTTGCCCCAGGCCCGCGCAATGGCCATGCCTTCGCGGGTTCGCATGCGGATTAGGTCGCCTTCAAACTCGGCGAAGGTGGCGAGGATGTTGAACAACATCTTGCGCATCGCCGGCCTTCCGCTGGCCAAGGAGGTCGATGAGTTTACCTTCGATGACGTGCCGGTCAACGAGACGCTGGTCCGCGATCTGGCGCTCGGCAACTTCCTCGACCAGCAGCGCAATGTCATGCTGATCGGCGGCACCGGAACAGGAAAGTCGCATCTCGCGGTAAGTATCGCACGATCCTGTATCAGACGGGGCAAGCGGTGTCGGTTCTTCAACGTGGTCGACCTCGTGAACAAGCTTAATGCCGATGCCCTTGCTGACCGCCAAGGTCGCACCGCTGATCTACTATGCCGCCTCGACTTCCTAATCCTCGACGAGCTGGGTTATCTGCCGTTCGCGCAAACTGGCGGCCAGCTTCTGTTCCATCTCATCAGCCGTCTTTACGAACGGACTTCGATCATCGTCACAACCAACTTCAACTTTGGTGAGTGGCTCTCCGTCTTCGGCGATGCAAAGATGACCAACGCATTTCTGGACCTGTAGATGGTGACCTACCTTCGGACCTTCATCCAATGGCGATTTGAGCCTGAAGGGTGTTTACGCCGATTGGCGATTGCGTGGTTCAGTGTGTCTGCCTTCAGCGCCAATGGGACATTTTAGGTTGTTTTTGGTAAGAAAGGGTTTCTGGCCCATCGTAACCACCAAGGAGTGGGGATGAGACAGAAACCCGGAACCAAACAGCAAACAGAGCCCCGGCGAGAAGATTGTGAAGGACATCCGCCGCGCCACACGCAAACAGTATTCGGCAGAAGAGAAGATCAGGATCGTACCGGACGGCCTGAGAGGCGAGCACAGCATTTCTGAGCTGTGTCGCCGAGAAGGCATTGCACAGAGCCTTTTCTACAGTTGGTCCAAGGAGTTCCTCGAAGCGGGCAAGAAGCGCCTCGCCGGTGACACCGCGCGTGCGGCGACATCGACCGAGGTCAAAGATCTGCGCCGTGAGGCACGCGATCTGAAGGAAGTCGTGGCCGAGCAGGCCTTGGAACTACGGCTGCTCAAGAAAAGCATGCTCGGGCCCTCTCGGCAGAATGCGGAGCATTCGCCTGCCGTGTGACAGATGGGGGCGACGACGAATGAGATATCCCGCATCCGAGAAGCTGGAGATCATCCGGCTGGTGGAAGGATCGTACCTGCCGACCAAGCGCACGCTGGATACGCTCGGCATCCCCAGAACGACCTTCTATCGTTGGTATGATCGGTATTTGTTCTGTGGCCCCAAGGCGCTTGAGGATCGCAGCCCTAGGCCATCACGGGTTTAGAACCGCATTCCCGAGCCAGTGCGCGAGAAGGTCAAGGACTTGGCCTTAAAGGAATGCGATCTGTCGCCACGCGAACTGGCTGTGCGGTTCACCGACACGGAAAAGTACTTTGTGTCAGAGGATTCGGTCTACCGCATCCTCAAATCCTACGATCTGATCACCAGCCCGGCCTATGTGGTTCTGTCCGCCGCAAATGCGTTCCACGCCAAGACCACACGCCCGAACCAGCTCTGGCAGACCGACTTCACCTATCTCAAGGTCATCGGCTGGGGTTGGTTCTATCTGTCGACAATTCTCGATGATTACAGCCGGTACATCATCGCTTGGAAGCTCTGCACGACGATGAAGACCAGCGACGTGACCGACACGCTGGACTTGGCCCTGCAAGCCTCCGGCTGTGATAGGGCAACGGTTCTGCATAAGCCACGGCTCCTGTCGGACAATGGCGCCAGTTATATCTCTGGGGAACTTGCCGACTGGCTGGAATACTGGAAAATGGATCACGTCCGCGGTGCCCCTGATCACCCGCAAACTCAGGGCAAGATCGAGCGTTGGCACCAGACCCTAAAGAACACGATCTTGCTGGAAAACTACTACCCGCCCGGCGATCTCAGGCAAAAGATCGACGCCTTCGTCGACCACTACAACCATCGTCGTTACCACGAGAGCCTGCAAAACCTCACGCCCGCTGACGTCTACTTCGGGCGCGGCCAGACCATTCTGAAACAGCGAAAAAGGATCAAACGAAAGACCATTGACCGGAATCACTCGGGACGGGTTCGCGGGGGGCAGGTCACGCCCTTTCCATAATCAATCGAACATTTCTGACTTTATCACCGAGCCTTCAGCAGAAACCCAGTAGATCCGGTTGCCGCCTGTCACCGAAACCCCGCTACTCTGACTCGGCGCGTACGTCAGCTTGACAATGTTCCCGCAAGTCACGGCGTCGGCGAGTTCGTATTTTTCGCCCACAGCAGTCGCGACCTGATCTCCCTCGTATTCGGCGACGTATGTCTGAACCGCTCTCTGTGCGTCGGATACCGTTCCCTCATCCGACTTACTTATGCAACTCTCCGATGTTTGCGTGGAACAGGACGCCATGAACAGCGCCAGTGCAGATGCCGTGATGGCCCGTTTGATTGCAGTATTTTCAGCAACCACTCCGATGCCCCCATACTTCACCCTTGTAGGTAACTACGATTCCTTCAGCGTTCAAATTCTGTGCCGCTCTGACATCGCCGTTGCCCGGATGGCCTCTGTGGGTGGCTCCTGCATTGCAAGTGTTTTCTGGTGATTTCTGCGGTCATTTTCGTCAGTACCGTCGTCTGTCCGGCCTGTTTATGTTTTGGCATTGCCTCCACTGGCCCTGATGAGTTCCGCAAGCGAGGTTC
>NZ_JBGFGN010000086.1:0-379 GCF_041224595.1 Donghicola sp. XS_ASV15 | reverse complement strand
CGGAAACAGACTGCTTCAGATGGGCACTCTGTTCAACCCATGAGAACCGGAGATGCTTCGCAGCCCCTCCGGTTCGCATGTTTTTGCCAAAACTGACGCGAATTAACGCGTGAACTTCTTGTGTTTGATGCGCTTGGGCTTGGGCGCAGGCTTCTCGCCCTTGAGCGCATCCTGCAACAACTTCAGACGGGCCTGCATCAGAAGGTTGCGGCGGGTCGGATCCTTTTCCTCTTCATAGAGGTCGGCCAGCGCCATCCAACTGTCGCGATCCGGCGCCACCAACAGGCTCCCGTCGGTCAGGGTCGGGGCATAGGCCTCTCCGTTCAGCATTTTGACGTAGCCACCGGCCTCGCGCGCGATCAACGCGCCTGCAGCGTGG
>NZ_JBGFGN010000084.1:0-24626 GCF_041224595.1 Donghicola sp. XS_ASV15 | reverse complement strand
CCTCACAGAATTGGCCTGACGGCCAATGCGCCTTGGACCGGGCTTGCTATATGAGGGCCGCACGCTCCAAGGCGCTCGCCCCAAACTGGCCGACTTTTGCTCCGCCACAATGGCCGAATTTTACTCCGCCGTTGACAGTCGTCGGTAAATCGCTGGAAATTCTTTACCCCGAGGGCTGGCCAAAACGGCTCACGGAATATCGCGACGAGATCATCGCTGGCCGTCTCACCGGCTTTGAGGCCGTGCGCGTTGCCAAGGACGGCAGCGAACGGCAGGTCTGGATCACCTGCGCTCCAATCCGTTCTCCCGAGGGCGATGTGATCGCAGTGTCCAACATCCACCGCGATGTGACCGAGCTACGCAAAGCCGAAGAAGCGCGCGAACTGATCACCCAAGAGGTCATCCATCGCGCCAAAAATATGCTGACCATCGTTTCGTCAATCCAACGCCAGACCGCGCGCAACGCGACCTCACTGGAGGATTTTCACGAAAAGTTCGGTAACCGGATCGCGGCGCTGTCGGAGACCACCGACATGCTGGTGCAGGGCAGCTGGACAACCGTCGCGCTGGACCGTCTGGTCGAGCGTCATATGGCGCCGTTCATGCAAGGCGTCGCGCACAAGGTGCGGGTGGATGGCCCCGTGGTCGAGCTTTTGCCGCAAGCGGTCCAGACGATTGGCATGTCCTTGCATGAGCTTGCGACCAACTCGGCAAAATACGGCGCGCTTCAGACAGAAACAGGGGCGATCGAAATCACCTGGCGAATTGAGATGGGCAGTACGGGTCAGCCGCAGATGCGATTTGAATGGTTGGAAAACGGCATTCATTTCCGCGCACCAGAGGGGCGGTCGGGCTTTGGCCAGACGGTCCTGACATCGCTGTCGCAGTCGATGTTGAACGCAGAGGCCGCATTCGAGGCAACGCCAAATTCCTTGCGCTGGAAACTGGCGATGCCCGCCAACCATTTCCGCGATCTGGCCTAAGCGCCGCCCCGGCGGTCACTCGGGGCGGAATTCCAGCGTCAGACGGCTGCCGCCTTGGCCCAGCTCGGTGGACAGTTCCCCTTCGATCTGAAGCGCTGCGGTTTCCATCAGGCTCCGACCCAGCGCCTCGCTCCGGCTTGATGTGTTTGGTTGCACAGCGGAGCCAAGCCCATTGTCATGGCAACTAAGCCGGATCAGCCCGTCGCCCACATCCTTGAGCGCGATCCAGACAGTGCCTTTGCGCCCATCGGGAAAGCCGTGCTTGATAGCATTGGCAACAAATTCATTGGCGATGATACCTAGTGCATTGGCGGTTTCCGAACCGACGATGATCTTTTCCAGATCGCTTTCCACCTCGATATTTGCGGGCGCCGTTTCCTGCAAAAGCTCGCAGATCCGGCCGAGGAAGGCCTGAAGGTTGACCGAAAAGGCATTGTCCGAGCTTTGCAGTTCGGCGTGCAGAGCGCTGATCGATTCCACTTGGGTTTTTACCTTCTTCAGCACTGCCGCCGCATTGGAATCGCCCACTGTCCGGCCATAGAGCCCGATGATCGAGGAGACCGTCTGCAAAGAGTTCTTTACCCGGTGGTCGACTTCGTGGCGCAGCACCTGTTGTTGTTCTAGCGCGCGGCGCAGTTCCAATTGGTGCATCACTTGCCGCGACAAGACACGCAGCGCCTTGCGCTGAAAGTCTGTCAGCGCGCGCGTGTTGTGGTCGAGCACGCAAAGTGTGCCAATCGGCAGCCCCTGAGGATCGATCAGTTGCGCGCCAGCGTAAAAGCGAAAGCCATTTTCATCCAGACACAGCGGATTGTCGCAGAAGCGTGGGTCAGACAGGGTATCGCCCACTTCGACGAATTCGTCCTGAAGGATCACATGCGCACACAGCGAGGTTTCCAGCGGCGTTTCGCGCGCGCCGATCCCGACCTCAGCCTTGAACCATTGGCGATGTTCATCAATCAGGTTGATCACGGAAACCGGAGCGTCGCAGATTTCGGCGGCCAGTTCGACAATCTCGTCGAACGCCGGATCGCGGTCGGTGTCGAGGATCTGATAGCTGTGCAGCGCGTTCAGGCGTTCTTTTTGGTTGGGATGCGCGGTTGGATGCACCTGTGTATTCCTTCACTGCAAATAGGAAATTGGCGGGACGCCGGCCGCAGATATATTGCGGAAGGTCACCGTTATACTGTTCTGCAACCAAGATAAACGATCAACTGAAAAGTCGCCCAAGTGCTGGCCGCGCGTGGTCATCCAGCGGTCTCGCCAAGGACATCGGCCTTGGTAGCGCCGCGCTGGCCCATTGGCCGTGGCGCGCCAACGGTGGTGTCGATGCGCGTTTGCGCCTCTATCTCGCCGTTTATTTCAGCGCCAAGCAGGATGATAAAGGCCGACATCCACAACCACGTCAGCATGACGATGACACCGGCCAACGCGCCGAAGCTTTCGTTGTAGGCGGCGAAATTGCCGACATAGATGGCAAAGCCTGCCGATGCCACAATCCAGCCAACCCCGGCCACCAGCGCTCCGGGCGAGACCCAAAGCCAGCGCGCATTGCGCCGTGACGGTCCAAAACGATAGATCACCGCCAACCCTAGCAAAGCCATGCCCATCAGGATGACCATGCTGCCAGCCGAGACAATGATCTCGGCCAACAGGTCCAATTGAAACAGCGCCATGAGGGTGGGCAGGGCCAGTGTTGCGCCCAGCCCGACAAGCAACCCCAGCACAAGCACCGCCGTCAGCGCGAGGGTTTGCAGCTTGAGCATGACCAATCCGCGTTTTTCGCTTTCGTCATAGGCGACGTTGAGCCCCTGCATCAGGCTGGCCACGCCCTTGGAGGTCGAATAGATCGCCAGCGCGACGCTAAGGGCAGCGGCAAGGCCAAGCCCGCCATCGGTGCTTCCCGCCACTTCGGTTGCCTGATTGACGATGATGTCCGACACATCGGTCGGCAAAAGTGCTGTCGCCGCCGTCAGTTGTTCGACAATGCGCGCTGGATCCATGACGATGCCGCCGATGGCGATGAGCGCGGTCATCGCGGGAAAGATCGCCAGAAGCGCGTAAAAGGCCACTCCAGCCGAGATGAGCCCGATGCGATCCTCGGCCAGCTTGTCCTTCAGGCGAAAGGCGATGTCTTTCCACCCGCGCCTTGGTATCGCCGTGGGAGACTGCGCGTGGCGGCCGCGGTCGGAGTGGTGTGTCATTGGCTGCGCCTCTGCTGTTTTGGGATGCAAATCGCTCTCTTCGAACGCACCAGATCGGCAAAGGGTTCCGCTCTTAAAGTATTTTTGTTCCTACGCGCATTTCGGGAACTTTTGGATGGCTGCGCGGGTTGTTCTGCCACGAACGCAAACCATCACTGTTGAAGGGAGCACGATATGAACTGGGACCAAATCGAAGGCAAATGGGCGCAATTCAAAGGCAGCGCCCAGGCACAATGGGGCAAGCTGACCGATGACCAACTGGATGTCGCGGCGGGCAACCGACAGAAGCTCGAAGGCGAAATTCAGGAAGCCTACGGCAAGACCAAAGAAGAAGCCGAACGCGAAGTCGACGAGTGGCTGAGCCGTCAATAAGCGTCACAGATTGAATTGCAGCGGCTGGTAATTGCCAGCCGCTGCTACGTCTTTCGGGGGGGTATCAGATGGAAAGTGAAGTGCACCGTATCCGGCTTTTGTTGACCGGCATTTTCCTTCTGTTTGCCTTTGGCACCTTCTACTTCGCCAAAGATCTTATCCTGCCTGTCGCGCTTGGCATCCTCCTGACCCTGACAATGAGCCCGGTCGTGCGTGCCGGTCGCCGCTTTGGCATCGGTGCGCCGGTGACGGCTGTCATGGTGATGGTCTCGATCACCATCGCAGGTGCCTTTGCCGTCTATATGCTCGCAGGTGTCGTCGGAACGTGGATTGACGATGCGCCCGAGATTTCGCGAGAATTGAAAACGCGCCTCGCCTCGGTTCTGCGCTCGGTCGAGACCGTACAAGAGGCATCCGAAGAGGTGGGCAAGATGGCTGCGCCGTCGACGGAGGGCGCGGAAACGGTTGTTCTTCAGCAGCCCGGCCTTCTCACCGCAACCATCGGCAGCCTCGCCAGCTTTGGCACATCGCTGATCGTGGGGCTGGTTTTGGCCATGCTGTTGCTGGCCTCGGGTGATCTTTTTTATTCGAAACTGATCGATCTGTACCCCCGCCTGACTGACAAAAAGCGCACTTTGCAGGTGCTGTATTCGATCGAACGCGGCATTTCGCGCTATCTTTTGTCGATCACCATTATCAATGCGGGCCTCGGGATCGCGGTTGGCCTGTCGATGTGGGCCTTGGGGCTGCCCTATCCGTTTGTTTGGGGCTCCTTCGCTTTTGCGCTGAATTACCTGCCCTTCATGGGCGCTATGGCGGGCACGGTTTTGATCGCCGGTTTCGCCATCATTACTTTTGACAGCCTGAGCTACGCGATCCTGATCCCGGCCACGTATCTCGGATTGACCTCGCTCGAAGGCCAGATTTTGACGCCGCTGATCTTGGGGCGAAACATGAAAATAAACACCGTTTCGGTTTTTCTCTCGGTCATCGTCTGGACATGGCTCTGGGGGGTCGCGGGCGCGCTTATTGCGGTGCCGATTTTGATGGTGTTCAAGGCGATCTGTGACCATCTTGAAAACTGGCAGGCGATCGGAAGCTTTCTTGGCCCCCGCAAGGTGGCCAAGTCTCAACTTTCTGGATAAGCGTGTGTTAAATAAATAAAAAAACTTCTGATGTCGTGGAACTTTTGATCTTCTATTTCGTTCTCCTTTTACAACCGACCCGATACCGGGCGCTTGAAAATAGTGAGGAGTAAACGATGAAAAAGTTTCTTTCGACCGCCGCAATCGCACTTGTAATGGGCACAGGCGCTTATGCCGCCGGCCACTCGGGCGCATTGCTGGATATGGAATTTGACTCGCAATCTAATGTCTACGCCTCTGAACTGATCGGGATGCGCGTCTACGCGACCGAAGCAGAAACCGGCCCCCAAATGACCGAAGCCGACGAAGGCTGGGACGACATCGGTGAAATCAACGATGTGGTGCTGAGCCGTGACGGCAGTGTCGACGCCGTTATCGTGGGCGTTGGCGGTTTCCTTGGCCTTGGCGAAAAAGATGTGGCTGTAGCCATGAATCAGATCAAGTTCGTCGCTGACGAAGACGACGAAGGCGATTACTTCCTCGTCCTGAACGCATCGCGCGACATGATCGAACAGGCGAGTGATTATGAACGCGCCGACATCTCGACCGAGGTCGAAGAAGGCGACGTTGCCGAAACCGACATGGCGATGGACGAGACTGCGGACGACATGGAAAAACCCATGACAAAAGACATGGCAGAGACGTCCATGGAAGAAAATGGTGCGGCTGAGGACGCAATGTCCGAAGACGGGATGGCCGACGATGGTGAGATCGTCGACGAGGAAGTTGTGACCACCATGAGCACGGCCGAGCGCGACATGCTGATGCGCCCCGACGTGATGGTGACAGGCTATCAAACTGCTGATCCTGCTGAACTGACCTCTGAGAACCTGACTGGCGCGCGCGTCTACGGCGAGAATGACGAAGACGTTGGCGAAGTTTCCGAGCTGATCCTGTCTGACGATGGTCGTGTTGAGCTTGCGATCCTCGACATCGGCGGCTTTCTCGGCCTCGGCGAACACAGTATCGCCGTTACTTTTGAAGAGCTGAATATCCAGCGCTCGGAAGACGGCGACGAATTCCGCGTCTATGTGGATGCCACCGAAGATGCGCTGAAAAACCAGCCTGCCTACGAAGGCTAAGTCAACAGTTCTCTGTAACGAGTGTTTGTTTAACCGGCGCGGGACTTCCGCGCCGGTTTCTTGTCTGCTGTCCTAAATTGGTTTCTGCCCCGCGTTCCGGTCTTTGGCTTTTTGTCGTCGGCTTTAAACCAGTTGGAATTGCCCTTGCAAATTTCTCGGTCTCCTCACCTCAGTCGGTGTACTGCCATGTCTAGGACGCGAAGGGCCAAGAATCTTGAAAGATGGTCGGGTCTAGACAGAACTATTGGTGCCGGATGACTTCGCCACTACACTATATGCTGTCTTTTACCCGCTCCCAGGTTTTGCCAAGGTGGCCTGCCATTGCGTCCCCCAGACGCTTGCCATCCCTGTTTTTTAAAGCGCGTACCATTTCCTCGTGATCGGCCACTGCGCCGGCCCAAGAGTCGGGTTCTTGGTTTCCGATGTATCGAATACGCTTCAATCTGGCCTGAATGTTGGCCTGCATCTCTTGCAGAGTTTCGTTCTTGGACAATTCGGCCAGTCGCGAGTGAAACTCCTGATTCATCTTGTAATACGGCATTCTTTCGCGCGTACGATAACACTCCATCATACTGTTGTGCAGATCTATGAGTGCTGCGATCTCTTGGTCGCTGGCCCGTTCGCAGGCGAGTTCACCGGCGAGCCTCTCCAGATTGCCGAGCACTTCGAGCATGGAGAACACATCTTCCGGGGTGAGCTTTCGAACAATGCTGCCCTTGGAAGGCCGGACTATCACCAGCCCTTCGGCTGCGAGCGTGCGTAAGGCCTCCCGGAACGGCGTCCGAGAAACCCCCAGTTCCTCGATCAGATGCGCTTCGTCGATTCGGCTTCCGGGCTCCAAGGTGCCTTCGATTATTAGGTCTCGCACCCGGCTAACTACCTGATCGTGCAGCGAGCGATTGGTGATCGCTATCGACGCGGCCATTGTTCAAACCTCTGTTTTTGTTGTCGTTAATGTGCCCGTTCAAAGCTGAATCCACAATAGTCAGAAAAAGCTTGTCCGTCCATACTTTGCGCGTGTATACAAAATACATAATCGGATATGCGATATGCAATCCGGCAGGGAGAGAGGAAATACCTAATGAAAACTTTGCGTAATCGCATCACCGCGAGCCTGACTGTCTGTGTCTTGTCGCTGGCCGCCGTACCGGCTGCCGCCGAGACCATTATCGTTGCGGTCGGTGCCGCGTCGAACAGCCTTCAGGGCCGTAGTGCCGCCAAATTTGCTGGCGACCTTGCGGTGGAGCTGGGCGACGCACATACGGTCGAATTCTATGCTGACGGCCAGCTGGGTGACGAAAAGGAATTGATGCAGAAATTGCGGCTGGGCACAGTGCATTTCACGCTTGTGTCGTCAATCATGACGAACGTTGCGCCGGAATTCGCGCTGTTTGACATGCCCTTTTTGGTACAAGACCGCGCGCATCTGAAGGCAATCGATGAAGAGATCGTGCAAAAGGAACTGGCCCCCAAAGCCGAACGCTCCGGTTTGAAGGTTCTGTCGACTTGGGAAAACGGCTTTCGCCAGATCACAAACAGTTCGCGTCCGATCAATACGCCCGCCGATCTGGAAGGATTGAAAATCCGCACGCCCTCATCCGAATGGCGCGTCGCGATGTTCAAAGAATGGGGGGCAAACCCGACGCCGATGTCCTTTTCCGAGGTCTTCGTGGCCTTGCAGACGGGCACGATGGATGGCCAGGAAAATCCTCTGACCAACATCACTGGCGCAAATTTTCAAGAAGTACAAAAGCACCTGAGCCTGACCGGCCACGTCTATTCGCCGACCTACCTGACGACTGGGGCTGATACGTGGAACGGTCTGTCTGATGACGTGAAAGCCAAAGTCACCTCGATCGCGGCTGAAGTGCAAGACTGGTCCTTGGCTGAAGGAGAGGCTGCTGACGATGAGTTGGTAGAAAAGGTCAAAGCCGCCGGTATGGAGGTCAATACGGCAGACAAGAAGGCCTTCATCGCGGCCTCAGCGCCAATCTACGAAGCCTTTGCCGAAAAAGTAGATGGTGGTGCCGAGCTGGTAAGCCGCGCTCAGGCCTTGGCCGAATAACACCCGACATCGCGCCGGACCCGGACATGATCCGGGTCGGCCACTCTGAATTAAGAGGGTTTTCGTGATGATCGCGAAGTTCGAACGGGTGATCCTTTGGGTCATCGAAACTATCTGCCTTGCACTTTTGGTCGCGCTCGCAATCTCTGTCATCTACTCGACGGCGATGCGCTACCTGGGGTCCTCACCGACTTGGTATGACGAAATCGCAAGTGTGCTATTGGCCTGGCTGACCTATTTCGGCGCAACGTATGCGCTGTTTCTGCGCCACCACATGAGCTTTGGTGGCATCGTCGCGGCATTGCCGAAACAGGCCGCAATGGCGCTCGCGCTGGTCTCCGAATTTCTCATGATCGGCTTTTTCGCGGTCGTGGCCTGGTATGGAAATGCGGTTTTGGCCGTGGCGAAATGGGATTCGCTGCTCTCCATCCGCTGGATGACGCTCGACATCGTGCAATCCGTAATTCCCATTACAGCTCTTCTGATGATCCTCGGCACCCTTCTGACCATGCCCCGCACTTTGCGCCGGGCGGCCGAAGGGATTTCTGCCGAGCACGCGGACATCGAACAGGCCATTGCCGAGGCCGAACATGAAAACGCGGCCCTGGCCGGAAAGGGCGCACGGACATGATCTTGCTAGGAACAACAGCTTCTCTGATCGGGCTAATCCTGATCAACGTGCCTATTGCGGTCGCAATCGGCATCGTAGCGCTCGGCGGCCTCTTGCTAACACCGGGCGGAGCCACGCTCTACGATATGGCCATTGCGCTTTATTCCGGGGCAACTTCCTTTCCGCTGATTGCCATCCCCCTGTTCATCCTGGCCGGTAATCTGATGAATACCTCAGGTATTTCTGTCCGGTTGATCAATTTCGTCAGCGCCCTGATCGGGTTTGTCCGCGGCGGATTGGGCATGGTGAACATCGGTGTTTCCATGGTTTTTGCCGAGATCTCGGGTTCGGCTGTGGCCGACGTGGCGGCGACAGGCACGGTCCTGATCCCTGAGATGAAGAAACGTGGCTATTCCCGAACGCTGGCGGCCGCTATCACCTCGTCTTCGGCCTCGCTCGCCATCATCATTCCGCCGTCGATCCCGATGATCCTCTACGGTGCGATCGCCGAGACCTCGGTTCTAAAGCTGTTCGTGGCTGGCGTGGTGCCGGGCGTCTTGGGCGCGGTCCTGTTGATGACCGTCACCTACTTCTTGGCCTTGCGTTATGATCTGCCGCGCGCCGAAGGTTTCGACCTCGCCCATGTTTGGCACACGTTCAAAGAGGCGCTTTGGGCGCTGATGATGCCCGTCATCATCCTCGGCGGCATCTTCTCGGGCTATGTAACTGCAACCGAAGGGGCAGGGCTGGCCGTGCTGGCGGCGCTGGTCATCGGCATCTTTATCTATCGCGATCTCGACGTTTCCCGCCTGCGCAAGGTCATGCTTGAAGGGGTCAGCCAAACCGGTGTTGTCATGTTGCTGGTGGCGACCTCGGCAGCGCTCGGCCTGTTCCTGACGCAAGCCCAAGTGCCGCAACAATTGGCTCAGCAGATCACCGAGCTGACAACCAATCCGTTGATTGTGCTGGCACTTCTCAATCTGCTTTTGCTGGTGCTGGGCATGTTCTTGCACGGCGCCGCGGCGATTATCCTCGTGGTGCCCGTGGTCATGCCGCTGGTCAACGCGGTGGGCATTGATCCTGTTCATTTCGGTATCATGGTCACGCTCAATCTGGCTATTGGTCAACAAACACCACCAGTCGCCTCAGTGTTGATCACGTCGTGCTCCATCGCCAAGGCGGGCATCTGGGAAACCTCGCGCACCAATCTGCCGTTCATCGGTGTTCTCGCCTTCATTCTGCTGCTGGTCACGTATGTGCCACAGGTATCTCTCGCGCTTACAGGGTTCATCCAATGACCGATACAAAACCACGTCTTGCCATCATTCCCGGTGACCCTTCCGGGATCGGACCGGAGTTAATCGCGCGGCTCCTGCATCAAGAGGGCGTCCAAGACGCTGCGAATATCGTACTTGTCGGGGATGACCACGTTTGGGAGCAAGGGGCTCAACAAGCCCAGCTACCAATCGACCTGAACGAGATCGCGGAATCCGAAATCGAAAGCCAGACAGGGCTCTCTTGGCTGCCGATGCAGACGATCGCGCCAGAAGAGGTGGAAATCGCCAAGGTCACGGTGTCTGGCGGTGCCTGTAGTCTGCGCTGCCTCGACAAGGCGCTGGATCTGGCGCTGGCTGGAAAGGTTGATGGGGTTCTCTTCGGGCCGTTTAACAAAGCGGCGCTGACCGGAGCCGGGCTGAATGCCGAAGACGAGCACCGCTATATGGCGCGCTACATCGGCTTTGACGGATACCATAGCGAAATCAATGTTCTGGGCGACCTGATGACCACGCGCGTCACAAGCCATATCGGCCTGCGCGACGTGGCCGAACGGATCACCCCCGAGGCCGTAGAAAAGGCCATTTCTCTTGCCGAGGACACGCTTAAGCGCTCGGGAAACACCCGGCCCCACATCGCCGTAGCTGCGGTCAATCCGCATGCAGGTGACAATGGAAAGTTTGGGCGCGAGGAAATCGACATCCTGCAACCGGTTATCGATGCGGCGCAGGCGAAACAAAAGAATGTGACCGGTCCCTGGCCGTCGGACACGGTTTTCCTGAAGGCGCAGCGGGGCGAGGTCGACGCAGTCGTGACCATGTATCACGACCAGGGTCAGATCGCGATCAAACTGATGGGCTTTGACCGCGGTGTGACTGTGGCAGGCGGCCTGCCGATCCCGGTCGCCACTCCGGCGCATGGCACAGCCTTCGACATCGCCGGACAAAGCAAAGCCAATGTCGGCGCCACGCTTCAAGCTTTCGCGCTACTCACGCGAATGGCCCGAAACCAACGCGCAAACCGCGCGGCAATCTGAGGAAGCTTATCGACATGACGAAGATCAAATCTGTCCGCACACGTGTGTGGAATTGGACGGGTCCGACTGTTCCGCCTTCGGGCAATTTCTGCACCAATGCGTCTGATGCGCTGTGGATGAAGGGCGATGCGATGGCGTCGTTCCGGTTTCACCAATGGCTGACCGTCGAGGTCGAGACCGAAGATGGCACCATTGGCATTGGCAATGCCGCGCTGGCGCCCACTGTGGTCAAAAAGGCGATTGACGATTGGTACGCCCCGCTGGTGGTGGGCGAAGACCCCTTTGACTACGCCTATATCTGGGAAAAGATGTACCGCCGCACCCATGCCTGGGGCCGCAAGGGCATCGGCATGACCGCGATTTCCGCCATCGACATCGCGATCTGGGATCTGATGGGCAAGCTGGTGGGCAAGCCGGTGTTCAAGCTGCTGGGTGGCCGCACCAAGGAAAAGATCCCGGTCTATTATTCCAAGCTTTACGCCGGGCCGGTGGAAAGCATGCAGGCCGAGGCCGAAGAGGCGATGAAGAACGGCTATACCGCCTATAAATCCCGCTTTGGCTATGGCCCCAAGGACGGCATGCCCGGCATGCGCGAGAACCTCAAGCGCGTCGAGGCGCTGCGCGAGGTGATCGGCTATGACAATGACCTGATGCTTGAATGCTACATGGGCTGGAATCTGGATTACGCCAAGCGGATGCTGCCCAAGCTGGCCAAGTATGAGCCGCGCTGGCTGGAAGAGCCGGTCATTGCCGATGATGTCGAAGGCTATGCCGAGCTGAACGCCATGAACATCGTGCCGATTTCCGGCGGTGAGCATGAGTTCAGCATCATTGGCTGCGCCGATCTGATCCGCAAAAAGGCAGTCAGCGTTCTGCAATACGACACCAACCGGGTGGGCGGCATCACTGCGGCACAAAAGATCAACGCCATTGCTGAGGCCGCGCAGATCCCCGTGATCCCCCATGCGGGGCAGGTGCACAACTATCACCTGACCATGGCCAATGCGAACTGCCCGATCAGCGAATACTTCCCGGTGTTCGATGTCGAGGTCGGCAACGAGCTGTTCTACTACATCTTCGAAGGCGACCCCGAGGCGGTGGATGGCTTCTTGCAGCTGGATGATGACAAGCCGGGTCTCGGCATTGAAATCACCGACAAATATCTTGAGCATTTCGAGGTGATCGAATGAGCTGGACTGGTATCTGGCCGGTTGCGCCAACCCCTTTCCATGACGACGGCACGCTTGACCTTGAGGGCATGAAGCGCGCGCTGGATTGCATCATCGACCAGGGGGCGGACGGCATCTGTATCCTGGCGAACTTCTCGGAGCAGTTCCTGATCTCCGACGCCGAGCGCGAGGTGCTGACCCGGCTGTCGCTGGAGCATGTGGCGGGCCGTGTGCCGGTGATCGTGACGATCAGCCATTATGCCACGCCGATCGCGGTGGAACGCGCACAATTTGCCAAAGATCTGGGCGCTGCGGCGGTGATGATGATGCCGCCCTACCACGGCGCGCTGCTCAAGGGCACGGCCGAGCAGACCTATGAGCAATTTGCGGCGGTGGGGGCGGTCGGTATCCCGATCATGGTCCAAGACGCGCCACTGTCGGGCGTCGACCTGCCGGTGCCTTTGCTGGTGCGCATGGCGCAAGAGATCGAAGAGGTGCGCCTGTTCAAGATCGAATGCCCCCGCGCCGCCAACAAGCTGCGCGCCCTGATTGCCGAGGGCGGCGATGCCATTGAGGCCCCGTTTGACGGCGAAGAGGCGATCACCCTGCTGGCCGATCTTGATGCCGGCGCGACCGGCTCGATGACCTCGGGCATGATCGTCGACCAGATCAAGCCGGTGATCACCAAGTACCACGCCGGCGACATCACAGGCGCGACCGAGGCCTATGGCCGCGTCGCCATGGCAATCAACCACGAGAACCGGCAATGCGGCTGGCAAAGCTGCAAGGCGGCGATGGTCGAGGGCGGGGTGATCAAATCCGACTTCTGCCGCCACCCGATCCCCCCCCTGCACCCGGCCATCCGCCAACGGATGATCGACCTTTTGAAACCACTGGACCCCCTGGTCCTGAATTGGGGAAAATGAACATGACCTTTGTTCCGAATGGCAAGCATTTGGTTGCTGGCACATGGCTGGCCGGTGCCACCACCTTTAAATCCGAGCCTGCACATGGCGAATCCTATGACTTCGCGGTTGGCACTCCCGATCTGGTCGACCAAGCGTGTGTGGCAGCGGAAGAGGCGTTCTGGAGCTACAGCGCGCTCGACCGAGCGGCCCGGGCAGATTTCCTGAATACAATTGCCGACGAGATCGAAGCACGTGGGGCTGAAATCACTGAAATCGGATCCTCCGAGACCGGATTGCCGCAGGCTCGGCTAGAGGGGGAACGCGGAAGAACCACCGGGCAGCTTCGTTTGTTCGCAGATCACATCCTCGACGGAACATATCTCGACCGCCGCCACGACAAGGCGCTCCCTGATCGCGCGCCATTGCCGCGTCCCGATCTACGTATGATGCAACGGCCCATTGGTCCGGTGGCCGTCTTTGGCGCTTCCAATTTCCCACTGGCCTTTTCCGTCGCGGGCGGTGACACGGCGGCGGCACTGGCAGCAGGCTGTCCGGTAGTGGTCAAAGGGCATTCGGCCCACCCCGGAACCGGTGAGGTTGTGGCTCAGGCCATCGATGCAGCAATTCGCAAATGCGATATCCACCCCGGTGTGTTTTCCCTGATCCAAGGCGGAAAACGCGATGTCGGTCAGGCATTGGTTCAACACCCTCTGATCAACGCGGTCGGCTTTACCGGGTCGCTTGGCGGTGGTCGGGCGCTTTTCGACCTCTGCGCTCAGCGCCCCACGCCAATACCGTTTTTTGGCGAACTGGGATCCGTGAATCCGATGTTTGTCTTGCCCGGCGCGGTCAAGGCTCGGGGATCAGCCTTGAGCGAAGGCTGGGCTGCTTCCCTGACCATGGGTGCTGGGCAGTTTTGCACCAAGCCTGGCATCGCCGTTGTACCAATCGGCCCAGAAGGCGATGCCTTTGTCTCCGCCACTGCCGAGGCATTGAAAGGGGTACAAACCCAATGCATGCTGACCGACGGCATTGCGCAAGCCTTTCGGGACGGCAAGGCCCGGATGGAGGGCGAAAACGGGGTCCGGCCCGTTTTGACCAAAGATGCCGAGGGTCGTAACAGCAACCCCAACCTCTTTGAGACCGATGTGTCTGATTTCCTGCGAAATCATGCGTTGGGCGAAGAAGTCTTTGGCCCGCTCGGCCTCGTGGTGCGCGTGTCCGGTGCCGACGACATGTTGACGCTTGCAAAAGGGTTCGAGGGACAGCTTACGGCGACGTTGCAGATGGACAAACCGGATACCGAGCTGGCTCGGCGGCTCGTTCCCGTGCTCGAACGCAAGGCGGGCAGGGTATTGGTCAATGGCTTTCCGACCGGAGTGGAGGTCGGTGATGCCATGGTCCACGGCGGACCTTACCCGGCCTCGACAAATTTTGGAGCAACGTCTGTCGGCACCTTGTCGATCCGTCGCTTCCTGCGCCCGGTCTGTTACCAAAACGTCCCCGAAGCGCTGATGCCTACCGACTACTAATCAAACGTGCCCGCTCAGGGAGAGGGCGGGCACACCTAAACCTGAATGGGAGGAAACCTACGATGACACTCGCAACGAAACTGGGCGTGGCCGCAATCGCTTCGCTCGCCGCGTCCGCCGCACTTGCCGAATATCCTGAACGTCCGGTGACGATTGTCGTGCCTTGGGGCGCAGGCGGTGGCACCGATACGATTATCCGCATTTTTGCGGTCGGATTTGAGGAAGCTCTGGGCCAGCCAATCAATGTGGTCAACCGCACCGGGGGCTCGGGTGTTGTCGGCCACTCGGTCATCGCCAATTCCCGCGCCGACGGATACACACTTGGTGCGTGCACCTCGGAAATAACCTATTTTGAAACCGTTGGTCTGGCCCCAATCAACCCAGCCAGCTTTTCTTTGATTTCGCGTCTGGCTGAAATTCCGGCAGGTGTGACCGTCGCTGCAGGCAGTCCTTATACCACCGCTCAGGAAGTCATTGATGCCGCAAAAGAAGGCGAACTGACCGCCTCTGGCTCGGGTATCGGCGGTCCTTGGCATATGGCTGCCGCCGGTATGATGCAGGCCGCAGACGCTCAGGTTGACAGCCTGCGCTTTATCCCGTCGCAAGGCGGCGCTCCGGCACTACAGGATCTGTTGGCTGGCGGGATCACAGTCTTTACCGGCTCACCGATCGAAGCCCGTGCCTTAGCGGACGCCGGCGAGGTCGAGATCCTTGCAATCATGGCCGACGAACGGTCGCCAGCCTTTCCGGACGTGCCGACCCTGAAAGAAACCGGCACAGATTGGTCGATGACCAACTGGTTCTCGCTTTGCGCACCCTCGGGCCTGCCCGAAGAGATCGCGGTTAAAATTGAGGAGGCAGCGCGCATCGCACATGGCTCGGACGCTGTGCAAGACGCCTTGGCACAACGCGGAATTACCCCGATTTTCGACGGTTCAGAGGCGTTCATGGATTTTGCCAACGGGTTTTCACAAGACGCTCGATCCTTGCTGAGCGACCTCGGCCTAGCACAGTAACACGGGAGCGGAATAGCTGAGCCCGTGTTCTCGGGCTCAGGTGTCCCGATGTCAGAACATGAAAATTAATGATCGATTGATCGGCGCTCTGGCCATTCTTGGTGGCCTCGCTGTCATCGCCGGCACCTTGGGCTTTCGCGAGATTCCCGGCCAGCAATTCGGCTCGGCCTTCTTTCCACGCCTATTGGGTATTGCGTTGATCTTCTGTGGTGTCGCGTTCGTCGCCACGGCGGCAAACGGCCCGATGGTGCGTGTTGGAGAGGTGTTAAAGGGCCGTTCGGGTCTCAAAATCGCGACGGTTTTGGCCGCCGTGATTGGCTGGGTCTTTATCACACCTATTTTGGGTTTCATCCTGAACACCGCCTTGCTGATCGCCGCTTTGGCATTTCTGGCTGGCGGAAAGCCTTTCCCTTCGGTTGCAACCGGGCTGGCGATGGCTGTCTTGCTATTCTTGATTTTCGGTCAATTGCTGCGGGTGCCCTTGCCTATGGGCGTTGTTGAAAGCGTGCTGTCATGAGCGCGCTTGTGGCAGCCGTCGAGCTGGTCGCCCAGCCAGATGTCATCGGGACCATTATTGTCGCGAGCCTGTTGGGCATCGTTTTAGGGGCGATCCCAGGTCTTACTGCGGTGATGGGTGTGGCCCTGCTGATCCCAATCACATACTTCATGGACCCCGTTCCTGCTATTTCGGCCATCGCGGCACTTGCGGCCATGGCGATTTTCGCCGGTGATATTCCCGGTACTCTATTGCGTATCCCCGGCACTCCGGCTTCGGCCGCCTATGTCGAAGATGGATATGCCATGTCCAAGGCAGGCCGTCCCGAACGTGCCCTTGGCTTGTCTATGGTTTCCGCCTGCATTGGCGGTGTCGTCGGTGTCGTTCTGCTGATGACGGTAGCGCCGCTGCTGGCGCGCTTTGCGACGAATTTCTCCTCTGTGGAGTACTTCTGGCTGGCCCTGCTAGGGCTGACCTGTGCGGCTATCATTTGTGCCGGCTCTGCGCTCAAGGGCGTTCTATCGCTGTTGTTCGGCCTTTGGATCGCGACCATTGGCATAGATGCCGTCGCAGGACAGCCGCGCTTTACCTTCGGCTCGATCGAGCTGATGGGCGGGGTCAGCTTCATCCCGGCCATGATTGGCATGTTTGCTTTGCCGGAGGTGCTCAAGAACATCACTGCAAGGGCCACACGCCAAGAACCGCCGGCCATGGGGCCGATCTTCCCGGGCCTAGGACGCGCATTGCGTAATCGCTGGCGCAATCTGTTGCGTGGTAGCATGATCGGATCAATCATCGGTGCGCTTCCCGGCGCCGGGGCCGATATTGCCGCTTGGGTGGCATATGCGGTGGCCAAACGCCAATCCAAGACCCCCGAGGCCTTCGGGAAGGGGCATGACGAAGGGCTTATCGAGGCCGGTGCGGCCAATAATGGCGGGCTGTCCGGCGCTTGGGTGCCTACGTTGGTCTTTGGCATCCCCGGCGACAGTATTACCGCTATCGTCATCGGGGTTCTGTATCTCAAGGGGCTGGAGCCCGGGCCGATCATCTTCGTCAAATCACCCGAGCTTGTCTATGCGATCTTCATCGCCTTCCTGCTTGCCAATCTGCTTCTCATCCCGTTCGGCTGGGCCATTATCAAGCTGTCACGCAATCTGCTGCGCTTGAAGCCCTGTTATTTCGCACCGGTGGTTTTGGCCTGCTGCATCGTCGGAAGCTTCGCGATCAACAATTCGGCCTTTGGTGTGCTGACCATGCTGGCTTTCGGTATTGTCGGTTGGCTGTTTGAGGAAAATGACATTCCACTTGCGCCGGCCATTCTGGGCATCGTGCTGGGCGGGATGCTGGAATTCAACTTCGTGACCTCCATGCTCAAGTCACAGGGTGACATTCTGATCTTCTTTTCACGGCCCGTCGCCGCAGTGCTGGGTCTCGTAGTCTTCGCCATCTGGCTGGTGCCTCTACTCCGACATATTCGCAAGCCAAAGGAGATCCGCGTATGAAGATCATAGACGCGCATCATCATTTCTGGGATCCCGCCGCAAATTATCATCCGTGGCTGCGCGACGAACCGATGATCCCGTTTCGTTATGGCGATTATTCTTCGATCCGTGGCCGGTTCATGACCGAAGAGTATGATCGGGAAAGCACCGGCTGGGATGTCGTGGCAACAGTCACGATGGAAGGCGAGTGGGACCCCGCCGATCCAACAGGCGAGGCGATCTGGATGCAGCGGCTTCAGGATGAAACCGGTCGTCCGGCGGCCCATGTGGCACAGGCATGGTTGGATCGCGAAGACTTCGGCGACGTACTGAAAGCCTATGATGCGCTGCCCGTCGTACGTTCGGTGCGTCATAAACCCCGTGCCAATGCCGCCCCGGGTGGGCCGCCGGGTGGGATGACCGACCCGGCATTTCGCGATGGCTTTGCCCGGTTGGCTGACCACGGGCTGGCTTTCGATCTCCAGACCCCTTGGTGGCACCTTTCCGAAGCTATGGACCTTGCCGCGTTCGCACCCGACGTGCCCATCATATTAAACCATGCGGGGCTCCCTTCGGACCGATCGCAACAGGGGCTGGAGAGCTGGCGGAAGGCCATGACGGCTTTTGCCTCATTGCCCCAAGCATATGTAAAGATATCAGGTCTAGGGTTGCCGGGTCGCCCTTGGTCGCTGACCGATAATCGCGCGATCATTCGCTTTTGCATCGAGACCTTCGGACCTAACCGCGCAATGTTTGCGTCGAACTTTCCGGTCGACGGGCTGTGCGGTTCGTTCGATACAATTTTCTCGGGCTTCGACGCGGCGACCGCCGACCTGTCTGGAAAAGACCGGCATGCCTTGTTTCAGGGCACAGCCGAAACCGTTTACAGCCTTTCCACAACGACTTAACCGGAGCTTTAAGGGGAGGAACCTATGCTCAGAAGATCTTTCATCACCGCAGCGACCCTTGTCGGGCTGATTGCAGCGCCCTTGGCCGCCCATGCGGCCGAAACTTTGCGCTTTGCCCATTATGCCAACCCCAGTGACACCGCGCACAAGGCGGCAGAGCTGTTCAAAACGCGAGTCGAAGAATTGACCGGAGGCGAGTTGGAAGTCTCACTTCATCCGGCAGGTGAGCTTGGAAATTCGCCCACCATGTTGCAGGGCGCGCGACTGGGCACGCTTGACATCGTGTTGGTAGGCAATCCTTATTTCACCTCCTTCGCACCACAGGTAAATCTGCTTGATCTGCCCTTCCTGTTCCAGTCTGCGGATCATGCCTATGCAGCTATGGACGGCGAGGTGGGCGAAGCGCTCATGTCGTCGATCAACAAATCCAACCTCCAAGGTCTGGCTTTCTGGGAGATCGGTTTTCGCGACCTGACCAACAACACGCGCCCGGTGGTTGAACCCGCGGACGTCGAAGGGTTGAAATTGCGAACGACGCCTAACCCTGCTCATATCGAGGCGTTCAGGATCCTCGGAGCCAATCCCGCGCCCATGCCTTTTGCCGAGGTCTATTCCGCACTGCAAACCGGCACGATCGACGGGCAGGAAAATCCGGTCAATCATATCTATGCGTCAAAACTGCACGAAGTCCAAAAGCACCTTTCGTTGACGTCGCATGCCTACACAGCTGCGCCGTTGGTGATGAATTTTGGCCGTTTCTCTCGGCTCACCGAAGAGCAACAGGCTGCCGTCAAAACCGCAGCACTCGAAGCTGCGGCATACGAGAGGGAACTCAACGCCGAGGAATCCGCAACGAGCTTGCAGGCTATGAAGGATGCCGGTGTTCAGGTCGTCGAAACACCAAACGTTGAGGCCTTCCGTGAAGCTGTCGCCGAGCAGACACGCGCCGCTTATGTCGACCAATTCGGCGATGAACTGCTCATCAAGATTGATGCCTTGGTAGGCAAATAGATGCTGGGCCGGATCCAGACCATCGCGACGCGCTTTTGGCGCGTCGTGACCGGAGGCCTGATGCTAGCGGTTACTTTGATCACGCTGGCACAGGTCTTTTCACGATATGTCCTAAATTCATCGCTGATTTGGGGAGAAGAACTGACCCGGCTTTTATATGTATGGCTGCTGTTGATCGCCGCAGCTGGTGCAAGCCATATGCGGATCGGGCTTATCGCCGAGACCCCCCGCCTGAGAAAACCGCTGGGTATTTTCGCGGCGACACTTGGTGCGCTGACTCTCGCCTTCTTGATGTGGGGCGGGTGGAAACTGCAAGCGATGTTCGCCTTTGACCGCTACACGACACTGAACCTGTCCAAAACTTGGTATTTTACTGGCGCCATCGCCGGCGGTGCCATCTGGGCGCTTTCCGTCCTATGGCGGGCTTTTCACCCCGAGGATAGAGGCGACACCTGATGGAAATTCTAATCTTGATCGGCGTTATGCTGGGACTTGCTCTTTTAGGCGTCCATCTCGTCTTCGCCATACTTCTTGCCTCGACAGCGACACTACTCGTTTATCGTCCGGGCATACCGCTTGAGGTCGTGACACAGTTGTTTCTGGCGGGTATCGACAATTTCCTTTTATTGGCCGTCGGTTTTTTCTTTCTTGCCGGAGAACTTATGAATCGTGGCGGCGTTACACGACGTATCATCGATTTTTCTTCGGCGTGTGTCGGTCATGTGCGGGGCGGGTTGGGCCATGTAAACGTGGTTTCGTCGATCTTTTTCTCAGGCATATCGGGTTCGGCAGTGGCCGATACAGCCGCAGTGGGATCGGTGTTGATCCCCGCCATGGAAAAGGCGGGCTTTTCCCGCGGTTTTGCGGCTGCGATCACCCAGACATCTAGTGTGATCGGCCCCATTATTCCGCCATCGATCCCAATGATCGTTTATGCCGTTCTGGCTCAGCAGTCGGTGGGCGAGATGTTTCTCGCCGGTATTGTGCCGGGCCTCGTCGTCGGTCTCTGCCTGATGGGTGTTGTCTACGTCATCGCCCTGCAGCGCGGTTACCCCGCCAAGGCTTGGCCCGGGTTCGCTGTTATCCTACGTGCGGCCTTGGGGGCAGCGGCTGCTTTGCTGACACCGATCATAATCTTGGGCGGTATCCTGAGCGGCATCATGACCGCGACCGAAGCCGGCGCCGTTGCCTCTGCTTACGCGTTTCTGGTTGGAAAATTCTGGTTCCGTGAACTGAGCTGGCGCGATTGTGGCTTTGCCCTCGTTGATGCAGCCAAGGGGACGTCTACCGTACTGGTCATCGTCGGTGCCTCGTCGCTGTTCGCGTGGATTGTGGCTGACCTGCAAATCTCAGCCAAGGCATCGGAAATGATCTTTGACATCACTCGAAACCCGTTCTGGGTGCTTGTGTTGGTAATGGTATTTACCTTGGTGATTGGGTTGTTCATGGACCCATTGGCTGGGCTGGTCATCATCGTGCCTGTATTCCTTCCAACGATGCAAGAGATCGGCGTAGACCCTATTCATTTTGGGGTGCTTGTTGTGCTGAACCTCATGATCGGCCTGACGACGCCACCGGTTGGTTATCTAATCTATCTGTCGGCTTATATCGCCAATGAACGACCCGAAGTCGTCATACGCGAAAGCCTGCCCTTCTTGTTGGCTCTGGTCGGGGCACTGTTGATCTGCCTTGTGTTTCCAGCAGTCGTAACAACTTTGCCCGCGTTCTACTCTGGAGGCTGATCCATGAAGCTTGTCGATCTCTCGATGCCTATCGAAACAGGGCATTTTCGATGGCCTGTGACCCGGCGCAAGGCAGGTGACTTCGAACAGGGAAGCCTGTTCGAAGTCACCTCGATCGCGACGACCTGTCATGGCTTCACTCATATGGACGCACCCAGCCATATGGTGCCGGGCGGGGACACATTGGATGAGTTGGACCTTGCCCGGGTCGTTGGGCCTGCTGCCGTGATCGACCTGAGCGATATCGGCCCCAATGAGGAAATCACCGATCAGCATCTAGAGGCCGCGGCCTCCCATTTGCGGTCGGGTGAAATTGCGTTGTTTCGCACCTGTTGGGACGAGCAACGCGACTGGCGTGGCGAATCCTATTGGCGCGACGCGCCGTGGCTGGCGGCCTCTGCCTGCAAATGGCTGCTGGCGCGCCAGCCAACCGCCATTGCGTTCGACTTTCCCCAAGATTGGACGATCAGAAAAATTCTCGATGATGAGATGAGGCCGATCGAAGAACATGTTTCGCACGATATCCTGCTTCGCAACGGAATTACGCTGATTGAGTATCTTGTAGGGACAGTGTCGATCACAGACAGCAGGGTCTATCTTTGTGCGTTGCCGATCCACATTCCCGGCGCCGATGGCGCGCCCGCTCGGGTCGTGGCCTTATGTGGAGAAGACGCCTCTGAGCTAAGGTAGGGATTCGTATCCGCCGCGCGCCTTCGGTACTCAGCCGGACCAGAGCCGTGCTGCAACCCTTCGCCACGCTGTCGGGCTGGAACTAACCGACTGAGACAGCGTCATCGGAGACACTGCAAAGGACGTCGCGTTTGCAATTTTCGGGTTACAAGGCATGGTCTTCCGGTACATGGCCTAAGCGTCTTCGATCGCTCTTGCGATGATCCTTCCATCGTCGCAGGCAACGAAGGATTCGGTTTTGTTTCGCAGTATCCTCACACGCTCTCCCGGATCGATATTCCCGAGATAGACAACCTCGCGCATCCGGACCGGAGCGGTGCTTTCGGCACTGCTCGCGACGAGACGCGTGAAGCTCGGAAAGTAGAGCAGACCAACCGCATTGAAATCCATCGTCGGGTTCGGAACGGCCAGACTTCCCCGGGTGATGCGCGCTCCGCGCAATGTCCGGGAGGCAGCACGGGCTCGCGTGTCGAGCACCTTCAGCCGCGCGTCGGCGTCGGGCAAGACGCAGTCCCCACTTGGCAGCGCGCGTACGATCCGGCGGTTCGACCCCGTGTCGTCATGCGCAACGAAGGTCGACAGCATCAGGAGCGAGCCCAGCACCTGACCCTCCACCCGGAATTCGTGACGCGAGCCCACGCGGGCAGTGCCGACGCTGGCGAGGCGGGACCGGACGCTCAGCTCTGCGCCGAGCAGACCCGGCGAAGGAACAAGCTCGATCCGCGTGGCGCAGAAGGCAGCATAGATAGGGCGCCCATCGGAGGCTCGAAAGCCGAACCCCGCCTGTCCGAGCGCGTCGGACAGGATCTGCCAGTGGATATCGCCGCAAAACCCAAGCGCCCAGAGTTCGGAGAGACTGTGCGGCGAAAGCTGCTGCATTCCCAGCCTCTGACGGGTCAGGACGCCAATACCGGTGGTCTGCGCGTCAAGCATCAGCCCACCTTTCGCGCCGGGGCCGCGAGCTGTTCGGCGATGCAGCCCGCAAGATGACGGCTGTCTTCCTCGATGCCGAGGAAACGCCCCGACCCCCAGGTGTTGAGCCAGCCGAGGCCAATGAAGTGCAGGCCCTGGTGGGCGGTGACGCCGCGGTCGAATACCGGCTTACCACGTGTGTCGAAGACATCCGCCTCGATCCACGAATAATCCGGCCGAAAGCCAATAGCCCAGAGCACCGAGGTGATGCCAGCCTCGGCCAGGTCGAGTTCGGTCCGCTCATGCGGTGGCTCCCAGACCTTCACGAAGGGCGGCTCGACGGGGGCGTCAATGCCCTCGCGGTCAATGTAGGCGTCGATCTGGGTGCGGATGCCGAGGTAGGACCGGTCAGCGTCGTCGAGATTCTTGGCGAGGTCCGGCAGGAAGCTGACCCTGGTGCCGTCCATGTCCGCAAGCGAGCCGTAGAGTTCGACTCCGTGATCGGCGTGGAACTGGCGCAGGTCGATTTCCTTGCCGCCGTCGCGGCCAGACATGTAGTGGTTGGTCTGGGTCATTGCCTTGACCGGGTCGGGATGGCTGGCGATGGTGATCTCGTAGTGCCCGGCATCATGCAGCCAGTCCGTCGCATCGCGGCCGCGATACTTGCGCGGGCTGCGCGGTGCGGGGCCAACGGCAAGATGTACGTCGCGGCCCGCGCGGACGAAATCCTCCATCAGCTGCACGCCCGACTGGCCAGTCCCGACAATCAGCACACCGCCCTCGGGAAGCTGGTCGGGATTGCGATACTCGACCGAATGTATCTGTCTGATCCGGGGTGACAGCGCCTTGGCGAAGCCCGGCTCGATGGGCGTGTCGTAGCCACCGGTGGCGATCACCACCTGATCACAGGTCCAGTTGCCGGCAGATGTCCGTACCGCGAAACCGCCCTGCGGGCGCGGCACGACGCGGGTCACGTCCACCCGCTCGCGAATATCGAGTTGCGCCTTGTCGGCGAAGGCGTCGAGATAGGCGGTGATCTCGTCCCGCAGCATGAAGCCATCCGGATCGGTGCCGCCATAGTCCTTGTCATAGTGGAAATCGGGCAAGCGGCACTGCCAGTTCGGGGTCACCAGGCAGAAGCTGTCCCAGCGGTTGACCCGCCAGCTGTGGAACCTCTCGTTGCGCTCGAAGATGACCGACGGGATGCCCTGTTGCTTGAGGCAATAGGCCGTTGAAAGCCCTGCCTGTCCGCCGCCGACAACAATTACGGGGATATGCTTTGTGGTCATTTGGCTTCTCATTGGCTGATATCGAGACAGGCGATCTCGCCGCCTGCGTACTTGAATTGGGTGATGCGGGTTTCGATTCGGTCGAGCTGCGCCATCGCCGACGAGCAGGCAAAGCCGAATTTACGCTCGACACGGTTCGATGCGCGCTCCATCGCGATACGGGACCGGGTCTGGAAGTCATCGATCGGATAGCTCTTGCCCGCCTCGAACAGCTCGGCGACGACCGAGGAAGGGGAATAGAGCCGCTCTTCTGTGCCGTCAGGCCAGCGCACGGTCCAGTATGTTTCAGGCATGGGAGCCTCCGAGGTTAAGATAGGGATGGTCGGCGGGGTCCCAGAACAGCGCGGTCTGGTCGCCATGGGTCAGGGTGACGGCGCTGCCGGGGGTGACGCGGCCGATGGCGCTGCAGTCGATGCCGCGCGCGGTGACGCGGGCACAGACCGCCTCCGTGTCTGCCGGGGCGACTGACAGCAGAAAACCGAAACTGGGGAAGCTGCGCAGCCAGCGCTCTGGGGCGATGCCGGCGGGCGGGTGCAGCGCGGCCATGTCGATTTCGATGCTGTAAGTGGCAGGCTTATTCTCCCCAAAACGGGCAAGTGAATTTTCCCCAGTTGAGGCACTGAGTGGCCAATTCTGAGGGGGCATGCCCCCTCAGAATTGGCTTTCGCCAAAATCTTCCCCGCAATGCTCTCTATTGGAT
>NZ_JBGFGN010000067.1:0-20393 GCF_041224595.1 Donghicola sp. XS_ASV15 | reverse complement strand
GCCGTCGATCTGGTCGTACGCTTTGAAGTCACCGAAGTACTTGGTGATCGCTGCGGTCAGAGTGGTCTTACCGTGGTCAACGTGACCAATGGTGCCGATGTTGACGTGCGGTTTGCTACGCTCAAACTTTTCCTTTGCCATGATGGCCTCCTATCAGTTTCGGAGCGGCGTCAAGAACGCCGTGAATTTCCTGTGGGAAAGGCGGGCAATGCCCGCCAGTCCGTTATGCGTATTTCTTCTGGATCTCGTCCGAGAGGTTCTGCGGAACCGGATCGTAGTGGTCGAACAGCATGGTGAACTGTGCACGGCCGGAAGACATCGAACGCAGGTTGTTGATGTAGCCGAACATGTTCGCCAGAGGAACGAACGCGTTGATCGCAACAGCGTTACCGCGAGGCTCCTGGCCAGTCACCTGACCACGACGCGAGGTCAAGTCGCCAATGATGCCGCCGGTGTAATCCTCGGGGGTGATGACTTCGACCTTCATCACGGGCTCGAGGAGTTTCGCGCCAGCTTTACGCAGACCTTCACGCATTGCTGCGCGCGACGCGATTTCGAACGCCAGAACGCTCGAGTCAACGTCGTGGTAGGCACCGTCGATCAGCTTCACTTTGAAGTCGATTACGGGGAAGCCTGCCAGCGGGCCGCTATCCATAACCGAGGTGATGCCTTTTTCAACGCCAGGGATGTATTCCTTGGGAACCGAACCACCAACGATTGCCGATTCAAAGCTGTAGCCTTCGCCTGCTTCGGTCGGAGTGATGACCATTTTAACACGTGCGAACTGACCCGAACCACCCGACTGTTTCTTGTGGGTGTAGTCGATTTCGGCTTCGTGCGAGATGGTTTCGCGATAGGCCACCTGAGGTGCACCAATGTTCGCTTCAACTTTGAATTCGCGCTTCAGACGATCGACCAGAATGTCGAGGTGAAGTTCGCCCATGCCCTTCATGATGGTCTGACCGGACTCGATGTCGGTCTCGACGCGGAACGAAGGATCTTCTGCTGCCAGACGCTGCAGGCCCATGGACATCTTTTCCTGGTCGCCTTTGGTCTTCGGCTCGATCGCGATTTCGATAACCGGATCGGGGAAGGTCATGGTTTCCAGAACAACAGGGTCTTTGGGATCGCAAAGGGTGTCACCAGTGGTGGTGTCCTTCAGGCCGCCAAGCGCGATGATGTCGCCGGCAAATGCCTCTTCGATCTCTTCGCGGTTGTTCGAGTGCATCATCATCATACGACCGACGCGCTCTTTCTTGCCTTTGGTCGAGTTCTGGATCGAGTCGCCCTTGGACAGAACACCCGAGTAGATACGAACAAAGGTCAGCGAGCCAACGAAGGGGTCGTTCATGATTTTGAACGCCAGACCCGAGAAAGCCATCTCGTCATCCGCACGACGCGCGATGTTACGAGTTTCTTCTTCGTCGCCCGGTTTAAAGCCCATGTAATCAACAACGTCCAGCGGGCTGGGGAGGTAGTCGATCACAGCGTTGAGCAGAGGCTGAACGCCTTTGTTCTTGAACGCCGAGCCACCCAGAACAGGAACGAAGTCCAGAGCCAGAGTACCCTTGCGAAGCAGTTTGCGCAGAGTTGCAACGTCGGGCTCTTCGCCTTCGAGATAGGCTTCCATCGCGTCGTCGTCTTGCTCAACGGCCGCTTCGACCATCTTGCCACGCCACTCGTCAGCCTGATCCTTCAGCTCGTCACGAATGTCGACCTGAACCCAGGATGCGCCAAGGTCTTCACCCTTCCAGAGCCACTCTTTCATGGTGACCAGATCGATCAGACCTTCCAGTTCGTTCTCTGCACCGATGGGCAGACCAACGGGAACAGCGCGCGCGCCGGTACGGTCTTCGATCATGTTCACGCAGTTAAAGAAGTCTGCGCCGATCTTGTCCATCTTGTTGACGAACACGATACGCGGAACCTTGTAGCGGTCAGCCTGACGCCACACGGTTTCGGTCTGGGGCTCAACACCGGCGTTTGCGTCAAGAACACAAACGGCACCGTCGAGAACGGCGAGCGAACGCTCCACCTCGATGGTGAAGTCAACGTGACCGGGAGTGTCGATGATGTTCAGGCGGTGCTTGGGCGAGTCAGCAGTTTCGCCATCTTCGGTGCGTTCCCAGAAAGTGGTGGTCGCCGCCGAGGTGATGGTGATGCCGCGCTCTTGCTCCTGCTCCATCCAGTCCATGGTCGCTGCGCCATCGTGCACTTCGCCGATGTTGTGCGACTTACCGGTGTAGAACAGGATACGCTCGGAACAGGTGGTCTTACCTGCATCGATGTGCGCCATGATCCCGAAGTTACGATATAGGTCGAGGGGATATTCGCGTGCCATTGGGTAGGGTGTCCTAGGCTAGAGTTACCAGCGATAGTGGCTGAAGGCTTTGTTAGCTTCTGCCATCTTGTGGGTGTCTTCGCGCTTCTTAACAGCGGTACCGCGGCTGTTAACAGCGTCCAAAAGTTCGCCAGCCAGGCGCTCTTCCATGGTGTTCTCGTTGCGAGCACGCGATGCCGAGATCAGCCAGCGGATTGCCAGCGCTTCACGGCGCTCGGGGCGCACTTCAACGGGAACCTGGTAGGTTGCACCACCAACACGACGCGAGCGAACCTCGACCGACGGTTTGATGTTGTCGAGCGCTTCGTGGAAGACTTCGACAGGTGCGCGCTTGGCTTTCGACTCAACACGATCCAGCGCGTTGTAGACGATTTTCTCGGCGGCAAATTTCTTGCCGTCGATCATCAGGTTGTTCATGAATTTGGTCAGCACGCGATCGCCAAATTTGGCGTCGGGCAGAACTTCGCGCTTCTCAGCGGCGTGACGACGAGACATTCTCTAATCCCCTTACTTCGGACGCTTCGCGCCGTACTTCGAGCGGCGCTGCTTACGGTCTTTAACGCCCTGGGTATCCAGAACACCGCGCAGGATGTGGTAACGCACACCGGGAAGGTCTTTTACACGACCGCCACGGATCAGGACCACCGAGTGTTCCTGCAGGTTGTGCTTTTCACCCGGAATGTAGCTGATCACCTCAAAGCCATTGGTAAGACGCACTTTGGCAACCTTACGCATAGCCGAGTTCGGCTTCTTCGGAGTGGTTGTATAGACGCGAGTGCAGACGCCGCGTTTTTGCGGACACGCCTGCAGGTGCATCGACTTCTGAGATCTGACTTTGGGCTGCCGCGGCTTGCGGATCAGCTGTTGGATCGTTGGCATTCCGGTTCTTTCCCCGTGTTGCAACACATGTTCATTTTCAAACGCGCCTCACGCCCTTCGCAAAACGCAAAAACCGCATGCGCCCCCCGAAACGGGGAACGACGCGGTGGGTATCCAGAGGATCGGGCGAATTACCGCCGGATCTTGACCGCTACAGTTCTGATGGAGGCCGCGGGCGCACCCCGGCCATGAGTGCGCGCTAATTAGAGGGAGTCGGACAGGTTGTCAACATCCCAGCTTTTTGCGCGCAGGACATAGCCGCCATCGGGTTTCCAAGCGGTCTAAATCGAGGCCAAACCTCTCCTCTATCTTGACGGGAATGTCAAATGGATCGATGCGGAATTTCTGCAATTTTCGATTTTCGACGGCACTGTCGTTATCATCATGCGCACCGCGGATAAACATGGGCTCGTCTACGTTCGATATTACCGGAAAGCGCTGCCATAGGCGCAAATGACGGGTATCGAGCAGACTTTTGGGATGATCGGGGCGATTTACCATCACCAGCGCAGGCGTCCACAAACGCGCGAGCACTGGCGAAATGTCCAATCCGCTGCGCTGTGCCCGCAACACAAAGCCCTTGGCAAAGTCCAAAGCCGCCCGTTTTTCAGGGCTGGCATCCGCCAGAGCCGCGACAACTGGGGCCAATTTACGGAGTCTTTCCACAAAATCACCTGCAACAGCATCGTCGTCATCTAGCCTGAATTCGGCCACCCAATCCGCTGTTTCATCACGTGCCTCCAACATGAGTCGGCGGCAGAGGTCAGAGTGATTCTGCCCCTCGGGTTCAAAGCGCAGATCGACTTGGGGGACATCTGCAACCGCCGCCTCCAATCGCGCCCGCCATTTCGGGGGCATTTGATCCCCTGCCAAAACAACGACACGGAAATCGGTATCCGTTTGACGCTTGAGGGACGGAATTACCAATTCTTCGAAGAAGTAGAAGCGCCCTTCGAGCCGGGTCTCGTCATAGAGATACGCGCGCTGCCCGTTGGCATCGGCATGATCCTTCTGAAAAGCCTCGAGGTTCGATGGGTAGGAAAACCTGCTCAGCCCTAGGATCTGTAGCCGCATTAGCGCCCTCCTCTGGCAAGGTTGCGTGGGCTATGGCTGCGACCCACGATGGCCTCGCGATATAACATGTAAATTCCGCTAGCGACAACGATCCCGCCCCCGATCAATGTCGAAGGATGGGGCCAGTCGCCAAAGACAACCCACCCGAGGATAAGCGCCCAAATCAGGCCCGTATACCGAAATGGTGCAATGAAAGAGATATCGCCTATCCGCATGACCATTACACTGAATGCGTAACCTCCGACGATGCTGGTCGTGGCGGCGAGTAAAAGGCCAATTTCGGTCAACGCCATTGGCTCCCACGTTGCGGGGAGCTGTAGCGCACCGAAGAACACCATGACCCCGGCCGCAGACGTGACAGTGACGGTTAGTGACGGCACGGCCTGACTGACGAGCCGTGTCGAAAGGTCTCTGAGAGTCACGCAGAGCACCGCCAAGAGGGCATAGACCGAGTATTGGTTAAACCCCTCGGTTCCAGGCCGGACAATCAGCAGTACCCCGATAAAGCCAATGAGAATAGTCGCGCCGCGCCGCCAGCCAAAAGGCATCCCCATAAAAAGCGCCGCCCCAAGCGTGACTGTCAGCGGCAAGGTTTGCAGAATCGCCGTCGCGTTGGCGAGGGGCATGTGAAACAGCGCCGTCAGGAAGAAGTAAGCTGCGCTTGCCTCGCCGATCGCGCGAAAACTGACCCACTTCATATCGCGGCGAGACATACGGAAATCGAGTTGACCCATGAAATGCGCCATGGCCGCCAGCGCGGCTGTCGCCAGCACTCCGCGAATAAAGAGCAACTGGAACAAGGGGGCATCGCCCGCCAGCATCTTGAGCGCAGTATCGTTCAACGTGAAGCCAACCATCGCCAGCATCATTAGGCCGGCACCGCGCATGTTTTCGGAGATCATTTCAGGCCCCTGCCCTTTTCGTACCGCAAATCAGTGCACCAAGGACTCGGCAAAGAAAAGACCCGGCAGGTGGGTATACCTGCCGGGTCCGTGATTACATTTTCGAAATCTCAGGCGATCAGTCGTCCGAACCTTCGGGTGTCGGCGCTGCCAGAGCCGCGGCCTTTTCGGCCTCGATCCGGCGGGCGTCGATCACCACGTTGTCGCGGTCGTAGGCAATCTTGCGCACGCGCGAGGTTGCGCCACCGGTACCGGCGGGGATCAAGCGACCAACGATGACGTTCTCTTTCAGGCCGACCAGTGTATCGCGCTTGCCCTGTACCGATGCTTCGGTAAGGACGCGGGTGGTCTCCTGGAACGAGGCCGCCGAGATGAAGCTGCGGGTCTGCAGCGACGCCTTGGTGATACCCAGCAGGATCGGTTCGCCCTTGGCGGGACGGCCGTTCTTGCTGATGGCCTTCTCGTTGGCTGCGTCGAACTCTGCCTTGTCCACATGCTCACCCTTGAGAAGGGTGGTGTCACCGCTGTCGAGGATTTCCCACTTCTGAAGCATCTGACGAACGACAACTTCGATGTGTTTATCGTTAATCTTCACGCCCTGCAGACGGTAAACGTCCTGAACCTCGTTGATCATGTAGTTCGCCAGAGCCTCGATGCCCATGATCGACAGAATGTCGTGAGGCGCCGGGTTGCCGTCCATGATGTATTCACCCTTCTGGATGAAGTCACCTTCCTGAACAGGAATGTGCTTACCCTTGGGCACCATGTATTCGACGGGCTCCTGACCATCGGTCGCGGGCTCGATCGTGATGCGACGCTTGTTCTTGTAGTCGCGGCCAAAGCGCACGTAACCATCGATTTCGGCGATGATCGCGTGGTCCTTGGGACGACGTGCTTCGAACAGTTCCGCAACGCGGGGCAGACCACCGGTGATGTCCTTGGTCTTGGTGCCTTCGCGCGGGATACGCGCCACAACGTCACCAGCCGAGATGTCCTGACCTTCTTCGACCGACAGAATTGCGTCCACCGACATCGGGTAGGCAACGGGGTTGCCAGCATCGTTGCGGATGGGTTCGCCGCTTTCTGCGTCGACGATCAGGATTTCCGGCTTCAGCTCGTTGCCTTTGGGGGCAGCGCGCCAGTCGGACACGATCTTCTGGGTCATACCAGTCGCATCGTCAGTAACCTCGCGGACCGACACACCGTTGGTCAGGTCGACCAGACGTGCCTTACCCGAACGCTCTGCGATGATCGGCAGAGTGAAGGGGTCCCACTCGAACAGTTTCGCGCCACGTACGACATCGGTGCCTTCAGTCACGAACAGCTTGGTACCGTAGCCCAGCTTGTAGCTGGCCAGTTCCGCGCCGTCGCTGCTTTCAACGACCAACTGCATGTTCCGGCCCATCACGATAACCTCGCCCGAGGTGTTCTTGATGGTGTTCGGGTTGCGGAAGACGATCTTACCGTCATGGCCCGCTTCCTGGAACGACTGCTGACCACCCTGCGCAACGCCGCCAATGTGGAACGTACGCATGGTCAGCTGTGTACCGGGTTCACCGATCGACTGCGCCGCGATGATACCAACAGCTTCGCCTTGGTTCACCATGGTGCCGCGTGCAAGGTCACGACCATAGCACATTGCACAAACGCCATCTTCGGCTTCACAGGTCAGCGGCGAACGGACGCGTGCGGACTGGACACCGGCTTCGCCGATACGGTCTGCCATACGTTCGTCGATCAGCGTGCCGATGGGTGCGATCACGTCTTCGGTGCCGGGCGCGCAGATGTCTTCTGCTGCGGTACGGCCCAGAATACGCTCTGCGAGCGAAGCAACAACCTCACCATCGTTTACAGCGGCTTCGACAGTCACAGCCTGATCGGTACCACAGTCATGCTCGCGCACGATGCAGTCCTGAGCCACGTCCACCAGACGACGGGTCAGATAACCCGAGTTCGCCGTCTTCAGAGCGGTATCCGACAGACCCTTACGGGCACCGTGGGTCGAGTTGAAGTACTCGAGAACGGTCAGACCTTCTTTGAAGTTCGAGATGATGGGCGTCTCGATGATGTCGCCGTTCGGCTTCGCCATCAGGCCGCGCATACCACCCAACTGCTTCATCTGCGTAACCGAGCCACGCGCACCGGAGTGAGCCATCATGTAAACCGAGTTCGGTTCCATTTCAGCGCCATTCTCGTCCGTCTTGGAGGCCGAGATGGTGTTCATCATCGCTTCGGTGACGTTGTCGTTACAACGGGTCCAGGCGTCGATCACCTTGTTGTACTTTTCGCCCTGAGTGATCAGGCCGTCCATGTACTGCTGCTCGAAGCCTTTGGCCTGCTCGCGGGTCGACTCAACGATGTTCCACTTGTTATCGGGGATCACCATGTCGTCCTTACCGAACGAGATGCCAGCCTTGAACGCCTGACGGAAGCCAAGGGTCATGATCTGGTCACAGAAGATAACCGACTCTTTCTGGCCGCAGTAACGGTAAACGGTGTCGATGACCTGCTGCACTTCTTTCTTACGCAGCAGACGGTTGACCAGCGCGAAGGGCGCCTTGGCGTTCTGGGGCAGTAGGTTACCCAGAAGCACACGGCCCGGGGTGGTTTCGAAGCGCTGGTACACTTCCAGACCATCCTCGTCGATCTGCTTGACGCGGGCAGTGACCTTGGCGTGCAGGTGCACTTCGCCGGAGTCCAGAGCGTGCTGGACTTCGTCGAGCGACGAGAACGCCATGCCTTCGCCCTTCATGCCGTCGCGCTGCAGGGTCACGTAGTAGAGACCCAAGATCATATCCTGCGAAGGAACGATGATCGGCGCGCCGTTTGCGGGCGACAGAACGTTGTTGGTCGACATCATCAGGACGCGCGCTTCCAGCTGAGCTTCGAGGCTCAGTGGAACGTGCACAGCCATCTGGTCACCGTCGAAGTCAGCGTTGAACGCCGAACAGACCAGCGGGTGCAGCTGGATCGCTTTGCCTTCGATCAGAGTGGGTTCGAACGCCTGAATGCCAAGACGGTGCAGTGTAGGCGCACGGTTCAGCATGACAGGGTGTTCGCGGATCACTTCGTCGAGGATATCCCAAACTTCGGGACGCTCTTTTTCGACCAGCTTCTTCGCCTGCTTCACGGTGCTCGACAGACCTTTGGCCTCGAGGCGCGAGTAGATGAAGGGCTTGAAGAGTTCGAGCGCCATCTTCTTGGGCAGACCACACTGGTGCAGCTTGAGCTCCGGACCGGTCACGATGACCGAACGGCCCGAGAAGTCCACGCGCTTACCCAGAAGGTTCTGACGGAAGCGGCCCTGCTTACCTTTCAGCATGTCAGACAGCGACTTCAGCGGACGCTTGTTCGCGCCGGTGATGACGCGGCCACGGCGGCCGTTGTCGAACAACGCGTCCACAGCTTCTTGCAGCATACGCTTTTCGTTACGCACGATGATATCGGGCGCACGCAGTTCGATCAGACGCTTCAGACGGTTGTTCCGGTTGATCACGCGGCGGTACAGATCGTTCAGATCCGAAGTCGCAAAGCGGCCACCATCCAACGGAACCAGCGGACGCAGTTCCGGCGGGATCACAGGGATCACGGTCATGATCATCCACTCGGGGCGGTTGCCCGACTCGAGGAACGATTCAACGACTTTCAGACGCTTGATGATCTTCTTGGGCTTCAGTTCACCAGTTGCCTCGGCCAGATCAGCGCGCAGCTGCTCTGCTTCGGATTCCAGATCGATCGCAGCCAGCATTTCGCGGATCGCTTCAGCGCCAATGTTGGCGGTGAAGGCGTCCATGCCGTACTGGTCCTGAGCATCCATGAACTCTTCTTCGGTCATCATCTGGCCGTAGGTCAGGTCAGTCAGACCGGGCTCGATGACAACGTAGTTTTCGAAGTAGAGAACGCGTTCCAGATCACGCAGGGTCATATCCAGCATCAGGCCGATGCGCGAAGGCAGCGACTTGAGGAACCAGATGTGCGCGCAAGGTGCAGCCAGCTCGATGTGGCCCATACGCTCGCGGCGTACCTTTTGCAGAGTAACTTCGACGCCGCACTTTTCACAGACGACGCCGCGGTACTTCATGCGCTTATATTTGCCGCAAAGGCATTCGTAGTCTTTGATCGGGCCAAAGATACGGGCGCAGAACAGGCCGTCACGCTCGGGCTTGAACGTACGATAGTTGATGGTCTCGGGCTTTTTGATTTCGCCGTACGACCACGACAGGATCCGCTCGGGCGATGCGAGCGAGACCTTGATCTCGTCGAATTGCTTCGCCGGAGTGAGCGGGTTGAACGGGTTGTTCGTCAGTTCCTGGTTCATGTCATATTCCTTGAATGAGGACGAAAGGGGTTAAGCAAGGGGCAGAGCCCCTTACTCGTCCTCCTCCGAGTCCAGGAGTTCCATGTTCAGGCCGAGGCCGCGGACTTCCTTCACCAGAACGTTGAAGGATTCGGGCACGCCGGCCTCGAAGTTGTCCTCGCCCTTGACGATGCTTTCGTAGACCTTGGTACGGCCTGCCACGTCGTCCGACTTGACGGTCAGCATTTCCTGCAGGGTGTATGCCGCGCCGTATGCTTCCAGCGCCCACACTTCCATCTCACCGAAACGCTGACCACCGAACTGCGCCTTACCACCCAGCGGCTGCTGAGTAACGAGGCTGTACGGACCGGTCGAACGCGCGTGGATTTTGTCGTCCACGAGGTGGTGCAGTTTCAGCATGTACTTGATGCCAACAGTGACCTTGCGGGCAAACTGTTCACCAGTACGGCCGTCAAACAGAACCGACTGACCCGAAGTGTCAAAGCCGGCACGCTTGAGTGCGTCGTTCACGTCTGCCTCTTTGGCGCCGTCGAAGACGGGTGTTGCGATCGGAACACCGCGGGTGACGTTTTGCGCACGCTCAACGAGCATGCCTTCGTCCAGACCCTCGAGGCCCTCTTCGTACACTTCGTCGCCGTAAGCGATACGGAGTGCTTCGCGAACCGGAGTCAGGTCGCCCGAACGACGGTACTCTTGCAGAGACTCATCGATCTGGACACCAAGGTTACGCGAGGCCCAACCCATGTGACACTCAAGAATCTGACCGACGTTCATACGCGAAGGCACGCCGAGCGGGTTCAGACAGAGGTCAACGGGAGTACCGTCAGCCAAGAAGGGCATGTCTTCGATCGGGATAACCTTCGAGACAACACCTTTGTTACCGTGACGACCGGCCATCTTGTCACCGGGCTGCAGCTTGCGCTTCACCGCGATGAACACTTTGACCATCTTCATGACGCCCGGGGGCAGATCGTCGCCGCGACGGACTTTCTCGACTTTGTCCTCGAAACGGGCATCCAGCGAACGCTTCTGAGCGTTGTACTGTTCATGCAGCGCCTCGACGATCTGTGCGTCGGCCTCGTCTTCCAGCGCCAGCTGCCACCACTGACCACGGCTCAGGCTGTCCAGCAGCTCCTCGGTGATTTCGCTGTTGGGGCGAACTCCTTTGGGGCCTTTGACGGCAACTTTGCCCATGATCAGCTTGTGCAGACGGGCGTAGATGTTGCGATCCAGGATTGCCAGCTCGTCGTCACGGTCGCGTGCCAGACGCTCGACTTCTTCACGCTCGATCTGGAGGGCACGTTCGTCCTTCTCCACACCGTGGCGGTTGAAGACGCGCACTTCTACAACAGTACCGTAGTCACCCGGGGGCAGACGCAGCGAAGTATCGCGAACGTCCGATGCCTTTTCACCAAAGATCGCGCGGAGCAGCTTCTCTTCGGGGGTCATCGGGCTTTCGCCCTTCGGAGTGATCTTGCCAACCAGAATGTCGCCCGGTCCAACCTCGGCGCCGATGTAAACGATGCCAGCCTCGTCGAGGTTACGCAGCGCTTCTTCACCGACGTTCGGGATGTCGCGAGTGATTTCTTCCGGCCCAAGCTTGGTGTCGCGGGCAGCGACTTCGAATTCCTCGAGGTGAACCGAGGTGTAAACGTCATCACGGACGATACGCTCGGAGATCAGGATCGAGTCTTCGTAGTTGTAGCCATTCCAAGGCATGAAGGCCACGACGACGTTCTTACCGACTGCCAGTTCGCCCATTTCAGTCGCAGGACCATCGGCAACCACTTCGCCCTTGCCAACAACGTCGCCCACTTTGACGAGCGGACGCTGGTTGATGCACGAGTTCTGGTTCGAACGCTGGAACTTGCGCAGGCGGTAGATGTCTACGCCCGGGTCGCCAACTTCCAGATCTTCGGTCGCACGGACAACGATACGCTGCGCGTCAACCTGGTCGATAACGCCTGCGCGCTTCGCCATGATCGCCGCACCCGAGTCGCGGGCCACGATTTCTTCGATACCGGTGCCAACCAGCGGTGCTTCTGCCTGCAGCAGCGGCAGCGCCTGACGCATCATGTTCGAGCCCATCAGTGCGCGGTTCGCGTCATCGTTCTCAAGGAACGGGATCAGCGATGCCGCAACAGAGACCAGCTGCTTGGGCGAAACGTCGATCAGGTCAACGTTCTCGATCGGCTGCAGGGTGTAGTCACCCGACCGACGGGTCGAGACCATTTCCTGTACGAACTTGCCTTCGCCATCCAACTCAGCGTTCGCCTGAGCCACAGTGTGACGCATCTCTTCGGTAGCCGACAGGTAGTTCACTTCGTCGGTGACCTTACCGTCAATGACCTTGCGGTAGGGGGTTTCGATGAAGCCGTACTTGTTGACGCGTGCAAAGGTTGCCAGCGAGTTGATCAGACCAATGTTCGGACCTTCCGGCGTCTCAATCGGGCACATACGGCCGTAGTGAGTTGCGTGAACGTCGCGAACCTCGAAGCCTGCGCGCTCGCGTGTCAGACCGCCCGGTCCAAGCGCCGAAAGACGACGCTTGTGCGTCACTTCGGACAGCGGGTTGGTTTGGTCCATGAACTGCGACAGCTGCGAAGAGCCGAAGAATTCACGAACAGCCGCTGCTGCGGGCTTCGCGTTGATCAGATCCTGAGGCATGACGGTGTCAATTTCGACCGACGACATACGCTCTTTGATCGCGCGCTCCATGCGGAGCAGACCCACGCGGTATTGGTTTTCCATCAGTTCGCCAACCGAACGCACACGACGGTTGCCGAGGTGGTCGATATCGTCCACTTCGCCGCGGCCGTCGCGCAGCTCGACCAGAGCCTTGATGCACGAGATGATGTCTTCCTTGCGGAGCGTGCGCTGGGTGTCCTCGGCATCGAGGTTCAGGCGCATGTTCATCTTCACGCGGCCAACAGCCGACAGGTCGTAACGCTCGGAATCGAAGAACAGGGTGTCGAACAAAGCCGACGCCGCTTCGACGGTCGGCGGCTCACCCGGACGCATGACGCGATAGATATCCATCAGCGCGGTTTCGCGGTTCAGGTTCTTGTCGTTCGCCATGGTGTTGCGGATGTAAGCACCCACGTTCACACCATCGATGTCCAGAACGGGGATCTCGGTGATGCCCGCTTCCAGCAGCTCTTTGATCGAACCACCGGTGACATCGCCGTCTTTGTCGACTTCCCAAGTCAGCTCATCACCAGATTCGACGTAGATCGCACCGGTTTCTTCGTTGATGATGTCCTTGGCGACAAACTTACCAACGATGTGATCGAACGGGATCAGAAGGTCGGTGATTTTGCCTTCGTCGATGATCTGCTTGACGGCGCGGGGCGTCATTTTCTTGCCCGCTTCGCAGATGATCTCGCCGGTGCCCGCGTCTACCAGATCGTATGCGGGGCGGGTGCCACGCACGCGCTCGGGGAAGAACTTGGTGACCCAACCACGGTTCTTCTCGAGGGTGTAGGTTACGGTGTCATAGTACGCGTCGCAGATGCCTTCCTGATCCAGACCAAGTGCATAAAGCAGGGTGGTCACGGGCAGTTTGCGGCGACGGTCGATACGGGCGAACACGATGTCCTTGGCGTCGAATTCGAAATCGAGCCACGAGCCGCGGTAGGGGATGATGCGGCAAGCAAACAGCAGTTTGCCGGACGAGTGGGTTTTACCCTTGTCGTGGTCAAAGAACACACCGGGCGAACGGTGCATCTGGCTGACGATCACGCGCTCGGTGCCGTTCACGATGAACGTGCCGTTGGGTGTCATCAGGGGCATGTCGCCCATGAACACGTCTTGTTCTTTGATGTCTTTGACCGATTTTGCACCGGTATCTTCATCGATATCAAACACGATAAGACGCAGCTTCACCTTGAGAGGTGCGCTGTAGGTCATGTCGCGCTGCTGGCATTCGTCTACGTCGTATTTCGGCTTTTCCAGCTCGTAATCGACGAATTCGAGAATCGCGGTTTCATTAAAGTCTTTGATCGGGAATACCGACTGGAAGACGCCTTTGATGCCTTCGCCGTCCAAAGGCTGCGGCTGGTCGCCGGACTTCAGGAACAGGTCGTAGGAGCTTTTCTGAACCTCAATGAGGTTCGGCATTTCCAGAACTTCGCGGATTTTGCCGTAATAACGACGCAGGCGTTTCTGGCCGAGGTAGGACTGAGCCATGGAGCGATCTCACCTTTCGTTTCTCATGCGGTTGCGCGCACCGTCGGGCCCCGGTCGCACACCCAAGAGACAGCGTGTTCTGGATCCATGCCTGGCCACCGTCCCACCGGCAGCCTCCCGATCCTTTGAACCTCGCCTTAGAAAAAGGTTTTCCGAAAACCTTTTTCTGAGACAGGTTCAGCAGGGCTGAGAAAACCTCAACCCTGCTGCAAATCCAACCCGGAATATCTCCGGGACAGGATTACTTGAGCTCGACTTCTGCGCCAGCTGCTTCCAGCTTGGCTTTGATGTCTTCTGCTTCTGCTTTGTCGACGCCTTCTTTGACGGGTTTGCCGCCAGCTTCGACCAGCTCTTTTGCTTCTTTCAGGCCCAGACCGGTGATGCCGCGAACTTCTTTGATCACGTTGATCTTCTTGTCGCCTGCCGACTTCAGGATGACGTCGAATTCGGTCTTTTCTTCAGCAGCTGCGCCGCCTGCGTCGCCTGCGGGACCAGCCATCATGACTGCGCCGCCAGCTGCGGGCTCGATGCCGTACTCGTCCTTCAGGATGGTTTTCAGTTCTTGTGCTTCCAGCAGGGTCAGACCAACGATCTCTTCTGCGAGTTTCTTCAGATCAGCCATTTTTGACTCTTTCCGTATGTATATAAGATGTGTTCCAGCGTCAGGTATACAACCCTACGCGGCTCTCTTGATTGCGTTACGCGGCTTCTGCCTTGTCTTCGATGGTCGACAGGATACCGGCAATGTTCGAAGCAGGTGCGCCAATTGCACCGGCGATGTTCGAAGCGGGGGCGCCGATACAACCAACGATCGAGGCAATAAGCTCCTCGCGCGAAGGCATTTTCGACACGGCTTCAACACCGGCACGGTCCAGAGCGTTCTCACCCATAGCACCACCAAGGATCTGGAACTTGTCGTTCCCCTTGGCGAAGTCCTCGGCGACCTTGGCTGCTGCCACGGGGTCTTCCGAGAAGGTCAGAACGGTCATGCCCGAGAGGTATTCGGCCATGCTTGCGCAAGGCTTACCCTCCAGAGCGATCTTGGCGAGCCTGTTCTTGGCAACACGTACCGACGCATCCGCCTCACGTGCTTTCGCACGCAGGTCTTGCATCTCCGCAACCGTGAGACCCTCGTAGTGTGCAACCACTACGACGCCAGAGCTTTCAAAGATCTGGCCGAGTTCCTCGACCACCTTCTCTTTTTGTGCTCTATCCACAGTTTTACTCCAAGTTTGGGGTTTCCCCCGGCTCATGTTTGCCCCGGCTTGCGCCAGAGCGTCGGGTCCGTTTCAGGGGTCCCGAAGCCAAGATCCTCTGAGGCTAGGCCCCATACGGAATTCTTAGTTCGTTCCCCATCTCAGAAAGGCGAATATTAAGCCCCGAAAGGCACCCTTCGTCTCGGACAGGACAGGGCCGCTATGGCCCCGCCATCCAGCTTGCGCTGGAATTCTTAGCTGGCTGCGACGTCCGAAACGTCGACAGATACGCCGCCGCCCATGGTCGAGCTGATCGATACCTTCTTGATGTAGGCACCTTTTGCACCGGCGGGCTTCGCCTTAGCGACAGCGTCGATGAATGCTTTGACGTTCTCGATGATCTTGGCTTCGTCGAACGACGCTTTGCCAACACCGGCGTGAATGACACCAGCTTTCTCAACTTTGAACTGAACCTGACCGCCCTTGGCGTCAGCAACAGCTTGTGCAACGTCCATGGTCACGGTGCCGACTTTGGGGTTCGGCATCAGGTTACGGGGGCCCAGAACTTTACCCAGACGGCCAACGATCGGCATCATGTCGGGGGTCGCGATGCAGCGATCGAAGTCGATGGTGCCGCCCTGAATGGTTTCCATCAGGTCCTCTGCGCCAACGATATCTGCGCCAGCTGCTTTTGCTTCGTCGGCCTTGGGGCCACGAGCGAATACAGCAACGCGAACGGTTTTGCCGGTGCCATTGGGCAGGCTGACAACGCCGCGAACCATCTGGTCAGCGTAACGGGGGTCAACGCCGAGGTTCATCGCGATTTCGATGGTTTCGTCGAATTTGGCGGTGGCGTTTGCCTTTACCAATGCGACGGCTTCTGCGACTGCGAGGTCTTCTTTGCCAGCAAAGGCTTCGCGGACGGCGCGGGTACGTTTACCAAGCTTAGCCATTACTTTACCTCGATGCCCATCGAACGGGCCGAGCCCATGATGATTTTCATTGCCTGCTCAACGGTGTTCGCGTTCAGGTCTTTCATCTTCGCTTCTGCGATTTCACGAACCTGCTTCGCAGTTACCGAACCAGCAGTTGCGCGACCGGGGGTCTTGGAACCACCCTGAAGCTTTGCGGCCTTCTTCAGGTAATAAGACGCGGGGGGCGTCTTGATTTCCATGGTGAAGGACTTGTCCTGGTAGTACTGGATCACGGTCGGGCACGGCGCGCCGGGCTCCATTTCCTGCGTCTTGGCGTTGAACGCCTTGCAGAATTCCATGATGTTGATGCCGCGCTGACCCAGTGCGGGGCCGACGGGCGGAGAGGGGTTCGCTTTGCCCGCAGGCACTTGCAGCTTGAGGCTGCCGATCAGTTTCTTAGCCATTTGGCTCTTCCTTTTTCCAACACCCTCAGGACGCGTCCGTCAGGTTGTCTGTTGTCGCGGTGTGGCTCAGGGCCGCGGCCCCTCCCCTCCCGCGGGGACACTCAGAGTTTGGTAACCTGAGTGAATTCCAGTTCGACCGGGGTCTCGCGACCAAAGATCGATACGGTGACCTTCAGACGCTGGTTGTCGTCGTCCACCTCTTCGACCATCCCGTCGAAATCCTCGAACGGGCCGTCGTTGACTTTGACCTTCTCACCAACCTCGAAGCGCAGCAGGGTGCGGGGTGCTTCTTCGGTTTCCTGAACGCGGTTCATGATCGTGTTGACTTCCGAATCACGCATGGGCAGCGGACGCCCCTGCGGACCCAAGAAACCGGTCACGCGGTTGATCGAGGACACCAGGTGGAACGTCGCGTCGGTCAGCTCCATACGCACCAGCACGTAGCCAGGCATGAAGCGGCGCTCGGTTGTCACCTTCTTGCCCCGGCGCACTTCGATCACCTCTTCGGTGGGCACCAGAACTTCTTCGACCAGGTCTTCCAAGCCCTTCTCGGCAGCCGACTGTCTGATTTGTTCGGCGATCTTTTTCTCGAAGTTCGAGAGAACGCTCACCGAATACCAACGCTTCGCCATTTGGGCCTCTGTCTCGTTTCCTCAGCGATCTGCCGAAATGGCGTCACGCAAAATTCCGTTTAATTCCCGCGACTTAACCGCAGTCAGTCCAATAAAAACGGGCGCGGGCTACGAATCGCCACACGCCACACATAGGACAGTGAAGCGCCTAATACTCCCCCGAGCGCAGAAATTCAAGGCTTAAGGGAGCGAAAGCGGTTTAGCTTACCGCAGCAAGCAGGCCCTGAAGGCCAAAGCGGATCACCAGATCCACCAGAAAGAAAAACACAGCAAAGAGCGACGCCATAATGAACACCATGACGGTGGTCAGCATGACTTCCTTGCGGGTCGGCCACACGACTTTCGCGATCTCGGCGCGGGTCTGCTGGACGAACTGGAGCGGATTGGTGTTGGCCATCGGGTCCTCACTTTACTGGCGGGTCACATACGCCCTAAGCCCACAGAGTTCAAGTCTGGTAGACGTCTGGTTCACGTATGGCTTACGTCATGACGTTCAGCGGCGCAAAAGGGTCACGTTTTCCAGATCCTTGATCCGGTTAAGGTCCGCTTCATAGGCCGCGCGGCTGGCGGCCAGCACAGATTTGGACCACGGCTGGAACTTGTCCTCTGGGCCGCGCACGGGAAATTTCGCCTTGGCCATGCGCGCGGACTTCTGCGGCTCTGGCCGGTCCGGGCCCTCTTGTTCGAGGATGGCGATCGCCGCCCCCGAGATCGAGGCATTCACACGGTTCTCCATCGGATCAATCTCGGCGCCCTCTCCGAGCATCTCTTCGATGATCCGCGGAAAGAGGTCGGCGTATTCTTCTTGGGGCCAGACGACCACGCGATTCGTCTCTGCCAACTCTGCCACCAGATCGGACCAGCGCAGTTTCTCGGGGGTCTTGGCACCGCAGAAGGCCGCGATGCCATCGCAGGCTTTGCCGTTGAACACCTCGTGGGCATAGAGCGAGGCAAGCCACGTCGCCGGATCGCGCACCGCCATGAACAGCGTCACGTCAGCATCTTCGAGCGCGTCGGTGATCGCGGCGACCTTCTTGGCCCCTTGGGGATAGAGCGGTTTGCGCGCGGTTGCCTTGAACTGTGGCCCCATCAGGTTCTCTTCGGAGATGACAAGTTCATCGCAATCGCCCGCCATATCGGGGGCCGTCTGCCCCTTGGCGATGCGATTCTTCAGGGGGATGCCGTCTTTGCGCAGGTCTTTGGGACCAAGGAAGCAAACCTCCCACTCCGCAAGCTGATCCGCAGCGGCCTCAAGAGACTTTTGCAGATGGGTCGAGGCTGTCTTGTGTGCGCCGATGTGCAGAGAAACTGGGATGGTTGTCATTTCGCGTTCCAATGTGGTGGCGAAATCGGCCTGGCAGGGGCATCAGGGTTCGAACCCGAGACCTACGGTTTTGGAGACCGTCGCTCTACCAGCTGAGCTATACCCCTTCAGGCCGTGACGCTGTCTAATTCGACGCCGAATGGTTTGCAAGACTGAATTCGCGATGAATTTCACGAAGAGCGGGAATATCCGGCCTCTCTAACGCGGGTCGGGCGGCGGTGATGGCTGCGGGTGGCCAATCCCACCACGCCAAGTCCTGTAGCGCCCGCGTGGTTTGCGCGTCAAAGCGATGGCGAACCACTTGCGCGGGGTTGCCTGTGACTATGGTAAAGTCGGGGATCGAGCCGCGCACCACGGCCCCTGCCCCGATGATCACGCCGTTCCCGATTCGCGCGCCCGGACAGATGATCGCTCCGTAGCCGATCCACACATCATGGCCGACGATAGTGCCGCGGGTGTCGGGCTGGGTCATGCCGGACTTGTCCGCGTCAAAGGTGCCGAACGGGTACGTGGTCAGCCCGTCCATCGCGTGATTGGCCGAGGCGGTGACAAAGGTCACATTCAGCGCGATCTGGCAGAAGCGGCCGATGCGCAGGGTCTCTTGGGAAAACGGAAAGAGATAGGGCGCCAGCGTCGCGGCCCAGTCCTGCGGCGCATCAAAGCGGCTGGCATAGGTGTAGTCGCCCACGATGAAGCGAGGGTTATCGATCACGTTCTTAAGGTAAACGGTGCCGTGGTGGCGGGTGCCATCGGGCAGGATCACGGGGTGGATGTCTGTGGACACGGCAAAGGGAACAGGCATGGGGCCCTCCTGAAAAGATCTGTTTTGGGAAACGGGTCAGTTCAGGTGCTTGGTCATGGTCCTCACTCCGGTTGGATACGTGCAGGCTAGCACGCTGGGGGATGGCTGGCTAGGTCAGCGGCGGCGGCCGATCCAGCGCAGCCACATCAGGCCGCCGATTTGCAGAATGACGATGCCGACACAGGCAAGGCAGAGATAGAGAAAGGCGTTTGAGTTCTGGGTGCCCGGCATGCCCGCCACGTTCACCCCGAAAAGGCCGGTGATGAACCCCAGCGGCAGAAAGACCACAGAGGCCACGGACATGACGAACATGTTTTTGTTCAGACGGTCAGACAGCTGGCCCGACAGCTCCTCGCGCAGGACCATGGTTTGATCGCGCAGCTCCTCCATATCCTCGACGATACGGGTCATCTTGATGGCCTCTTCCTCGATCTCGCGGCGGGTGTTGGCGTCGATAAAGGGGCTGCCCGAGCGAGTGATGTCGCCAAGGACGTCGCGCTGGGGGATCAGGAAGCGGAGCGCGGCGATCACCTGTAGGCGCATGTCCACGACAGAGCGACGCAGGGATTCGGTGCCTTCGAGGATGACAGCGTCCTCCAGCTTCTCCGCCTCTTGGTCGAGGGTGCGTTGGAAGTTCCCAATGCCGCCCACGAGGTATTCGATGAGTTGGAACAGAAAGGCACCGGCGGTTTCGGGGCCGCGGCCCGCGCGGATGTCGGCGTCCAGCTTCTCGATCGAGCGGACGCGCTTGCGCGAGATGGTCACAATGCGGTGGGCGTCGATGTACATGCGGACCGAGACCATGTCTTCGGGGTCCTCGCCCTCGTTCCAGTTCATGCCGCGCAGAATCACGATCATGCCATCGCCCATGCGGCTCATACGGGGGCGGGTGTCGACGTCCAGCAAAGCCTCGGCGGCTTGGGGGTCCAGATAGTCGAGGTGGCGCATGATCCAGTCCTCGGCGGCGGCGTGGGTGCCGCTGAGGTGAACCCAACCCAAGGTCTCTTCGCGCAGGGTGTGGATGAGGGTGGCCTCGTCACAGATGCCACGATCAGGGCCGTTCAGAATATGGGCAAGGAGGATCGGGCTCTGGTCGGTCATGGCAGTCCTGTGGTGCGTCGGTGGTCACGGATTAACGTTACTGGGCCGGATTTCGATCCCTGAAAAGCAAAAAGGCCGCCCGAAGGCGGCCTTTCCATAATTCGGGGCGAGCCCAAATTACTCGATGATTTTCGAGACGACGCCCGAACCAACGGTGCGGCCGCCTTCGCGGATCGCGAAGCGCAGGCCTTCTTCCATCGCGATCGGCGCGATCAGTTCTGCCGACAGCTTCAGGTTGTCGCCGGGCATAACCATCTC
>NZ_JBGFGN010000030.1:0-408 GCF_041224595.1 Donghicola sp. XS_ASV15 | reverse complement strand
ACAGCGGCTTCGCGGTCTGATCCGTCCAGATCCAGCAGTCTGCGCGACCGCAGGTGCCGCTTGCGGCAGAAAATCCTTGTCTAGCGCTCGGATACAGGCGATCTTCACCTCAAACGACACGCCACTTGGGGAATGCAGGTGAATATGACACGGAAAGCCTCGCGACCAATGTTGCACCCAATAACAAGGACTTGGGACAGGATGATTTTCTGACCCTGATGACCACCCAGTTGAAAAATCAGGACCCTTTTGCTCCGATGGAGAACGGGGATGTGAACGGCGGAGCAATACTCGGCCACGGTAGCGACGGCATAGTGTTGTCGCGGGCGGCGTAAAAGTCGTCCACTTTTGCCCTTTCGGATTTCGGGAGGGCTTGGGGATATACACCGTGGACTTGTATTTGAAGGT
>NZ_JBGFGN010000050.1:0-464 GCF_041224595.1 Donghicola sp. XS_ASV15 | reverse complement strand
ACATCGAATGAACCAAACCGCCCACATATCTCTTCAGATACTCGCGATGTCAAAGAGCGCGGAGACAAAAAACTAACCATAGCGCCAATCCCTTAGCACTGCAGCCAACCAATATCTCCAGAATTTCTAACCGAACCGTCCAGCCTCAGAGCCGTCTGCCCGTCCCAACCGCGCCTCAGCGCCGCCGGTGAGGGGCCTTCTACGGATACCTACAAAGAGTCGCAAGAGAAAAAATAGAAGAAATGCAGAAAAAGTTGGTCCGGGCGATTAAGTGCTTAATTTGCTCAAACTCAACGACTTCTACGAGGTCTGAATTTAGACCCTAGGTCACGTCCGTCAAGGTGGTGTAATTTGTCGGGTGGCCTGAGGTCATGATCAGGCGGCTTTTATGCTGAGAATTGGGTCTGTCTCCTCGTTGTCGATCTGAGCGAATGCCTCGACCATCATGTAGCGGCTGGCGGTTT
>NZ_JBGFGN010000049.1:0-28977 GCF_041224595.1 Donghicola sp. XS_ASV15 | reverse complement strand
CAAGCGGTACACGTGCTGTAGACATCAGCCCGGCGACCAGCCTAGGATGCGTTGCCGGGCGCCCCTCTTTCGAGGGGAAGAATTCTGCCCATTCCCAATCGATCAGCTCGGACAATTTTACCAACTCGTGGCGCATGTCGACCAGTCGAGGTCGCAAGAGATCGTCTTGTTCCGTGGCGCGGGAGCGGTGCTTCGTGGCGGCAGTCCCAAATTGCAGGGTTTGTGAAGGAATCCTATGAAACCCTGCAGCGCAAAGCGAATACAATCACGGCTTTCTCACGCAAATTCAGAAGCTTGGACGTTGTTCAAAGCCGACTGAGTTAGTTATAAAACCACAGATCAAAATAAGAAAATTCCTTTTCTATTCTAGATATTTGCTCTTGTGTGAAAGCATTTCGAAACTCAAATGCAATATCGGCCGATACCACATTACTGCGCACATTATCAAATTTAACATCAGGTATTATCGCATAGCTGAGCTCAAATGATTTTCCAACATGAGAAAACATCGCCTCCATGGTTGGTCTAGCATTCATAGTAAGCGCCTCAAGACCAACAGAGATAACGCGCTGATCCTTTAAATGCTTCAAATACTCCATATATGAGATCTGCATGTACGAAATCTTCTCCGCGGAATATGTATCAAACCAAGAATAGAAATCAGGTGGAGAAGCTCGCCTATAATCCGAATAAACAATGGCCCTAGGATCTTTATATGTTACAATTGCTGGAACAACGGCCCGGCGCAACACGTTCTCGAGGTCGAATAAATAACGAGGCGTTTTGTCAAAAATCTCTGTAGTGTCATCAGAAATTGTAGACGACGATTGCATGAGAAGCCGGTAGAAATCATCGTGGTTTTTGGCCTGACAGCAAGCTTCCAGCTGTTCGTGAGTGATACCCCATCCCTCCAACATATTATTGGCGAAAGGTTGCGTATCAACAAAATCAGCAGGACTATCATTTAACAAAACACCACACTCAAACCCTGAGTCTAAGTGCGGAATTTGTCGGAATAGCTCTGTCACCAAAGTAGTTCCTGTATGCTCAAGTCCACAAACCAGAAATTTCAAAGTCATTCTGTTCTCTTTTTTCTTTTACTATCACTTTCAGCATGCAAAACGCTGATGCGTTGAGGATCAATACGCATATTTCAGGCGTGGCCGAGAACAAGTAAGACCTACGAAAACACCGCCTTCATGAAGTAATTTCGTTATAAAGTCCTGCTAGCATGTCTGCTTGCTCAGTAGCAAAACGAATTTTTCTTGGCTTTACCGAAGCTTTAAACTTGCTAACATTTCCATTAATAGAAGTTAAAACCTTCGCGAGAGCGTCTTGCGTTGGAGGAATTATAAAACCAGTTTCTCCATTAATAACATCTTCTCCCATCCCTCCCAGTGATGAAGCAATAACCCAACATCCACAGGCTGCAGCCTCACGTGTAACAAGACCAAAACTTTCCGGCCAGATAGACGGCGCTGCGAGTACGTCAATCTGCCGATAGAGATCAACCACCCGAGACTGCGCGACACGACCAACAAATTTGACTGGAACGGTTCCCCAATAATCTCGGCGAACTGCATTTTCTTCCATAGAATGGTCAGCGACGAGCACCTCAATATTGTGAAGTTCTAAATCTTGTATAGTATCCCTTAGTAGATCATAGCCCTTATGAGCAGACATCCCACCAATATGACCTATCACCACCCGTTTGCGCGCCGAAGTGTCCTTTTCGCGCCAATCGCGTGTTTCTGATATCCCATTGCGTATAGCCCGAATATCCGTAATGCCATTTTGCGCGTAAATATCCGCGTAAACCTTAGAAACAGTTGTCACTGCGGCAGCGTCAAGTAACAGAGATTTAAGGTGATTGCGTCGTTCAGAACTATCTGTGGGATCAATGCCCGGTGCATATACCTCTTGCGCGAATGGATCCGGATGTCCGTCTTCAAAGACTTGGCCAATAGGAGTGACCATAAATTGATGGTCAGATATCCACCAAGCATCATGCACCGTAACTACATAAGGTATCCCTGCGTTACGGGCCGCTTCTACAACACTTGCTGTTAATCTCTGCACACAATGGAAGTGCACAATATCTGGCTTTTCAGTTTCAAGAAATTCCGTGAAGAGCCGATAAATCTCCGCGTCTCGCGGATGCCAATCCATATGCTCTCGGTATAGAATTGTCGCTCGGTAATTGCGAAGCGGGCCGTCCATATGAATGCTTACACGGTGTGGAGGACGTGTATGTACATCTGATGAAAAGCAAACTACATCAAAATCGTCTGAGTAATCCTTCATAAATACATCAAGATTGTCCTCCACTACACGCGTAGCACCACCAATAGACTGAGGTCGCATGAACACGTTCACAAGTGCAACCTTGGGCTTCTTTTTCGTTGTTCTCATTGGTTTTTGAAGAGCTTTTACGACCGCCTTAAGGTCCCGTATGAAATCGCGACCGACGCTTTCAGACAGGTATTCGGTTCGCACTCGATTATATGCCTTTTGCCCAATCGCCTTACGTAAAACCTTATCTCCAATAAGCTGATCTATCGCAGAAACCCATTCTGGCGTCGTTCTTGCTAAAAACCCATCCACTTTATCTTCAATGACATCACGGTAATTCGCAGTTGATGACAGTACAGAAGGAATCCCAAAGCACGCAGCTTCAAACCACTTAAGTTCACTTTTGCAATCATTAATTTCGTCTGAATGCAAAACGGCCAAATTTATGTCTACCCACTGCAAAGTTTCATAATAGGATTTGACATTGTCACTAAATGGCAAGTGCAAAATCTGCGATTCAAACTTATCCATGAATTCTTGTGGCAGCTGAGCGTATCCCATCAAAACAAACCTGGCTTGCGGGTGCTTTGGCAGAATTTGCTCCATCACTGGTAAAATGATCTCTATCAGATCAGAATTATGAGCTTTGGTTCCACTTCCATAAAACAGGTCAACTGTTTCCTTGAAATCGCGATCAAGTAGCCGGAAAGTATTTTGCGAGTCCAAGCCATTTCGGAGTAACAGACAAGTCCCCGATTGAGTTAGTGGGCCTAATCGGTCAGCCAAGGGTTGTGTAGAAGCCAATCCCACCCGACAACATCTAGCCGCAGCATTATATAGAGCCATGCCTCTAACTAAACCTGCGTATTGATCCTCGTCTACCAACGTTCCATAAGTGTGCAATGGAAGCGGGTAGACAGGTTCAAAAATAAGATCGTCGACCTCATATATTGCAAGCTTTCCTGCAGCAGTGACTTGAGCCATCGCCTTGAGGACTTTTGGCAGTGCTGGTACACGATAAAAGATGACTGTATCATAGAAAGCTAGGCAATCAATGTCATCGCCGACTTCCATCCAGTTGACAGCAATGGCATCTACTCCTACCGATTGAAGATGCTCAATTTTTTGATCAATTCTATACCGAACACATTGAGGCACAACAAAATCGCCAACAATTAAAATACGGCCTAAATTTACATCCCCCAAAAACTTTGGAGGTGCCTCAGCACCATAGAATTGTAGGTAGGCATGATAAACCTCTTGAGTATACTTTTCAATCTTAGCGATTACGTCATCTCGACGGTTACACAGTATTTCGACAGTTGTCTCGGCTTCCGTCTTACCCCACAAAGCATCGGCTATCGCATCTAAATGGTCAATCACATGCGTGAACTCAGGAAAATACTGCACGCAGTTCAGTGCAACATCGTAAGATTCTTCAATCTGACCTAAAGCCAATTGTGCCTTAGAGAGGTTCAGGAACAGCCAATCATTTCTATGACCGGCCTCCAATGCGAGCTTATAAAGTCGCATGGCATCTGCGAAATTCCCTCGGTCGATTTCAATGTTCCCTAAGAGCTCAAGCGCGGGCCCATTTTCAGGATTAAAGCGAACTGATTTCTTAAGAAAGTTCTCTGCAAAATGCAGCATCCCACGTGTGAGGTAAACACGCGATAAATTCTCATACACGCGGCTTGTCAGATGAGCTTCTTCGAAATACTCGTATGCTGGTGCATCAGGAAATAACAGCCCCTCTAAGACAGTGTTCAATTCGATAGCTGGATGCTTTGACCGAATGCGAGTAATCGACTCCATCCAACTTTCTAGGTTCTCGAAGAGGTCATGAGGCAAACCTTTAGACGTCAGCCACTGGCCAACGTGGGAAACTCGCCCCTCTTCTTGGCCATGTTTCAAATAATGCTCAGCAAGAGCGTTTACTCCTACAACTCCCGCAGCAGAAAGGTCAGGATAGAAAGCCTCATAAAAAAATGGGTCGAAGAGCCTGAGCCGGCGCTGATCATCCCGCGATGCAGATTCTTCATGTAACGTTCTCAATTGACTATTGCCTTCCACAAACGAAGCCCTAAAATCATTCATTAATTTGACCTCTGCAAATTTAGAGCGTCAGCGTATCGAATTAAGATACAATATTATCAATATTTTTCAAAAATATACCTAAAGAGAATTTCAGCATCTCAACCTTAGAAGATATGCTCCGTAGTCATTCTTTTTAAAGAGTTCGGCACGTTCTTTGAGCTGCTCTTCGCCGATCCACCCCATGTCATAGGCAATCTCTTCCAGACAACCGGTTTGCAAGCCCTGTCGCTTGGTCAGGGTCCGGACAAAGTTCCCAGCATCCAAAAGTGAGGCATGGGTACCTGTATCGAGCCAAGCGTAGCCGCGCCCCATGGTTTCGACGCGCAGTTTGCCTTCGTCCAGATACATCTGAAGCAAATCAGTGATCTCAAGTTCCCCCCGAGGAGAAGGCTTCACTTGGCGTGCGCGTTCAGGTGCTGAGCTGTCGAGAAAATAAAGGCCGGTTACCGCGTAGTTCGAAGGGGGGACCTCGGGCTTTTCAATAATCTCGCGGGCAGTGCCGTCTGCATCAAAGTCGACAACCCCATATCGTTCGGGGTCGGCAACGTGGTAGCCGAAAACAGTACCGCCATCAGGGCGCGCATCAGCTTGGGCGAGCAGCTCAGGAAGAGCGTGCCCAAAGAAGATATTATCCCCCAGCACCAAAGCAGAAGGCGCACCATCCAAGAAGTCTTCGGCCAAAATGAACGCCTGTGCCAGACCATCAGGGCTTGGCTGAACGACGTAGGTCAGCGAGATGCCCCATTGGCTGCCATCGCCAAGAGTGCGCTTGAACTGGTCTTGGTCCTGCGGGGTCGTGATCATGCAGATCTCACGGATACCCGCGAGCATCAGCACAGAGATCGGATAATAGATCATCGGCTTGTCGTAGATCGGAAGCAGCTGTTTGCTGACGCCCATGGTAACAGGGTACAGCCGTGTGCCGGATCCGCCCGCCAGAATGATCCCTTTGCGGGCCTTGCCGTTTTGCGTGCTCATCGGAACGCTCCTAAGTCTTTTAAAATAGTCTCGAGGCCCGTGCGCCAATCAGGCTGGGTCACGCCAAAAGCGGTCTCGAGAGAGGTACAATCCAGTCTTGAATTCAATGGCCTTGTGGCGGGCGTCGGGTAGTCCGAACTCGGGATGCCCGAGACATCGCACTGCAGCCCCGCCTGGTCGAAAATTTCTCGGGCAAAATCGGCCCAAGAGGCTTCGGGGGCACCTGAGACATGGTAAATGCCCGCTTTGCTGCTGTCGTCAGCCAGTTGGGCGGCCATCTGCATGCAGGCCCCTGCGATATCCCGTGCCGGGGTCGGCGCACCAATCTGGTCGGCTACGATGTTCAGGCGGTCCCGTTCGGCCCCGAGCCGCAGCATGGTTTTGACGAAGTTCGCGCCATGGGCAGAGACCACCCAAGAGGTGCGCAAAATCCCATAGGCCCCGCCAGCCGCGCAAACGGCCTGCTCGCCGGCCAACTTGCTGCGGCCATAGGCGTTCAGCGGGGCGGTCCTATCGGCGGGTAGCCAAGGACGCGTACCGCTGCCGTCAAAGACATAGTCTGTCGAGACGGTGATAAACGGAATCCCAAGCTCGGCGCAGCAGCGCGCCATCGCGCCAGGCGCCTCGCCGTTGATGATGGTGGCTAAGGCCTCTTCTTCTTCGGCCTTATCAACAGCGGTATAGGCAGCCGCGTTGATCACAGCCGCGGGTTGGTGCTGCCGGATCGCGGCAACGCACGCCTCGGGGTCAGCAAGATCGGCCTCGGCGCGTCCCAGACAGATGACTCCGTCAAACCGCGCCAACTCCTGCGCCAACTGACCGCTTTTCCCAAAACATAGAACCTGCATCACCGCGCCCTCACTTTTTGACGCCGAGCCGTTGGCCCACGCCCTGACGGTTCTGCAGAGGCTTCCACCAGTCTTCGTTGTCCAGATACCACTGAACCGTGGCGGCCAGCCCCTCTTCTACCGTCACGCTCGGACGCCAGCCCAGTTCATTGCGAATGCGAGCAGGCTCGATTGCGTAGCGGGCATCATGGCCGGGGCGGTCGGTAACAAAGGTGATCTGCTCCTTGTAGGACAGGCCATCCGCGCGGGGGCTTTTATCGTCTAGAATGGTGCAGAGAGTTTGGACCAGCTCCAGATTGCTGCGCTCGTTCTCGCCGCCAATGTTGTAGCTGCGCCCCACCTCGCCTTTCTGCACGACCAAGAGCAGCGCATCCGCGTGATCCTCGACATAAAGCCAGTCGCGCACATTCGAGCCATCCCCGTAGATCGGCAGCTCCTTGCCCACGAGCGCATTCAGGATGACCACGGGGATCAGCTTCTCGGGGAAGTGGTAGGGCCCGTAATTGTTCGAGCAGTTGGTCAGCACCACAGGGAGCCCGTAGGTCTCTTGCCAAGCGCGGACCAGATGGTCGCTGCTGGCTTTGGACGCCGAATAGGGACTGCGCGGATCATAGGGTGTCTCTTCGGTGAACTTGATCGAGGGGTCCGCGGGCAAAGAGCCAAAGACCTCGTCCGTCGAGATGTGGTGAAAGCGGAAGCTCTCGGGCTTGCCTTTGGCGGACCAGTAGCTGCGCGCCGCCTCAAGCATATTGAAGGTGCCGGTGATGTTGGTCTCGATGAAATCCGAAGGACCATCGATCGAGCGGTCCACATGGCTTTCGGCTGCCAGATGCATAACTGCATCGGGCGCGTGCTCGGCAAAGATCCGGTCTAGCGCCTGACGCTCCCGGATATCCGCTTGTTCGAACACATAGCCCGGATTGTCCGCCACCGGCGCTACATTCTCGAGGCATGCAGCATAGGTCAGCGCGTCCACATTCACCACCTGATGGCCCCGCGCAATCGCAAGACGCACCACCGCCGAGCCGATAAATCCGGCTCCACCTGTTACAAGAAGTTTCATCGCTTATCCTTCCAGAAGTCCGCCCGTCGCCGGGTCCCATTGGAACGGGCTCTTGAAATCAGCCAAGGCTGGTGCAGCAGCGTCCTTGGCCGAGAGCATCGGCGTTCCCTGCAGGCCGGCCTCAGCCTGCCAATCTATTCCGCAGCTGTCCCATGCTACGGCCCCGTCACATTCGGGAGCGTAGTAGTCGCTGCACTTATACAAAATCTCGGTGTCGGGCTTGAGCGTGACAAAACCATGCAAGAACCCTTTGGGCACCAACAGCTGCTTGCCGTTCTCGGGTGTCAGAACGATCCCAAAGGCCTGCCCGTATGTGGGCGAACCGTTGCGGATGTCGACAGCAACATCATAAAGGGCGCCCTGCCCGCAGCGCACCAGCTTGTCCTGCGCATGGGGCGGCGACTGGAAATGCAGACCTCGCAGGGTGCCCACTTCTGTCGAAACAGAATGATTGTCCTGCACAAAGTCGATATCGATCCCCTGCTCTGCCAGAACCTTCTTGCTCCAGCATTCCTCGAAAAACCCCCGAGAATCTCCGAACCGTTTGGGCGTCAGAATTTTCACCCCAACGAGTGGCGTTTCTTCAATCTGCACGAGCTGTTCCTTAGTTTAATAGACTTAAAAAATACAACCTCTCCTTAGCAATCTGCGATGCTGTTGTCATCGCAAAATGGGAGAACGTTTCACAGGGAATAGAACAACATAAATTCTTCTACCTTATGTGAATAAATATGAAGCTTAGAGATGTTTCGCGCGCGAAACATTTATACCCTACAGAAATAGTCGGAAATTCGCGATTTTTTCTCAGCAAATAGATTGCCCTCTCCGCAACACCACCCCTGTGGCAGTGCCTTGGGAGATCCGTTACCCGAGGCGCTTTTTGACCCACCCGAGAAAGGCCGCATCGGGCCGGCGCAACCGCGGGCTTCCGCTGCTCTGCCACATAGCAAGCCAGTCAGCCTCGAGCGCATAGACATCCGCACCGGGCATCATGCTGCGTGCCTCTTCCAGAGTTTCCTGCTTGAGGTGCGGGCGCGCCACTGGTCCTCCGCCCGGCTCGACCACTGCATTTTTCTGACTAAAGCAGATGCGGTCTCCGGGCAGCTCTTCCATGGCATAGTCGGGCAGGGATTGGGCCTCGATCATTTCGCGGATCATCTTGCGGAACACTCGGCGGGGGCTGGCAGAGCCAGACTTCTTCAGAAGCGTTTCCACGGACACCGTCCACGACGGCTGCCGCCCGCAATGCTTGCGGGTCAACTCGTAGATCCGGCGCTCCAGCGGTTTGCGCAGACGGAAGTAATCTCGGCTCAGGGTCAGGACCGATTTCGACAGCACCGCCCGGTACAGCCACTCGGACAGCGTCACCGACACGTTGACCATACGCCCGCCCCGCGCCTTGCGCACGATCTCCCAGCTTTCGATCAGACCAAAGCCCGAGGTGACCTCTTGGCCGCCGGTCACGATGTTGGTGGTGATGCGCGTGCCCGCCAAACGTTCGAAAGCTTCGCGCAGGCGGCGGTAAGCGTCCCCACTCGTGCCGCGATTGGTCGCCATCAGTAGATCGTGGGCCTTGAGGTGGAGCGTCCGGCTGACCTGACGGCCCGCATTGATCGCCGCCATCAACTGGCTCACACAAAAGATCAGGATGTCTTTGTCGTGGATCGTCGCCAGACCTTTGACGCTGGGAATGACGGTGATCTCGGCCCCGTTATGTTCATAGGACAGGATGCGCCGGTCCGGCCGCGTGGCCAAAGAGAACAGCGGATGCTCCATCGAGGCCAAGTCGTTCTTGGGGATCGTATCGAAGATGTCGCACAGAAAGAATGCGCCATTTCCATCGGGGGCGCCTGCTGCGCCACCCTCTATTGCCACCGCCATATGCCCGGGCCCTACTGCTCTGTCCGGTCCCCAATTTTCCGCCGCCAAAAGGCCTTGGACAGGGGGACTCGCTTTTCGTGGTTTTGATTACACCGACCTTAAAGTTATCCACAGCCTCTCGCAACGGTGTTCCGGAATCGCGCTGTCGGGGGTTCAGAGTCATTTGATCGACGTTTCAGAGTCACTCTGCCCAAAAAATCGGCCAAAATATCCATGTATCAAAAGGGGTTAACGACAGACGCCTTTGCCCTTAACTATATAATAACTCATAAATAACAGAGAAAAAAATCTCGCGACGAGAAAATCACCCCAAAACACAGCTTCCAGAACCGGTTTTAAATCTCTGATTTCGCTTATTTTTTTGAAGTGACTGCTGATTTTTGTTCCATGTGCTGCATTTCATGGTATATTTCGGAAAAGACAGCACATCACCCAAATCAAAGCACATCTTCACCCGTAGGATATGCTGGAGAAGCAGCGCAAGGCGATCCGGTCCATGGCCAAAGATACATCCAAGAAAGACGGCGTGACCCTGCCGCCCTATTTCAACATCGACCCCGATGCCGCTCTGACCGAGCTTGGTGATCCAACCGGAACCCAAGGCTTTGCTGCAATCGCAGAAGGCTGCGCCAAGGGGCGCGCTGACCTCTCGAGCCGGGGCCTGAACGAAGAGGGTCAGAAGAACCTTCGTCTGTTCTCGACCTGGGAGATCACCCGCTATCTGATCCCCGTCGCCCAAGCCCATTTCCGCCGAGTCCTAAAGGCCCATCCCGAACTGCCCCAAGGGCGGTCCGAGACCGAAGGCGGCGCCAAGTGGTTCACCCTCGACGAGGTGCTCAAGCTCCGCGCCCATTTTGGGGCGCAGGGGTCCAAGGCCAAGAACTACCTGCCCTACCGCCCCGAGAATGTGCCCGCGAAACTGGTGGCGGTGGCGAACTTCAAAGGCGGTGTGGGCAAGACTTCGACCGCGGCCCATCTTGCCATGTCGGCGGCGCTGGACGGGTACCGGGTGCTGGTGATCGATCTGGACAGCCAAGGCTCGATGACCTCGATCTTTGGCGGCAAGGTCGAAGACGAATGGAACACCGCCTTCCCGCTGATTGCCCGCCACTACGGAGAGCATCTGCGCACCGAGAACCAGCGCCGTCTGGATCGCGGAGAAGCCCCCCAGCCCATCGACGACGTCCTGAGCGACGCCATGAAAATGAGCTCGGCAGATGTGATCCAGACCACCCACTGGCCAAACATCGATCTGATCGGCGCGCAGCTGAACCTTTACTGGGCCGAGTTCCAAATTCCGGTCTGGCGCATGGCCGCCCGCACTTGGAAGCTCTGGGATGCTCTGACCGACCGGCTCGAGGCGGATGGCGTTCTGAATGACTACGATATCGTCTTCATCGACACCCCCCCTGCGCTTGGCTACCTGACCATCAACGGGCTTTCTGCGGCGGACATCCTGCTGGTGCCCATGGGCGCGTCCTTCCTCGAGTTCGACAGCACGGGCCGGTTCTTTGATATGCTTCATTCGACCTTTGCCAGCATCGAGGATGGAGAGAACCTGGCTGCCCGCGCTTTGGGGCGTCCGGAGATGGGGTTTGAATGGGATGCGGTCCGCGCCGTCATCACCCGCTACGACGCGGCCCAACAGGGCGAGCTGGCAGCCTTGATGCAGGCCTATATGGGGCCGGTGCTCTCGCCCCATAAACAGGATTTCACCGCGCTGATCGGTCAGGCCGGTGAACAGGTGAATGGTATCTACGAAGCCGACTACCGCGATTTCAACCGCGAGACATATGCCCGCGGCCGCGAGACTTTTGATGCGACCTATGCGGCGTTCAAACGGCTCTTGATCGGGGTCTGGCGGCGGGCCGAGTTGGAGGCCGCGCAGGGCTAGCTCTGCATGGGTCCGGCGGATTACGGTGAAGACAGGGCCCGAGGCTCTTTGAGGAAGGACATGGGACAATGGCAAAACGCAAACGGTTGATGCCCGCACAGGGCACCTATCTGTCAGAACCGCTCGAGACGAAATCCGCCTTGGGCGGGCCAGCGGGCCATGCCTCTGCTCCCATTGCCAAGGTTGCCTCCGAATCTTCGGTGCATGCGGCCCTGCAAGAACTGTCCGACACGCTGGAGACAGCCCGTACCAAAGGGCTGATGATTGCCGAGGTACCCCTTGGGGCGATCGACGAGACCTATCTGGTTCGGGACCGGATGGCGCAGGACGAAGACGAGATGGCCGCACTGGTGGACTCGATCCGTGCCCGGGGCCAGCAAACCCCGATTGAGGTGCTGGCGCTGGAAGATGGCCGGTATGGTCTGATCTCTGGGTGCCGCCGCCTGACGGCCCTGCGCCGTCTCTATGCCGAGACGGACGATCCGCGCTTCGCCACCGTGCGGGCCTTGGTGGTCCGGGCCGACACCGCCGAGAGCGCCTATGTCGCCATGGTCGAAGAGAACGAAATCCGGGTGAACCTCTCTCATTACGAGCGGGCGCGGATCGTGACCAAAGCGCTGGCCGAGGGGGTGTTTCCGACTCTAAAATCCTCGCTTCAGACTCTGTTTGCCAATGTACCCCGTGCAAAGCGCTCCAAGATCGGCAGTTTCGTCACGCTGGTGAATGCGCTGGACGATGACCTGCACTACCCCACAGCGATCAGTGAAAAGCTGGGGCTTGCCTTGGTCAAAGCCATGTCCGAGGATACCGGTTTCGAGGGGCGTCTGAAGGCCGCACTGCAAGACCACCCGCGCGAGACCGCCGCCGAGGAAATCGAGATATTGCAGCAGGCGGTTCAGACAGAGGTGCCCGAAGCGGCTCCCCCTGTCAAACCCGCTCCGACCCAGCCCGCCGAGGCGGCCCCGCGCACGCCAGCGACCGTGGTTCAGGTGCTGCCGGGGGTCCGTTTGGGGTTTTCGGCGGACCGCAACCGGATCGAGTTGAGCGGTCAGAACGTGGACGCGGATCTGGTCGATGCGTTGGAAAAGTGGCTCAAAACACGCTGATCAGAGTCTATTTTTGGCGAAATAGACTCTATGGACCTCTCGGCGGCAAATGTTTCGCGCGCGAAACATTTTGGCCACGCCCCGCGAAACGCCCCAAGTTACCTCCCAAGGAATAAGCGGTTTCCATCCCGTCCGAAGCATCTGGTGGAATTGTGTTTTCGCTTCCGGCGCTTGTGTGTCAAAAGGCGGGAAAGCATCGATGGTGGTTGTGCGTGCTTCTGGCCCTCTCATCCGGCAAGCGCAGCGACTGGATGCAGGAAGACGCGTGGAAAGAAGAAAGGCGCATATCAAACATGAGTGCTGAGCCCCAAACCCGCCGCGATATTGTTGTTGTGCTTGGTATGCACCGGTCCGGCACGTCTGCGCTGGCAGGTATTCTGGCGCGTCACGGCTGCACCCTGCCCCAAGAGGTGATGCCCGCCAACGATTTCAATCCCAAGGGCTATTACGAGTCTCTTCTGACCTACAATTTGAACGACGCGATCTTCCGGTCGCAGGAGACGTCTTGGGATGACTGGCAGGTCTTTCCGCAGGACTGGTACGGCACGGCGGATATGGATGCTTCCTTGGCTGAGGGGCGCAAGGTTCTGCAGAACGAATTCCAAGATGCCCGGATCAGCATCCTAAAAGATCCCCGCATTTGCCGGTTGATGCCGTTCTGGTCCCAGCTTTTCGACAAGGAAAACCTGAAGCCCACCTACCTGCTGATCCACCGCAATCCGATCGAGGTCGCCAATTCACTCTTGCGCCGCGAGGGCTGGCCCATCTCTGTCGGGTTCCTGCTCTGGCTGCGTCATGTGCTAGAGGGCGAGTTTGGCTCGCGCGGCACGGCACGCAGCTTTACCAGCTACGAGCGCCTGCTGACCGATTGGCGCGCCGTGATCGAACGGTTCCAGCGCGACACCGGACTGACCCTGCCGCTAAGCTCGGACGCGGCCGCCGAGGAGGTCACATCCTTTTTGACCTCGGACTTGCGCCACAGCAGCGAAAGCGCCGAAACCCTTGCTGCCCATCCTGATGCCACGCCATGGGTGCAGAGGACCTTTGGTATCCTGGAGCGGTGGGCGCAGGACGGCGAGGCTGAGGCAGATTATCAGACCCTGGACGGTATTCGTGCGGAGCTGGATGCAGTGACCCCGATGTTCGGTCCCATGGTGCAATACCTGCGCGCTGAACGCCGCAAAGACGCCATTACGATGGACGAGATGCAGCAGGCGCGTCTTGCCGAGCGGCGCCACGCTTCTGAGAAATACGAAGAACTTCTGACATCGTCGCGCAAAGAGGCAGAGAGCCTCAATGAAACGGTTGCGAGACAGTATCAGGATTTGAAAGCCTTGCAGGAACGTTTCGCAGGAGAGCAACAGAAGCTCGCGACCTACAAACAGACCGCCCGCGCCGATCTGCTGCGCCAGCGCGCCAACTTCGAGAGGGAGCTGGCAGAGACGCTTCAGGCCCATCGCAGCCATTCAGACATCCGTGCCGTACAGCAGCAAGAAAAGATCGCAGGCCTCGAGGGGCTGCGGGACCGGCTTCAGGCCGATCTGCACCACCGCACCGAGGCCTTGGACCGTATGACCGAAGAGCGGAACCGGAGCGATGCCGAACGCGAAGCGCTCTATGAAGAGGTGCGGCGTCATCAGGGGCGCGTGCATGATCTGGAGCACAGTACGTCGTGGAAGATCACCGGCCCCATGCGCCGGTTGATCCGGCTCGTCAAGCGGGCAGGCTGATCCACGCTTTGGCTTATATGAACTGCATTTGTCTGGTCGCGCGTTTTGCTGATGTGAACCGTTCGGGGAAAAGGAAGTCTTGATGTCCGCTCTCGAAAATCTCTTTCAACGGGACTGGTACCTTTCCGAAAACCCGGATGTCGCTCTTTTTGCGGGCGGCCCTCTGGAGCATTATACCCTGTTCGGTTGGCGCGAGGGGCGCAATCCGCATCCCCTGTTCGACACGGAATTCTATCTCAAACAGGTGCCGGACTGCTTGGCGCAGGACATCGAGCCCCTAACCCACTACGTCACCACAGGCTGGCGCCAGTTCAAACGCCCGCATCCGCTGTTTCATCCCGCCGCCTACGTCATGGGCAATCGCGATATCCTACTGGCGGATGTGGACCCCTGGCAGCATTACCTGCGCCGGGGCTGGAGCGAAGGGCGGCACCTTCATCCGCTGTTCGACAACGATTGGTATCTGCGGATGTACCCCGATGTCGCCAAAGCCGAGGTAGATCCCCTGAGCCACTATTTGGGGACAGGCTGGAAAGAGAAACGCATCCCCCATCCCGCTTTCGCAGCGAACTGGTACGCGCAGACCTATCAGGTCGAGGATGCGAACCCTTGGCTGGACTATATCCTCACGGGCTGGCGCGAGGGGCGAAACCCCCATCCGGAATTCGATGCCGCCCACTATCACGAGGCCTATCTTGATCCCGTAGACTATGTCTGCGAGCCACTGGCCCATTATCTGCGCACAGGCTGGCGCGAAGGGCTGCTGCCCAATGCCGGCTATGTGGCCAAAGACGGTGATCAGGACAGCGATCTTTCCCCCTTCTACTGCGCATTGGCAGAGGTCCGCCCGCCCAAGCCCGTCCCGCACAAGGGCAGCGCTCTGTTCCAGCCGGGCCTGCGCGAGGACGGACGGCGCGGCCGCCTGATCCTTGTGACCCACGACACGCAGTTGGGCGGGGCACAAACGGTGCTGCGTCTCTTGGCGGACTGGATCCTGTCCTCAACCCGGTTCTCGGTGGGCATTGTCGCGATCAACGGCGGGCACTTCCGCTACGAGTTCGAAAAGATCGCGCCGGTCTTTGTGCTGTCCGACCATGCCGAAGACGACCGTGCCGCGGCTCTGGCCGAATGGGCCGGAGACGATGTGCAGGCGGTGTTCGTCAATTCGATCGTCAGTGGGGCGTTCTACAAGTATTGGCAGGCCGACACCCCCAGTGTTGCCTTCATCCACGAACTGCCCAAAATTCTCGAGCGCTATCCCGAAGAAGTCGCGCTGGTACGTGAGCAGACGGACCATGTGATCTGCGGGGGGCCGGATGTCTATGCGGCGCTGTCGGGGGATTTTGGTTTCGATGCGAAACGCATGACCTCGGCGCACAGCTTCATCGAGGCTCTGCCCAAAGGCGACACTGACGCAGACCGTCTTGCGCGGCGGACGTCCGCGCGCCGGTCTGTGGGCGTGTCGGGCGACCGTATCCTGGTCATGGGCTGCGGTGTGGCGCACTGGCGCAAATCGCCGGACAAATTCGTTGAGACCGCCGAAAAGGTTCTGGCCGCAGGACTGGATGCGGAATTCGTCTGGCTCGGGGGTGGCCCCGACGAAGAGGCCTGCATCGCCCAAGCCGCTGCCGCGGGCATTTCGGATCGCGTCCATTTCACCGGATATGAGCCAGAGGTGGCCGCCAAACTGGCGGGCGCGGACATCTTTCTGCTCAGCTCCCAAGAGGACCCGTTCCCGCTGGTTGCGCTCTATGCGGCGCAGGCGGGTGTGCCGATCACCTGTTTTCAGGATGCTGGCGGGATTGCTCAGTTCGTCCAGACGGGCAGCGGGCAGGCGGTGCCGTTCATGGACACCGATGCCATGGCCGAGGCTGTGCTGCTGTATGGCCGCGACACCGACCGCCGCCTGCAGGATGGCGAAACCGGCCGCATTCAGGTCGCGCGGCAATACACGATCAACGCGGTGGGGCCGATGCTGCTTCATGCCTTGCGCGAGGTGGCGGGCCTCGCCCCCGAGGTCAGCGTCGTACTGCCGAACTACAACTACGAGACCTACCTGCCCCAGCGCCTCGACAGCATCATCGCGCAGGAATTTCAGGACTTCGAACTGATCCTTCTGGACGATGCCTCGACCGACGGCTCGCCCCAGCTTCTGGCAGATTTCGCCAAGACCCGCGCGGGCACCAAGACCGCCCTGAACACGGAAAACTCCGGCTCGCCCTTTGCCCAATGGATGCGCGGAATGGAGATGGCCGCCGCCGAGGTGATCTGGCTCGCCGAAGCGGATGACTGGTGCGAAGACACGCTGCTGACCACGCTGCTGCCGCTCTTTGATGACCGCAATGTGCGGCTGGCCTCGGCCATGTCTGTGCCTGTGCGATCAGACGGGTCGATCATCGGGGACTATTCCGAGCTTTACCTCGACCGGATCAACCCGGGCCGCTGGACGCAGGATTTCATCGCCACCGATCACGAAGAAGCCAACGAAGGCCTTGGGATCGCCAACACCATCCCGAATGCCAGCGCGGTGCTGATGCGCAAGTTCGACCCTGATGCCGATTTCGCCGAGCGGGTGCAAAAGATGCGCCTCTGCGGGGACTGGTACTTCTATATCCGCGCGATGAAGGGCGGGCTGGTTGGCTTCTCTTCGGCGCCGCTGAACTATCACCGCCGCCACGAAAACACAGTCACCCACAAGCTCGAAGGCTCTTTGCGCTACTTCACCGAACTGGCCGAGGTCCGCCGCTATGTGGGCCAGACCTATCGCCAAAGCCCGAAGGCGCAGGAACAGATCCACCAGTTCCTTGAACAAGACATCGCCCGTTTCAACGTCGAGGATCGCAGCGCCCTGCCGGTCCTGCCAGACCCCGCCAAAGCGCTGCCTGCCCTAGCCGTGATCGCCCCGGACCTCAGCCCCGGTGGGGGGCAGATGTTTGCGATCTCTCTTGCGAACGACTGGCACCGACGCGGTGGACGGGTTGTGCTGGTCAATGCCTGCTATCAACCGACCCACCCTGCCGTGCTGTCGAAACTGGATCCTGCCGTGGCGCTCTATCAGGCGACGGACCCGGACTTTGATCTGGCCGAGATTGTCGCCCGCTACGATATCGATGTGATCCACTCGAACATATGGTGGTCTGACTCTCTGGTGGACAGCTATCGCGATACCCTGCCCGCCGATTTGCCGTGGGTTATCACCATGCATGGCTGTCATGAAACCCTGCTGCAACACCCCGGCATCGACCGCGGTTTCCCTGACAAGATGCGCCGTATGCTGGAGCGTGTGGATGCCTGGGTCTATCTGGCGGACAAGAATATCGGCGTCTTTGATGTCTATGAGCGTCCCGAACGTCTGCTGCGCATCCCGAACGGCATGGCCGAAGAGCCGATCCGCACCCGTCTGGATCGCGAAACGCTGGGGCTGCGCCCCGACGCTGTGGTGCTCTGTATGGCAGCCCGTGCGATCCCCTCCAAAGGGTGGGCCGAGGCTGTCGCTGCCATAGAACAATTGAATGCCGAAGGTCACAAAGTCGATCTGATCCTTTGCGGCGAAGGCCCCGCGGCGGATGCTGTCCGTGCAAACGCGCCAGAACATGTGGTGCTGACAGGGCAGGTGCCCAACGTTCAAGACTACTTTGCCATCTCGGATATCGGCCTTCTGCCGAGTTATTTCATTGGAGAGTCTCTGCCGCTGGCCTTGATCGAGATGATCGCCAAAGGCTTGCCGGTCGTCGCATCGGATGTGGGTGAAATCCCGAGTATCGTTGGGGCAGGGGACAGCGCTGCCGGTATTCTGGTGCCGCTGGCCGAACAGGAGGGCAAGCCCGCCCTAGACCAAGAGGCGTTTATTGAGGCTCTACGCCAGATGATGGATCCAGTCCAGCGCGCCCGTATGGGCACCGCTGCGCGCCAACGGTTCGACGCCGAGTTCCGGCTTGATCGCATGGTAGATCGCTATGCAGAGCTTTATCGTATGGCCATGAAGCGTACGCGTATGTGATAATAACAGAAATATCTGGGGAGGCTGTATGCCGACTATCTATCTTCACTGTGGTGCCCCCAAAACGGGCACTTCATTCCTGCAAGTTCTTTTTGCGCGCTACGCAGATGCTCTGAAAGAGAATAATATCATCTACCCGCAGAACGCCTTCACAGAGGGCGCAAGTGAGGGCCGAATTACGTCTGGGAACGCGATACTTATGGCCAATTATCTTCGGCCTCAGCTCCCGCATAGAATAGACAACAAAGACGCGTTTATTGACGATTTCGATCAACTTCTCAAAGAAGGGCAGGGCAGTCATTTCCTATTCTCTTCCGAATTTTTGGTATTCCCAAAGAATGAGAGGACTGAAGCTCTCGTTCGCGTGATCAGAGAGAATGACTATGACGTAAAAGCTTTTTACTTCGTGAGAAACATGGCTGATGCTGCCCGCTCTGCCTATTCTCAGGAAGTAAAACGCCATGGGGAGGTTAGGGATTTCTCCGAATTCCTGAAGACCTGGGATGGGTTTGCGCTGCATCATACGAACCTGATCGCCAACGCTTTTGGAGAAGAAGCCCTTTCTCTGCTGAACTACGATGAACACAAGGGAAAGTTAGCGTCTTTTGTGTTTAAAGAGGTTCTCGGATGTGACTTTGAACCTGACTTCCGTGAAAAAATTAACCGGTCCTTGACGGACAAAGAGCTGGAGCTGCTGAGGTCATTTAACCAAGTGGCTGGAGCTCAAAACGCTTTTGCCAGCACCTTTGCAAGTGACGCTTTGATGCAGATACCTTCTGAAGATGTGGTTCGTTTTGTTCCAGATGAGACGGAGTATTCTATTCTCGAGGGAAGATTTTCGAATGCCGTAAATAAAATAAACAATAGAATGAAAGGCCAGCCAATAAAAATCTCCTCGGATGTAAAAGAAAGTAGTGTGCGAGAAGATTTGACGGATTTTGAAAGATTCACGATGGCTGTGCTCGCTAAGCTCGTGAACAATACAAGGAGTAGATAAGGGCATAGCACTGTTTATGTCGCCACTTATCTTTCCTCAAAAATACAGAAGGTCTTCCAATAGTGCATCTGAATTCTCCTCTTGTTCTAGGCGCGCATACGGCAATGCCCGAGAAGCCAGCTCCAGTCTCCCAATTGCTTCTACGTACGGGGCAAAACACAGGAAACATGATGTTTTCTGATGCATCGTATGAAATTTTCGATGATGCGAAGAGGGTATGGTTTGGCGAAGTGTCGGATGAGCACTTAGAAGGACGTGATTGCATCGTTCTCGCAGCCGCGAATTGGTTGAGCCAAGACTCAGAGTGGAGACCCGCGCTTGTGGACTGGCTTGACCGTACAAACCTACCGATCATTGCTTTAGGCCTAGGTGCTCAAGCAGATATGAACGGGCGTATACCAAGTTTGCGGCCTTCCACGAGAAAACTAGTGTCTATACTCGCTGAGCGCAGCCCTGCCATTGCAGCGCGAGGGACGTTTTCATGTGAAGTGTTGGCGCACTATGGTGCCAAGAATGCTGTGCCAACAGGTTGTCCTTCTTTGCTACTGAATCGAGCGAAGCGGTTTAATTTTGACCAGCGTTCAGGGCCATCGATTTTGAAGAGTAGCGATATTGCCGTCCACGGAACGCGTCATCACTATAAGAACGCGACTGAGTTTCACGCAAAGTTCTATGATGTGGCTATGTCGAGGGAATACGACGTAGTTCTGCAATCAGAACTTGCAGACATGTACTTTGCTCTCGGTGTCAAAAATCGAGATTTTGATGATTTAAAAGCGAAAGAGTGCTTGGAAAAAACATATGGGTCAAAGTATGAGCTCATTCAAAGGTATTTAAAAGACCACGGTAAAGTGTTTTTCTCAGTGGGCGAATGGTTGCGTTTTTGTAGTACAAAAGAATTTGTCTTTGGAACGCGAATCCATGGGACAATAGCTTCTTTGCTTGCAGGTACCCCAGGGGCCTTGATCGCTCATGATAGTAGAACAAAAGAGCTTGGCGAAGCCATGGGTATATTTTTCGTGGAAGCAAGGGATTTTGATGCGGAAAATATGCCTGTAGATGAGCTTTACACAAGATGTCTCTCGCATGATTTCAATCAAAAACATCTCGAATACTTAGACAGATATTCTGAATTCTTTCAGAAGGCCTCTCTCGAAACAAACGTTTTTAAACTTTGCGCATGACATGATGTTTTTAGTATGGCTATTGTTTTAGATAAATTTAACATAGCGTATTTTTCTGTGCCAAAGGTCGCTTGCACATCTTTAAAGAGGATGTTTTATTTTGCTGAGTCTGGTGAGGATTTTAAGCCTTTTTTTCGGAATGGGAAAAAGATTTATGTTCATAAATTGTACCCATGCACTGCATTTTCTAAAATAGATTCTATGAAGATCCAGAGCTATTTCAAGATATGCGTAGTTCGTGATCCCGTGAGTCGATTTTTGTCTTGCTATTCAAATAGGGTCCAACATCACTGGGATTTAGCGAAAGGTAAGTTGTCTGATGTGGCAGTGACCAGCGGGGCACTCCCAAATCCGAGTCTGGAAGACTTTGTTGACCGAATAGAATTATATCGAAGATACTCCCACTCAATATGGCACCACACAAATTCTCAATGTTTTTTCTTGGGGCGAGAAAAGGACTTTTATTCAAAAGTTTATACGATGAGTGAGCTTGATACATTGAGATGTGATATGTCCAGTATCACTAAAATGAATTTGGAATTGCCACATGTTCAAAAAGGCGGAAAAAAATTAAATCAAAGTGTGTTGTCGTCAAATGCTAAAGAAAAAATACGCAAGATGTATGATGTTGATTATCAGACATACAACTTCGCTTGAGGTATCTTAACAAGGGATAGCCTCGAATATAGTTATACGGATCAGAGGGCTTCTTCTAGCAGAGACCGTACTTGTGTATTCCTCTTCACGCATGCATTGCGTTGGATCGCTGGCATATTTTGGTAGGATTTGAAGGATCCAGAAACAAATTCCTCCCAGCTAACTTCGGTGCCTCTGACAATTAGTTTTTCACTTTCTTGGGAATGTATCCGAAGCTCATCTTTTACCCATGGTAAAACAGGCCAGATGATATTGTCCAAGTCTTTTTGAGGCCTTGTTTCGCTCTGCTCGATTCCTAAGGTCTCGCAAATTTTTTCAGACAGGAATTTGAAGATTTTCTTTTTTGGATGATTGAATTGATTCATGAGAATTTCATGTCTGCCCGTCTCATTTATGAAATTAGACACTTCAATGTCCACGGCAGCGTCGATTTCTCGCTGTTGCAGCGCCGTTACTGCAGACTGCCATCTTTCTGTGTAATAGCGATTATAGAAGATATTCTTTTGATAGAGCAGCTCTACAGTTTTCTGGATCGGTATCCCTAAATCAAAGGCGTGGAATACCCCCATGTCATGTACTGAATCAGCAGGTGTTTTTATACCGCTTACGGTGGAAATTGTAGGAAAGTACCCATTAAAGTAGCATGATGGGATGCAAATTAGCGTTAGGGTTTCAGTTAACTGGTTTCTTAAATTTCCTGTCTCAAATTCGCTAAAGCGTTTCTTGTCTACGACTGGTTGATGTATGACGAGATCCAACTCCTTCAATTTTTCAAAATATGTGTGAATATCAGATCGTTGAATGAGATGAATGGGTGGTATCTTTACCCAAGTATATTGATCATTGAAGTCTTTATTTGAAAGAAGCGCGTTCGCCAAATAGGGAGCTTGGCAGTTTCCTATAACAGAGAATGTGCGTTTACCTTGCATAGGTTCGGATGCTCCACTTAAGTTTGTGCGTGATGCTGAAGTGCAAAGCATGCTTTACTAAGACACGCGCACTGCATCGACCAACGTAGATTTCGTGCCATGTGACTGCCTTTACGTTTCGCGAAAAGCTTTGACAAAATAGTCCATAAACGGCTTCAGCAAGTAGGTCATGGGCGAATGATCTGCTGTTTTCAGATAGGCTTCGACGGGCATGCCGGGGATGAGCTGGGTGTTGCTTGGCAGGCGTTCTAGCTCGCCCTCGTTCAGCTCGATTTCCGCGCGGTAGTAGGACTGGCGGGTGCGTTCGTCCTCGAAAGCGTCCGCAGAGACCAGATGGACTGTGCCGAACAGCTCGGGGGTTTTGCGCTGATCCAGGGCCGAGAAGCGCAGAGCCACGTCTTGCCCAACGAAAAGCTCGTCGATGTCAGTGGTGCTGACCTGTGCGGCGATGATCAGGGGGCGGTCTTGGGGCACGAGATAGAGCACAGGTGCGGCCGACTGGATCACAGAGCGGGGGGTATGCACCTCGAGGCCGTAGACGATGCCGGACACAGGGGCGGTGATGTCGAGACGGTTCAGCTTTTCCTTCAGAGAGCGGCGTGTCTCGGCCAGTTCCAACTCGCGGTATTGCAGGTCGCGCAGGCGGGTGATGGCTTCTTCGCGCTGGGTCGTGCCGAGTTTCAGGATTTCGATATCCATTTCGGTGATACGGCCTTCGGATTGCGCTTCTTCGGCGATCAATTCCCCCAAAGAGCCGGCGAGATCGGCCTGAACGCGGCGCAGGTTCAGCACGGTGCTGGCCTGAGCCAAGCCGCGGTCCAGCAGAGCGGTCTGGTTCTGTAGTTCCTGCTCGACCAGTTCCAGCTGATTACGGGCCGCATCCTGCTGCGCCTTGATGCCGACGATTTGCTCGCGGATCTGGCTGGTGCGCTTTTCGAGCTGTTCAATCTCGCGGTCGACGGACTCGCGGCGGGCCTGGAACAGGCGCCGTTGACCTTCGATCAGATCTTCGATCTCGGGGCGGTCCTTGGCGGCCGCCAGAAGGTCCTCGTCAAAGGTGATCTCGTCGGCTTCTTCGATCTCGGCGACCAGGCGGCCGCGGCGGGCCATCAGTTCGAACAGCTGCCCTTCGGTGATCAGAAGGTTCGAGCGCAATTCGTTGGGATCCAGACGGATCAGAACGTCGCCTTCGGCAACGGTATCGCCTTCGTCTACCAGAATTTCAGAGACGATCCCGCCGTCCAGATGCTGGACGACCTGACGGTTTCGATCCACCTCAATGCGGCCCGAGGCAATCACAGCCCCCGAAATCGAGGCCATAACGGCCCAAGAGCCAAAACCACCCACTAGGATGAGCAGTCCGATGAGCCCGATAATCATGGGTTTGCGGACAGACCAGTCACGTTCGACGCTCATTGGACGCCTCCTGCGGATTTCGGAGCCTGACGGATGGTTTGATGGTTGGTGACCATTTTCTGCAGCACTTCGTCTTTGGGGCCAAAAGCGGTTTGGACGCCATTATCAATGACCAGAAGCATTTCGCATTCCTGAATGGCCGCGGGGCGGTGGGCCATGATCATGACCGACTTGCCTTCGGATTTCATTTGCTTGATCGCGTGGTTCAGAGCCATCGAGCCTTCGTTGTCGAGGTTCGAGTTCGGCTCGTCCAGAATGACAATCACAGGATCATCATAGAGGGCACGGGCCAGAGCGACGCGCTGCATCTGGCCACCAGAGAGACGTCCGCCACCGGGGCTGACCTGAGTGTCATAGCCATCGGGGAATTTGACGATCAGGTTATGCGCGGCGGCTTTTTGCGCGGCGCGGACGACCTTTTCGGCATCCGGCTCGTTCGACAGGCGCGCGATGTTCTGTGCGATGGTGCCCTCAAAGAGCTGTACGCGCTGGGGCAGGTAGCCGATATGGCGCCCCAAGACATCTGGATCGTACTGGTCTAGCGATGCCCCATCCAGACGAACGGTGCCGCTGGCAGGCTTCCACGCACCGGTCAGCGCCTTCGCAAGGGTTGATTTGCCAGAGCCTGACGGGCCGATGATACCGACCGCTTGGCCGGGTTGGATTCGGAACGACACGTTGCGCAGCTGGGGCGTCTTTTCGCCGGGGGCTGCCACAACAAGGTTCTGGACCTCGAGCATGGCTTTGGGCTTGGGCAGGGCGGTCCGTTCCTGTTCGGGGCGGACTTTGGCCAGCAGCTCGGCCATGTTGTGCCAGCCCTTCATGGCGCGTTGCACCAGTGCCCACTGACCCAGCGCCAGTTCGATCGGGGCCAGAGCGCGGCCCATTAGGATCGAGCTGGCGATCATCGCGCCGGGGGACAGGCCTTCGGTCAGCACCAAGTAGGCACCAAGACCCAGCATCGCCGATTGCAGGAACAGGCGCAGGGTTTTGGTCAGGACCGTGAAGCCGCCAGAGGTGTCGCTGGCCGCCACGTTGTCGGACAGGGCCTCGTTGCGGCCCTTCTGCCAGCGCAGGAATGCGGCTTTGCGCATCCCCATGGACTGGATCATCTCGGCTTCGTTGCGGATTTCCTCGGACATGAGGTTCGCTTTGTGCCCCGAAGCGGTTGCCTTTTGCATGGGGTTCTTGCTGGCCACCTGGTTGATCAGGGCGATCACGACCAGCACCGCGCCGCCGACCAGCGCCAGAATGCCGAGCCAAGGGTGGAACAGGGCAATCCCTGCCAGGAAGATGGGCGACCAAGGCATGTCGAACGCCGCCCCGACCACGGGGGACGAAATCAGGCGCTGGACGGATTCCAGATCAGAGAGACCAGTTTGAGCCACAGGATCTTTGGCGACCGCAGAGCGGCGGATCATCGCGTCAAAGACACGCCGATCAAGGCTGGCTTGAAACCGTGCCCCGATACGGGACAGCAGACGCCCGCGGGCATAATCCAGAATGCCCATCAGGCTGTAGAGGAACACCACCAGAAGCGAGAGCGCGACCAATGTCGCCTCGGACCGTCCACCAAGAACGCGGTCATAGACCTGCAGCATGTACAGTGGGCCGGTCAACATCAGCAGGTTCACAAAGAAACTGAAGATCGCGGTGATCCAGTAAAGATGTCTGCTGCGACGACGGACCTCGGCAAGCTCGTCGTATCCAGGTTTCAAAAGTGACTGTATCATGATCCGGGGATATTTTCTTTTTGATCCAAGTTTCAACCCACCCACAGGAGCCGATCCGCGCCTTGGAACATTAGAAAGGGGGCGCGCTCTGGCTATTATCGCGCATCTATGGGCCAAAATCCCTATTATTAAAAGCCTAAGTTGTTGTGAATGCCTTCGGGAATTCCTTGCTGTGCCATGTGAAGCAGCCCTTGATTTGGTCTGGTTTCGATAGGGAAAAACCTGCATGAAGCGCGTGCTACGTTCTTGCCAGTGCCGCCTTGGGTGCCGGTGCTGTTCCACACTCGCGATTGAGGAGGGTGCCCGTGTCCATCCAGCCCAAGATTGTCATGACGCTGCTGGTGCGTAACGAAGAAGACATCATCGCAGAGAACATCCGCTTTCATCGTGCCATGGGCGTGGACAGTTTTATCGTCATGGACAACCTCTCGACCGATGACACGCCGCAGATCCTGAAGGATCTGTCATCCGAGGTCGAGATCGACTACCTGCTTCAGACCGAGGACACCTATAACCAGTGGGAGTGGGTCACTGGCATGGCTCGCCGCGCCGCCACCCAGCACAGGGCGGATTGGGTGATCAACAATGACGCCGACGAATTCTGGATGCCCGAGACGGGTGATCTGAAAACCCTGCTGTCGGCTTTGCTGCCCGAGACGGCGGCCCTCTCGGTCGAGCGCCACAATGCGGTGGTGACATGCCCTGCAGAGGCTCCGCTCGAAGGGCGCAGCCATCCGCGCCATACCACGATGTTCGAGCGCCAGAGCCTGAATGTGACGGGCCACCCCTTGCCGCCCAAAGTCCTGCACCGTGCCAGTGCCGAGGTCACGGTGTCCCAAGGCAACCACGCCGTCGAAGGCCTGATTGGCACGGTCGAAACCGCCGGAACCCGCCTGCGTATCCTGCACTTCCCGTTCCGTAGCTTGGCGCAATACGAGTCCAAAATCCGCTTGGGCGGGGCGGCTTACGCCCGCAATACGGCGCTCTCTCCTGTGATTGGCGGGACGTGGCGCACGCATTACAGCCAGCTGACCAACGACGATGCGGGCCTGAACCAGTTCTGGGCCGAGTTGAGCCTCACCCCCGAAGAGATCGATATCGGCCGGTATGCGCGGGTTCTGGACTGCGATACGCGCCTGAAGGCGTTTTTTGACGAGGCGCTGCCCACTCCAACACCGCAAGCGCGACCTCCTCTGCTGAAGCGGGCCGTGCAGCGCGTCCAAAGGAACCTTGCACGGGCAATGTCGCATCAGCAGGACCCGCAGCCCACTGCAGTGATGCCCACTGAGACGGACCCGATGTCGGACGCGCTCTCGCATCTGCTGGATCGGTCCTCGCAGCTTGTGGGGGACTTCACCGCGGGATTGGCCCATCACATCACCAATGCCGGGCGCGATCTGCGCTGGGAACGTCCCATGTACCACAACCTGCGGTTTGCGGTGTCTGGCGCAGAGGCCCATTTGGCAAAGCTACAGTCTTGGCAGGGCGAAACAGACCCTCAGGCGTTGCTCCAGCGGTTCTCCGAAATACGGGACTGCTTTTCCCTTTTTCCCCGAAACGGATACCTCAAAGAGTTTCTGACGGCCCTTCTCGGCATGGCGCATCCCGAGGCCGTGTCCCGCCTGCGTGCTGATTGTGCGGGCAAACGGGTGATCCTGCACACCAGTTGCAGGCCGCGTCTCCAAGACACCCTAGACACGATCGCCTCCTTCAAAAGGTTAGATGGCCCCTATCACCACATCATCCTGATGGGGCAAAACAGCCAACATACAGAGCATGAAACCCCGCTCTCTCTGGCGTATGACGGTCAAATCCTGCGAGTCCCGACCCCCGACAATTACGAGAGTCTGCATCGCAAACTGTTCTATGCCTTCATGTTGCTGGACCTCTTGGCCAAGCCGGAGCTGGTGGTGAAAATTGACGACAACCTAGTGCTCGACGATCCGACCGCTTTTGCAGCATGCCTCCAGCAGGTCGCAGATACCAAGGCCGCCTATGCGGGGCGCCTTGTCGGGGCCGATCAGCATCACAGCCAGTGGCATGGCTGGCACCTTGGCAAATGCGCCGACCCTCTGATCGAGGCGCGGGGCTATCAGTATCCGCTCCCGCGGGAATATGCGGCCGGTGGGCATGGCTACATCCTGGGTCCCGAAGGACTAGCCGCCTGTACCTACATGTACCTTGCTATGCAGACCTTCTTTGCCATGCCTGTCGTGGGCCTCGAGGATGCCTGCGTCGGACATGCGACTTATGCCCAAGGAATTGAACTCTTTGATCTTTCTGACCCAGAGCGGCTACTGGCCTTGCCAGGTCTGGCGACCAAAGAAATGCTCAAACGCGAGCAGGGGTGGGAAGCTATCTTCGGCCCGCGCCCACCGCGAGAAACATAAAGGGCAGGGTCCCTAGCCCTGTTTCTTGGCGCCCTTCCACTTCATGTGCATCAGCTTTCGGCTCAGGATCTCTTCGACCAGCGCGCCTTCGAACGGCTCCTCAAGGAACGCGAACAATGGCCGCCATGCCTCGGGCGAGGTGACGTAGTCATTGTAATGCATCGCAAGGCTGCACTCGGGATGGGCCGCCTGCCACGTGCGGTACAGCCCTTCGGCCGCTTCCAACTCTGCGCGCACCTCTGCTTCGGGCATAGTTTTCCACCATCCTGACCGGCAGACTTGCGCGTGATTTCGGGTGTTAAAAATGAACCGCGCGTCCGGCATGAACCGCTTCAGAAACTCTAGCATCGGCATGAAAAGCTCAGGGTCCTGATGCCACCGGATCTCTTTGAACCCTGCCACTCGGGTGTCCGCATCGGGGCGCAGCACCCGCTGGGTGAACACCTGCGCAAGGTCCTGACCGAACTGATCCGGATCAATGCCTTCGTACCCGAACCAAGGCTGATGCGGTCCCGACGGCAAAGGCCCCGCGATTTTCATGCGCGCGATCTGTTCGGGCGAAAACTGCCTCAGAGCCTCCCAACTCTGCACGAGGCTCGAGAGAATGTTGTTATTCTCGCCGCGTAGAACATATCCGGGCAGTGCATTGAACATATTCTGCAGCAGGGTTGATCCGGACCGGCCATAGGTGATCACAAACACGGTTTTCTGAAGCATCGGTCCTCGTGGGGCAAACAGGTTGCTTAGGCACTATCAGGATCACCTTAGATTGGACAATGCCGCAGCTTTCCCAGAGAGCCGTATCGACAACAGAAAAGGGGCCCCGAAGAGCCCCTTTGAAGATCGCTAAGCAACAAGCTGATTAGACGGTGACCCAGTCATCGGTTGCAGCTTGCAGAGCAGCTTTGGTCACGCCATCCAGAGTGATGGTCTGACCCGGTGCGATTGCGATGGTTGCATCGCCGCCAACCTCCGAGGTTGCTGCCAGAACTGCGGCAGTATCTGCGAAACCAAACGCCGACAGATCCAGAACGTCGCCTTCGTCAGCTGTGGTACTGAGAATGTCGAAGTCTGTGATGGTGTCGTTGCCGTTGCCCGAGGCGAATGCGAACACGTCGTCGCCAGCAGCGCCGGTCAACAGGTCATTGCCTCCGCCGCCCCAGATAGTATCGTCGCCTGTACCTCCGACTACAGTATCACTACCTGCGCCATTGAAGAGCAAGTCGTCGCCTTCGCCGCCGAGCACGGTATCGCTGCCGCCACCTGCATAGATGGTATCTGCACCCGCGTCACCGCTGAGGTAGTCTTTGTCTTCACCAGCACCTGCGTAGATGATGTCGTCGCCTTCGCCACCCAAAATGCTGTCTGCACCTGCGCCGCCGCCTAGGATATCGTTTCCGGTTCCGCCGTCGACAGTATCCACATCTGCACCAGCCCAGATCACGTCATCATCTGTGCCGCCGTCGATGCTGTCTGCACCTGCACCTCCAAAAATGGTGTCGTCGCCTGCATCTCCGGTCAAAACGTCAGCGCCGCCTTTACCACCGATGATATCATCGCCTGCGCCACCCGAGATGGTGTCAGCTTCGTTAGCAGCCGTCGCACCGGCGTAGATCACATCGTCAAAGCCGGAACCGATGATGGGGTCTGCTCCGGCTGAGTGCAGAATGACACCTTAAGCGCCGAGGACGCGTTCTCCATATTCGCGCAGGTTGCCTTTGGGATCGACGTATCGGTACAGGGTGACGGGTTTCACGCCCAGTTCACTGCACAGCTCTGAAA
>NZ_JBGFGN010000114.1:0-34734 GCF_041224595.1 Donghicola sp. XS_ASV15 | reverse complement strand
CACCTTCAAATACAAGTCCACGGTGTATATCCCCAAGCCCTCCCGAAATCCGAAAGGGCAAAAGTGGACGACTTTTACGCCGCCCGCGACAACACTATGCCGTCGCTACCGTGGCCGAGTATTGCTCCGCCGTTCACAGGTGCGCAATGACCCGTTTGACCGGCGGTCTGATCGACCGCTCCAAGCCCCTGCACTTTACCTTCAATGGGCAGGGCTACAAAGGCTACGCTGGCGACACGCTGGCCTCGGCTTTGTTGGCCAATGGTGTGCAGCTGATGGGCCGCAGCTTCAAATACCACCGCCCGCGCGGCGTCTTCTCCGCCGGGTCTGAGGAACCGAATGCGCTGGTCACTCTGCGAGATGGTGCGCGATCCGAGCCGAATACCCGCGCGACAGTAACCGAGTTGTACGATGGCCTGACCGCCAGATCACAAAACCATATCGGCCCGCTGAACCGCGATCTGTTAGCGATCAATGACCACCTCGCGCCCTTCTTTGCCGCAGGTTTCTATTACAAGACCTTCATGTGGCCACGTGCCTTCTGGGAAAAGCTGTACGAACCCGCGATCCGCAAAGCTGCGGGTCTTGGCGAATTGTCGATGCTGCCGGACCCCGATGCCTATGACAAAGGCTTCTTGCATTGCGACGTGCTCATCATCGGCGCAGGCGCAGCGGGGCTCACCGCTGCTCTGACCGCAGGACGGGCAGGGGCCAAGGTGATCCTCGCGGACGAAGATTTCCAGTTCGGTGGCCGTCTTCTGGCTGAAAGCGATCTATTGGACGAGGCGCCAGCCTGTGATTGGGTCAACCGCACGCTGGCCGAGCTGGACAGCTTGCCAAACGTTCGCATCATGCCACGCACCACTGTCTTTGGCACCTACGACCACGGCATCTATGGCGCTGTCGAGAAGGTTGCAGATCATCTGCCAGTACCCGGCAATTATGTCCGCCAAACCCTGTGGCGGATTACGGCGAAATCCTGCGTTCTGGCCGCTGGTGCGATTGAGCGGCACATTCCCTTTGCCGACAATGACCGCCCCGGGATCATGTTGTCGGGGGCCATGCGTGCCTATGCCAACCGATGGGCGGCCGCACCGGTCAAGTCACCTTCTGATCCCGTTGCCATTTTCACCAACGGCGACGATGGGCACCGCACCGCACTGGACATGATCGCCAAGGGCGCGCCCGTGCTTGGGGTCATCGACACCCGCGAGGATGCTCCGAAATTCGGCGACTATCAGCTTTTCTCTGGCAGCACCGTCACCGGCTCAAAGGGGCGGCTAGGCCTAACCAGCATCCAAATTACCCGCAACGGCCAGTCATCTTGGCACGATGTGGGCGCTCTGGCTGTGGGCGGCGGCTGGAACCCCAATGTGCATTTGTCCTCGCACCATCGCGGGCGGCCCATTTGGAACGACACCCTGCTCGCCTTTGTTCCCAGCCCGAATGGCCCCAAGGGAATGCATCCTGCTGGCGCCGCCGCGGGCCAAGGAGGCACGCAGGCCGCTCTGACAGACGGTATGCGCGCCGCGCTGGCTGCCCTGACCGAGATCGGCGTGATGGGTGCGGAAATTACACTGCCCAAGGCCGAGAACCGCCCCAGCGCGCAAGAGGCCTACTGGCACGTCCCCGGCAAAAAACGCGCATGGGTCGATTTTCAGAACGACGTGACCGTCAAGGACATCGCCCTGTCGCACAAGGAGAACATGCGCTCGGTCGAGCATCTGAAGCGTTGGACAACTTTGGGGATGGCAACCGATCAGGGCAAAACCTCTAACATCTCGGCGTTGGCTGTGATGGCTGAACTCAGCGGCGCGACGATCCCAGAGACCGGTACGACGATCTTCCGCCCGCCCTACACCGGCGTTTCGCTGGCCGTGTTGGGCGGCGGCGACACGGGCAAACACTTCCGTCCGACCCGACTGACCCCGACCCACCACTGGGCCGAGGCTCAGGGCGCGGAATTCGTCGAAGTTGGTGCATGGATGCGCGCACAATACTTCCCGCGGGACGGCGAAACCCACTGGCGTCAATCGGTCGACCGCGAAGTCAAAGCTGTCCGCTCGAGCGTTGGCCTGTGTGATGTGACGACCCTTGGCAAAATCGACGTCCAAGGCGCAGATGCGGGCGAGTTCCTGAACCGCGTCTATGCCAACATGATGGACACGCTCAAGGTTGGTATGGTCCGATACGGCTTGATGCTGCGCGAGGATGGACACCTGTATGATGACGGCACCTGCGCCCGCCTGTCCGAAGAACACTACGTGGTGACAACCACCACAGCCAACGCTGGCTCTGTATATCGGAACATGGAATTCGCCCGCCAATGCTTGTGGCCAGAACTGGATGTTCAGTTGATCTCGACCACGGATGCGTGGGCCCAGATCGCAGTCGCGGGCCCAAAATCCCGCGAACTCCTGAGCCGGATTGTCGATGACCTTGACATCTCGAACGAGGCGTTCCCCTTCATGGCCTGTTCGGAGCTGACAATCTGCAAGGGACTGCGGGCGCGTCTGTTCCGAATCTCTTTCTCGGGCGAATTGGCTTATGAAATCGCAGTACCCGCGCGCTACGGTCACGCACTGATGGAGCGCTTGATGGAGCAGGGGCGCGACCTTGGGGCGACCCCCTATGGGACAGAGGCGCTTGCCGTCCTGCGGATTGAGAAGGGGCACGCGGCAGGCGCTGAACTGAACGGGCAAACCACAGCCGAGATGCTCGGGTTGGGCAAAATGGTGTCCGCCAAGAAGGATTCGATCGGCGCGGTGATGTCCCGACGCGAAGGTCTGGCAAAGGACACCCGCCGTCTGGTTGGACTGAAACCTGTCAATGGCGCGATGCAGGTTCGGGCGGGTTCGCATCTGTTCACCAAGGGGGCAGAGCAAAACCTGTCAACCGACCAAGGTTGGGTCACTTCCTCCTGCTATTCGCCTCATGTGGGCGGCTACATCGCCCTAGGATATCTGGTCGATGGCGATACCCGCCAAGGCGAGATCATAACCGCGGCCAACCCTCTCGAAGGGCAGGAATTCGACGTTGAGGTCGTCTCCCCCCATTTCGTTGACCCCGAAGGAGTGCGTCTCCGTGACTGATTTAATCCCGATTACCGCGCTTGGATCGCAAAGCGCACAGCAAGTGTCTTTTGGCGCTCTTACGATCTCAGAGGAGCCAGAGCTAGGGATCGCATCCTTTACCCTGCGCGCAGGTCATGATGCCCCCATCGTGTGTGGGATGACCCTACCAGAAGTGGGTAAGCTGACACAAAAAGGTGGCGATTTTGCTTTTTGGAGTGCGCCAAATCAGTGGATGATCATCGGGGCAGGGCAGGGTACAGGCGACTTTGCCGCCAAGATCAAAGCCAAAGCCCCTGACGCAACGGTGTCCGACCAAACCGATGGCTTCGCCAGCTTTTCGATCCGAGGAGACCAAGAAAAGCTAGAGCAGATGATGACCAAACTGGTGAACCTGCCCCCTGACGCCTATGCTGTTGGCTGCGCCACGCGCACAGGGATGGAGCATATGACGGTCTTTCTCGTGCGCGAGGATGAAAGCAGTCTTCTTGTGCTCGGCCCGCGTAGCTTTGCTGGATCCATTTGGCACGCTCTTGGAACAGCGGCCCGGCGTCTGACTTGACCCTTACGGGCAAGCAGCATCAGCAAAATTGTGATCATTTTCCGCTAGGCCAACCATGATCATGGCAAGGGACAGGCTCCCGTGCCATGATCAGGCATATTTTGAGGATTGCGGACATGACCTATATTACCGAGCAAGAAGAATTCTGGGCCGGCGATTTCGGAGCGAATTATATCGACCGGAACAATTCCGAACAACTCCTGCACTCGAAAGTGGCGCTGTGGACCAAGATGCTTGGTGCGGCCCATGACGTGCAATCCATCACAGAGCTCGGCTGCAATATCGGATTGAATCTTGTCGCCCTAAGCCGCCTGAAGCCTTCGCTCAGCTTGCGTGGATACGAAATCAACGAAACCGCAGCGAAAGAGGCGGCAGACGCGGGCGTCGCGGAAATCTGTCAGGGTTCAATCCTTGAAGAGATCAAACAGGACCCGGTTGATCTAACCTTTACCGCGGGGGTCCTGATCCACATCAACCCCGATTACCTGCGCCGCGTGTATGACAATCTGGTCGCGAACAGCCGCAGGTATGTTCTGGTTGCTGAATATTACAACCCAGCGCCGACGATGATCCGCTACCGCGGGCACGAGAACAGGCTTTTCAAACGCGACTTCGCCGGAGATTTGATCGACGGCTACGGTCTGAAGCTCGTGGATTACGGCTTTGCGTATCATCGGGACAATTGGGCTCCTCAAGACGACATAACTTGGTTCTTGCTTGAGAAATGATTGCAACTCATTGATTTATGATACTTTTCTTGGGCTTCATCTAATCGGCAGAGCCGTGAAGGTGTATCATCTCAGCCTAAAGTCTCGCCTACTTGAATAATCCATCCTTTTTTCGTTTTGGGATGGAACAGAATCTGCATTTGCCTCGTTCTAATATCATAACAACCGAATATGAGGCACTGATGTCAGTCGAGCCAGGTCTGCGCGTACTTATTGTTGAGGATGAGCCCATTGTTGCAATGGACCTGACTGACATGGTCGAAAGCTGGGGGCACTCTGTTGTCGGTCCGGCCAATCGGCCCGCAACCGGCACGGCCTTAGCACGGTCCGAGGCGATCGACTTTGCAGTCCTGGACGTCAATCTGGGGCGTGGTCAGACCACCGAGAGTATCGCCGCTGCGCTGCGAGAGCGAGAAATCCCCTTCATTTTTCTGTCGGCCTATAATGCCTCTTCGATTGAATACCGTCAGGACGAGGTCGTTCTTTCAAAGCCAATAATCGAAAATCAGCTTTTCGAACATCTGGTGCATCAAGCCGAAAGTCGGCAACCCCAAGACGAGCAAAGCTAATCTAGGCCTTTCGGCAATAAAAAAAGCGCCGCGTGATGTACGCGGCGCTTTTTCTATTCCTTGACTAATCTTTACGGGATCAGACGTTCGATGATCGCATCCGCCGCTTCTTCGGGGCTCATCGCGGTGGTGTCGATGCGGATCTCGGCGTTGAACGGTGCCTCGTAAGGAGAGTCGATGCCAGTGAAGTTCTTCAGCTGACCCGAACGCGCCTTGGCGTACAGACCTTTGACGTCGCGCTGTTCAGCAACTTCGAGCGGTGTGTCGACAAAGACTTCGACGAACTCACCCGGCTGCATCATGCTACGTACCATGTCACGCTCCGAACGGAAGGGCGAGATGAACGCAGTGATCACGATCAGACCGGCGTCGGTCATCAGCTTGGCCACTTCGCCCACACGGCGAATGTTTTCGATCCGGTCCGCTTCGGTGAAGCCAAGGTCCTTGTTCAGGCCGTGACGCACGTTGTCCCCATCCAAGAGGAAGGTGTGACGGTTCATGCGCGCCAGTTTCTTCTCTAGGATGTTGCCGATGGTCGACTTGCCCGAACCCGACAGACCGGTCAGCCACACAACTGCAGGCTTCTGGTTCTTCATCGCGGCGTGATCTTCACGAGCGATATCGGTTGCCTGCCAGTGCACATTGGTCGACCGACGCAGAGCAAAGTTAATCAGGCCAGCCGCGACGGTGGCGTTGGTGATCTTGTCGATCAGGATAAACCCACCCAGTTCGCGGTTGTTCGTGTAAGCGTCAAACGGGATTTCGCGATCCAGAGTGATGTTCGCCACGCCAATCGCGTTCAGGTCCAGCGTTTTCGCGGCCAGATGCTCTTGGGTGTTGACGTTCACTTCGTACTTCGGGTGCTGGACAGTGGCCGACACGGTCTGGGTGCCGATTTTCATCCAATACGCACGACCGGGGACCATTTCGTGCTCGTCCATCCAGACGATGGTGGACTCGAACTGATCGGCGACCTCCAACGGGGCCTGCGCCGCAACGATCACCTGACCGCGCGAACAGTCGATTTCGTCTTTCAGAGTCAGGGTCACGGACTCGCCTGCGACGGCCAGATCACGGTCGCCATCAAAGTTGACGATCCGCGCCACTTCCGAGGTCTTGCCCGACGGCAGAACACGAACCAGATCACCGGGGCGTATGGTGCCCGTCGCGACCATGCCCGCGAACCCGCGGAAATCAAGGTTAGGACGGTTCACCCACTGCACCGGCATCGAGAAGGGCTGTTCCTGCTCGACCGTATTGCTGATCTCGACCTCTTCGAGGTGGGGCAGCAGCGCAGGGCCGGTGTACCAAGGCATAGTTTCGCTGTGCGCGGCGATGTTGTCGCCGGCCAGACCCGAAATCGGGATCGCAACAAACTCTTCGATCCCGATGGTGCGGGCGAAGTTGGTGTAGTCTTCGATGATCGCGTCGTAAGTGGCCTGATCGTAATCAACAAGGTCCATCTTGTTGACGGCCAGAACCACATTCTTGATGCCAAGCAGCTGCACGAGGTAGCTGTGGCGACGGGTCTGGGTCAGAACGCCTTTGCGGGCGTCGATCAGAATGACAGCGAGGTCCGCGGTCGACGCGCCAGTCACCATGTTGCGGGTGTACTGTTCGTGACCGGGTGTGTCGGCGACGATAAACTTGCGCTTTTCGGTGGCGAAGAAGCGGTAGGCCACGTCGATGGTGATGCCTTGCTCGCGCTCGGCAGCCAGGCCGTCGACCAGCAGAGCAAAGTCGATGTTGCCGCCCTGTGTACCAACGCGCTTGGAGTCGGCTTCCAGAGTGGCAAGCTGGTCTTCGAAGATCATCTTGCTGTCGTATAGCAGACGACCAATCAGGGTCGATTTGCCGTCGTCCACCGAACCACAGGTGATGAAACGCAGCATGGTCTTGTGCTGGTGCGCCTCGAGATACGCGTCGATGTCTTCGGCGATCAGGGCGTCTGTTTTGTAAATAGGATCAGTCATTTATAAATTCCGTACTGGCGTGAAGGGACCGAAGAAGCGGGGCTTAGAAGTAGCCTTCCTGCTTCTTCTTCTCCATCGAGGCGGCCTGATCGTGGTCGATCGCACGACCCTGACGTTCCGAGGTGGTGGTCAGGAGCATTTCCTGAATCACTTCGGGCAGAGTTTTCGCTTCGCTTTCAACAGCGCCGGTCAGCGGGTAGCAGCCCAAGGTGCGGAAACGGACAGAGCGCATCTGCGGGGTTTCGCCATCCTTCAACGGGAAACGCTCATCGTCCACCATGATGATCAGACCATCACGCTCGACAGTCGGGCGGGGAGCCGAGAAGTACAGCGGCACGATTTCGATACCCTCGAGGTGGATGTACTGCCAGATGTCCAGCTCGGTCCAGTTCGAGATCGGGAACACACGAACGCTTTCGCCTTTGGCTTTGCGCGCGTTGTACAGGTGCCAGAGTTCGGGACGCTGGCTCTTGGGATCCCAACGGTGGTTGGCCGAGCGGAACGAGAAGACGCGCTCTTTGGCACGGGATTTCTCTTCGTCACGGCGCGCGCCACCAAAGGCAACGTCGAAACCGTATTTGTCCAGCGCCTGCTTCAGGCCCTCGGTCTTCCACATGTCGGTGTGCAGGGCACCGTGGTCAAAGGGGTTGATGCCACGCTCGGCAGCTTCGGGGTTGCGATGAACGAGCAGTTCCATACCCGCATCCTTCGCCGCCTTGTCACGCAGCTTGTACATCTCCTTGAACTTCCAAGTGGTGTCCACGTGCAAGAGCGGAAAGGGCGGGGGCGCAGGGTAAAACGCCTTCTTGGCAAGGTGCAGCATCACGGCGCTGTCCTTACCAACCGAATAAAGCATTACGGGGTTTTCGGCCTCGGCCACGACCTCGCGCAGAATGTGAATGCTCTCTGCTTCGAGGCGCTGAAGGTGCGTCAGGGTTTTCTGTGTCATACTCGAATCATCTCTTTAATCGCTGAAATTAGACTTAGCTTTGCAAACCTCTTGGCGAACCCCCCATATGGGGGGTATGCTGCTGCAATGCAGTATGTGGACGACCAAACCTCTTTGATTCAAAGCCTTTTTTCCGCAGCAACCGGTGCAGGATGGCAGGAATTCCTGACCCGATTGCGGACCTTCACGCAGTCCGACGCTGCCATTTTGAGAGTCGATCGCGCCAATGGCGTCGCGTCATACCACGCCGAGGGCGCGGTTGCATTCGACCTCGGACCCCTGATTGCAGGGCTGCGATATGATCGTGTTTACAGCCAAGAGGACCTGTCCTCGGGCACCGTGCCCAACCAGTTTTTTCGCATACTCCGAGTAAAGGCGGGGACGGGCGGACAGGCGACGCTGTGCATCGCCCGAGCGCCGCACAAGCGGGATTTTCGCAGCCCGGACCGGCAATTCCTAACGGCAATTACCCCCTATCTCGGGCAATGCGTCGCCGCATGGCAGGCACAAATCGCGCAGGTTCAACGGACACAATTGTGCCAACAACTGAGCGCAACCCATGGAACCGGCTGGGTTCAGCTGGACCCAACAGGACACATCCTGTCGATGTCCGATGACGCGCCAAACCTGCGTGCATTCAAGAATATGCGGATCGCAGAAAAAGGCCGATTAGAATTCACCGATCCCGAACTCGCTTTGAAGTTCAGGACCGCGTTCACAGAATGCACCAGCGGATCACGACACCAAGCCCTCTTTGCGCCCGAAATTGAAACCGAGGTGACGGTGATACGGGACCAGTCCAACATTGAACCACAGATCCTTGTCCTCGTCCGCGAGGCTCAGGACCTGACTGCGATTGAACCGAAGGACTTTGCCGATCACTTCGGGCTGAACCGGAACGAAGCGCGGCTGGCGGCTTTGATCTGCGCAGGGCACAGCCTGAAATCTGCTGCACAAGCCTTGGGTTGGACAGATGAAACAGCGCGCTCCTACTCCAAGTCGATTTTCGCAAGAATGGGCGTTCAGGGCCAAACCGGTCTTCTGCGGCGCGTTCTGACCAGCGGGGTAATTTTTGGTCCGTTGATCACCCGCGCTGCAGACCCGATACCGCCAGTTCGATAATTTCTTCTGTGATCTCTTCCTGTCGCAACTGCCGCGAAGTCGCCATCATCGCAGCCAATGTCTCGGCTGTATTGTCCTGCGCCGCGATCATAGCGCGCATACGGGCTTCGTTTTCGGCAGCAAAGGACAAAAGCGTCGCCTCGACGAGTTGGGCAAACACGTATTCTTCGATCAGATCTTGCAACAAAACCGCTGGCGGCACCGTCAATTCCGGTGGTTCGGCAGTCTTCAGGCACGGAAAGCGCCCGAAATCAAAAGGCATCAGGGCTTTCATCATGATGTCCCCTTGGTGGCTGCCCCCAGGCACTGCGTGCAAGACAGTGATCGCACCCAAAGTCCCACGCCTTATTCCATCAAAAACCATATCAGATATCAGACTCGCCAATGCAGGCGCTTGCGCCGGACCCGAGATCATCTGCGCCTGCCAAACGACAGGGATTCCCCTTTCTTCAGCCTCGGGCAGACCTCTGGACCCTATGGTAAAGAGTTGGACCGGACCACTCAGGCGTTCAAAAGCGTCAAACACCCGATCCGAAAAACTACCGGCAAAGCCTTGTTCGGCTGCAAACACAATTGCAGCTGACTGCCCCTGTATCGCGGGCACATCTAAGGGCGGGGCCAAGGCCAGAACCTCTGCGATCCCGACACCCAAAGTAGAGGCATAGGTCCGCACACTTTGCAAATGTTGGTGCGCTTCTCGTACGCGGGCGGCGGCGATCCCGCGCATCGCCTTGATCACAGCGTCAAGCTTGTGAACGGTGTCGATCCGCGCGTTGATATCCGCGAGGCGGCCCGTCATGGGGTATCCTCGGACAAGTCGTTCTCGTTCACCAGCTCTGAAACCGCTTGCGCGAGCCTTCTGCGTCTTTCAGGGCTAAACTCCCCTGACCGCATTGCCGACAGATCCTCTTTGGGCAATCGATCCACGGCAGCGGGCAGCACCTCCCGCAGCTTCGGGAAAACCTCGGGGGTGACTGGGTCAAGCACGCCATCGGCCAGAGCCGTCAGAAGTGCGATCTGATCAATCTGGCGCAGCCCTGAAAATCGCGGCTGCACCAGTAGCGCGCGAATACGTTCGCCGCGCTTGATTTGTGCTTTGATCCGCTCATTCGTCATACCGCCAAAGCGTGTAAACATCTCGAGCTCTTGGAACTGCGCGTAATCCAGTCGCACGCGGCCCGCCACACTACGCAACGCCTTGTTCTGAGCCTTGCCACCGACACGGCTGACAGAAAGCCCAACATCGACGGCCGGTCGCTGGCCAGCCGAGAACAAATGACTGCTCAGGACAATCTGCCCATCGGTGATCGAAATCAGGTTGGTCGGGATATAGGCCGACAGATTACCCGCCTCCGTCTGAGCGATCGGCAGGGCGGTCAGCGATCCGCCTCCCTTGGCTGCAGAGAGTTTGGCTGCCCGCTCCAGAAGACGCGCGTGCAGATAAAAAACGTCGCCGGGATAGGCCTCTCGTCCCGGAGGCTCGCGTGTCAAAAGCGCCAATTCCCGGTGGGTAGCAGCATGAAGGGTCAGATCGTCGATCACGATGAGCGCGTTTTGTCCGCGATCCCGAAAAAACTCGGCCATGGTCATGCCCGCAAAAGGCGCAATCCATTGCAACCCCGGAGGCGCTCCGGCGCTGCCAACAACGAAGATGCACTTGGACGGATCGCCATGGGTTCGCACGGCTTCGATCACGCGTTCAACTGCGGTCGCGCGCTGGCCAACAGCAACGTAGACACAAATCACGTCCGAAGATTTTTGGTTGATGATCGCGTCGACCGCGAGCGATGTTTTTCCCGTGGCATGATCGCCAACGATCAACTCCCGCTGCCCACGCCCCAGCGCAAAAAGACTATCCAGCACCAGAACGCCGGTCTCAAGCGGTTCGGACACCAGATCGCGGTCAATGATCGCAGGCGCAGGGCGCTCTACAGGCCACATCTCTTCGGTTACGATGTCTGGTCCGCCATCCAGTGGCCGACCAAGCGGGTCGATCACGCGTCCGAGCAGTGCCTCACCTACCGGAACACGCAGAACATCGCCGGTGTCACGCACCCGCTCTCCTACTGTAACGCGCTCTGCCGCATCTAGGAAAACCGCGTTGATGCAATCCGGATCAAGGCTGTGGGCAAACGCGTATCCACCGCTTTCAAACTGCAGCAATGCGCCAAGCGCCGCATCTGGCAAGCCGTCGATTTGCGCAATGCCATCGGCCAACCGGACGACACGCCCTATCGGCACTGCCTTTGGGCCGACCTCTGCATCGCGCAGTTTGGAACGCGCAGTCTGAAGCCAATCGGAGGGAAGAGTCAGATCAGACATGGGCAGCGAGCTCCGCTTTGATACGGGAGAGATCAGCGGCGAAGTGATTGCGCACAGTGGCCGTCTCGGCCTCTAGTTCCAGACCGGCGATCAGGTCTGGATAAACCTCAACACGCATCTGCACAGGTCGCCCCAATGCCCCTGAAAAGGCAGCTTGGACAGCTTCGTGTTCGGCGTCAGTTAGGGCGCGAGGCACGCGCAGCAGTGCAGGTCCATCGCGGCCCAAGGCCTCTTGCACGGCAGTGGGGAGCGCACCAACCGCTGCGACCAAGCCCTCAACAAATGGACCGACGAGGGTAACATCAGGTAACCGCGCCAAAAGCCGCTGCGCGATCTCCACCGCAAGGTCAGAGGCATCGCCAGCCAAGCCTGCTTGGGCGTCAGCGCGTAGGCGCTTCAGACTTGCTTCGGTTTCATGGCGCAGCGATTGCGCCTCTTCCTGCGCCAGGTCTAACAGCTTATTCCGCTCGGCTTTTGCCTCTGCGCGGGCCTCCTCGAGCAAGCTGGCGCGCATAGACGCAAATGCCGCCCGATCAGATTGTGCCGCTTGCCGCTCTGCTTTGGCAGAAGCGGCAGCCTGCGCTGCGTGATCGAGTTCAGCTTGGGCCGCCGCACGACGCTCTGCAATTATCGCGCTGACCGGCTTGAAGAAGAAGCGACCCAGAAACCAGATCAGGACCAGTGCATTGATCGTCTGCAACCCCAATGTCCACAAATCGATGGTCATGCCACGCCCCAATCAGACAAAGGGATTTGCAAACAGCACAAGCAGCGCCACAACAAGTGCATAAATCGCAGTCGTTTCGATCATCGCAAGGCCAACAAAAAGAGTGCGGCTCAGGGTGCCTGCGGCTTCGGGCTGACGGGCGATGGCCTCCATCGCGGCGGCGACGGCGCGGCCTTCGGCCAAAGCAGGCCCCAAGGCACCAAATCCGACAGCCACGGCTGCGGACAGGATGGAAACGACTTCGACAAGATCAGCGGTCATGAGGAGGACTCCTGTTTTTCAGCAGCGGCAGGGGCGTGACCACCCTCAACCGCAGAGCCGATGAAGACAGTGGCGAGCACTGCAAAAATGTAGGCCTGAACGGCGCCGGTCAGTAGATCCAGCGCCATGAGTGGAATGGGCAGGAACAAGCCCGCCAGCGACAACACAATTCCGATCACGAAAACACCGCTCATGACATTGCCAAAGAGGCGCACGATCAGGGAAAAGGTCCGGGTGATCTGCTCAACAATGTTGAGCGGGATCATCACCCAACTGGGTTCTGCGAAACTGGCCAAATACCGGCCAATGCCTTGGGTCTTTATGCCGAAATAGACCGTCGCAACAAAAACAATGAGCGCCAGCGCGGCATCGGTTTCAATATGCGCGGTGGGCGGTTCCATCCCCGGAACGAGGGAAGACCAGTTTGCCACCAGAACAAAGACAAAGATCGCCCCGATCAAAGATCGATAGGGCGCCGGGTCGCGGCGCATCGTGTCGCTGATTTGTCCATCGAGAGTTGCGACCAGCACCTCTGCCACAGTCTGAGCGAGGTCAGGTTGGGGTTTCAGGCGGCTGCGCAACCACAAAGACGCGATCATCAGAACCGCCATGATCGCCCACGTTCCGAGCACCGGCGCAGTGATCGGAACACGCCCAATAAAGAACACTGGGTCAGTGATGAGCGGGTTCTCCATCAGACCCGCCCATCGGTCTGGCGCAGGACCAAACTGCGCGCAAGCACCACTCCGGCAGCAGCGCAAATCAAAGGCAGGGGCCCCAGCTGTGCGATCCCGTAAAGACCAGCGCCAAGGACAGCGAAACGGAACAGCTGTAGCAGCAGTCCCAACCCGGCGGGTCCGTGGACCAGCATTTCCACCACGCGGCCAAGGCTATAGAAATGCACCATTCCAAGTAGGACGCCTGCGAGTCCACCGAACACGATCGAGAGCACCAATTCCGTCATTGCCGGTTCATCCACTTCCAAGCTGCATGCAGACCGATCCCTGCACCGATGAAGATTGCAGGAGCGCTAAAGAAGATGCCGCTGTCGGCAGCTCGGTCGGCCAACCGCCCAAGAACGATCCCGATCAGGATGGGCATCACAACAAGCCAACCCAGAATACCGATCTGCCCAAGCCGCGCGGCAACCGAAGGCTCGGGCGTGTCTTGGCACATGCGCGCGCGAAGAGCCGCACGTTGCGCAGCGTCTGCGACATGATCTTTGGGGCGGTCACGCACCATCGGTCGCCTCCGTTTCGAAAGCGATCGCAGGGGGATGCACCAGTCCCGACCCTCGATCTGGGTGAAACGCCCGCATCAGTTGGCGAACCGTTCTTGTGTGCATCTGTGTATCTTCGACGCGTTCGCGTCGCTGGCGATCTGCCTCTTTTTGCCTCTCCTGCACGACCTGGCGCTGCAAATCTTCAAGATCAGTACTCAAGATACCTTCGCGACAGGCGACCGTGACTTTGTCCCCGCCCTCTGCACGCAGCAGTCCAGCACGAACCGCACAGAAATACTCTTGGCCGCTTGTCAGCCGCCAGCGCAGTACGGAAGAGGGAAGGGCCGTCAGAAAATCCGTATGGCCCGCTAAAATGCCAAAGCCGCCCGACCTGTCTTCGGCACGGATCGCCACCACGGGCTCTGCGTCCAGCAAAGTCGCAAGCGGGGTCACGATGGTCAGCGCCAGCCCTCTCATGCGTGTGCCTCGCGGTGCGCTGCGGCCTCTTCCTTGGCACGGGCCTCGTCCAAGCCGCCGATCAGGTAAAGAGAGGCTTCGTCCCAGTCATCTGCAACACCATCCAGAATGGCACGGCATCCCGCGATGGTGTCTTCTCGCGCGACCGAACGCCCCGGAATGCCCGTCATTGCCTCTGTCACAGCGAAAGGCTGTGTCAAAAACCGTTGCAACCGCCGAGCACGCTCGACCATCTGGCGATCCTCGCGGCCCAACTCCTCCATCCCGAGCAACGAGATGACATCCTGAAGCTCGCGGTAGTGTTCGATGGCTCGTCGGACCTCGTTTGCAACATCCACGTGCTCTTGGCCAACGATCAGGGGATCGAGAAGCACTGAAGAGGAGGCAATTGGATCAACAGCCGGGTACATCCCATCTGCCGCCATGGCACGGGACAGCACCACCATCGAATCCACGTGGCCCGCGATAGCGATTACGGCAGGATCGGTGAAGTCATCAGCCGGTACGTAAACAGCCTCGATGGCTGTGACCGAAGCCTCTGGTCCAGAAGAAATCCGCTCTTGCAACTGCGCGACTTCGGTCGCGAGGGTTGGTTGATAGCCCACGCGGCTTGGAAGCCGCCCCAACAGTCCGGACACCTCGGCCCCGGCCTGAACGAACCGGAAAACATTATCCATCAGCAAAAGGACATTCCGGCAGTCCTGATCCCGAAAATGTTCGGCTATCGTCAGGGCGGTCATGGGAACACGCCAACGTGCGCCGGGGGGTTCGTTCATTTGCCCGTAGACCAGTACCGTTTGGTCCAAAACGCCAGCTTCGGTCATTTCAAGGAGCATCTCGTGGCCTTCTCGCGACCGCTCGCCAATGCCTGAGAACACCGAAATGCCGTTGTAGCCAGACACCATGGCGTGGATCAACTCCATCACCAATACGGTTTTCCCAACGCCTGCCCCGCCGAACATCGCTGCCTTGCCGCCTTGGGCAAGCGGGGTGAGCAGATCAATGACCTTGATCCCCGTGTGAAACAGTTCTGATGGGGCCGCGCGGCTGTGCAGGGGGGCAGGTGCTTGGTGGATACCGCGGTGCGGTGCCTGCTCGGCCACCGGACCTTTGCCGTCACCCGCATTGCCCATCACATCCAGCAAACGCCCCAAGACCGCATCGCCTACGGGCACTTCGATCGGCCCACCGATGGCTGCAACAGATGTGCCGCGGCGCAACCCCGCCGTCGACTGCAAGGCGATCGCGCGCACCGTCCGCGCGTCAAGCTGCGCTTGGACCTCGAGCACCAATGCTGCGTCAGAGGTATCGATCCGCAGCGCATCTTTGATCGCCGGAATGTCGCCCGAAGCGAACGTCACATCGACCACCGCGCCGCGGACGGCCAAGACTTTGCCAGAGTGTGAAAGCACGTCGTCCATAGAAGGTTTCCAAAGCTGAGTCGCTTTAGTGCTATGATCATGGGGAGGTGTTTTTCATGATCCGTGTCAAACTCTGGCCGCCAAAGCCGGAAAACGGCATCTTGCCCGCCTCACATTTCCGTGCGCTGCCGCAAGTTCCAGCGAGACACGGCCAGACAGGACAAAGAGCGATCCATCTGCAAAGACTCGGGCCCTCTTGACGCAAAGTCCTGCTCGCATAGCCTGTCAAAAAGATGATCTGGTTACGGCCAGAGACGCATTTCAGAAAGGCCCGCCATGAAAGCCAGCTTTATCGTCAATGGCCAAACGCAAGAAGTGGACGTGCCCGAAGACATGCCACTGCTGTGGATTTTACGGGACATTCTGGGGATGACCGGCACAAAATACGGCTGCGGCATTGCACAGTGCGGCGCCTGCACAGTGCATTTCAACGGCGAAGCTGTACGGTCCTGTCAGATCGGTGCATATGCCCTAGAGGGTGCAGAAATCACGACAATCGAAGGTCTTGGCACCCCAGAAGCCCCGCATCCCGTGCAAGATGCTTGGATCGAGATGCAGGTAGCGCAATGCGGCTACTGCCAGTCGGGCCAGATCATGCAGGCCGCGGCATTGCTGCGGGACATTCCTGTCCCCACCGATGCCGAGATTGACGACGCCATGTCGGGCAATCTGTGCCGCTGCGCGACCTACCCGCGTATCCGTGCCGCCATCCATCGCGCCACAGCCAAGACAGGAGGCCGCTGATGGGCAAGCTCAAGACAATAACCCGCCGCGCATTTCTGATAGGCTCTGCTGCGGTGGGCGGTGGCGTGGCGTTCGGGGCTTATCTGGTGCGGCGCGACATCCCGAACCCGCTCTTGGAGAACCTGCAAGAGGGCGAGGCGGCAATCACGCCCTACATCAAGATCACGGAAAACGGGATTACACTGATTACGCCACGCGCAGATATGGGGCAGGGGGCGTACTCTATCCAAGCCGACCTCATCGCCGAGGAACTGGACATCGACCCAGCGACAGCGACGATCACGCCGGGCACCCCCGGACCTGCCTACTACAACGCTGCCGTACTTGCCGAAGGGGTGCCGTTCCCCGCCTACGATCACAGCACAATGGCCGAAACCGTGCGGTCCTTTATGTCGATCCCCGCCAAACTATTCGAGATCCAGATTACCGGTGGCTCTTCCACCGTTCCGGACAGCTACGATAAACTTCGGCTCGCCGGCGCAGTCGCGCGGGAGACGCTGAAAGAAGCGGCTGCAAGACGTGCCGGCCTTAAACGCCACGACCTGACGACCGAGAATGGGGAGGTCGTTCTTCCGGATGGTAGCCGTATTCCATATACCGACCTCGCTGGGGATGCGGCAGATCTAGACCCCATTACAGAAGTAGAGCTGCGCCCGGCAAGCACATGGAAGACCCTAGGGGCCGAGCGCCCGCGTCTTGATATGGTCGCAAAATGCACCGGTACCGAGACCTACGGCATCGACCTGCACCAAGAAGGGATGGTCTACGCGACCGTGCGCGCCAACCCGGGTATCGGCGGCGGGATCACTCGGCTGGACGCCACCCAAGCCCGCAAAGTTCCGGGCGTGCGCGACATCATTCCTATCCACAGCGCTGTCGCTGTTGTCGCCGAAAATACCTGGAGCGCCTTTCAGGGGGCGAATGCGCTGGACATCAAGTGGGGCCCCGCACCGTTCCCCGAAAGCTCTGAACGGATGTTCGAGGCGCTCGAAGCCGCACTTGGATCAAAAGACAGCTTTGATCATCGCCAACGTGACGACGGCGATGTGGAGGCGGCCCTCGAAGATGGAGCCGAGGTCGAGGTCACATATCGGGTGCCCTATCTGGCACACGCGCCGATGGAACCCATGAATGCCTTGGTCCATGTGAGCGAAACGGACTGCGATATCTGGGTGGGCACTCAGATCCCCCTGTTCATACGGAACCGCGCCGCCGAGATGACGGGCCTGCCCGCAGACCGCGTTCATGTCCATGTCGCGAAGATGGGTGGCAGTTTCGGGCATCGGCTTGAGATGACCCAAGTAGAACAGGCCGTCGAGATCGCGATCTCCCTGAAGGGCACGCCGGTTAAACTTGTCTGGAGCCGCGAAGAAGACATGACCCACGACTATCCGCGTCCGGCCGCGGTCGCCCGTGGTCGCGGCCGCACGGAACAAGGGCATGTTCACAGTCTGGATCTGTCAGTTGCACAATCTGCGATGACACCGGGCTGGTTGAACCGGCTTTCTGGAATGACAGCTCCCGGACCGGATGCGACGATCACAACCGGATCATGGGACCAACCCTACGCCATTCCGAACTATCGGGTCACGGGCTACCGCGCCCCCGATATGGTACCCGTGTCATCTTGGCGCTCCGTTGGCGCTTCGACCAACGGGTTCTTCCATGACTGCCTGCTAGACGAGCTGATCCACGCGGCAGGTGCCGATCCTTTGGCCGAGCGCATTCGGCTGTGCATGAACGACACCTCTCGCAAAGTTCTGGAAACTGTCGGAGAGATGTGCGGCTGGGACGGCCCTGATCTGGGCTATAACAAAGGACGCGGAGTGGCGTTCTGTATGTCCTTTGGCGTGCCCTGTGCGCAGGTCGTGGACGTGACGCTGACAGATGCAGGCATCAAACTGGACCGTGTTTTCGTCGCCGTCGATGTCGGCGAAGTTTTGGATCCGCTGAACCTGGAGGCACAAGTCACGGGCGGCGTTTTGTTCGGGCTTGGCCATGCGATGAATTGCGAACTCACCTACTCAGGCCACGCGCCAGAACAAAGCAATTTTGACAGCTACACCGGCCTACGCCTCTATCAGGTACCTGAGATTCAGGTCACAGCCTTGACCCATGGCAGCCGTATCCGCGGCGTCGGCGAACCTGGCGTGCCTCCTGCCGCACCTGCATTGGCGAATGCGATTTTTGCAGCGACGGGTCAGCGGATCAGGGAACTGCCCCTGAACCGCCATATCGATTTCGCCTGAGCGCCGGCCTACAGTCCACGCGCCAGACGAAGGGCGTCCCTGAGCGCCAGCCTACAGTCCGCGCGCCAGACGAAGGGCGTCATAGATCGCCGCGTGCGTGTTGCGCGCGGCGACGGCATCGCCGATCCGGAACACTCGGAACGCCCCTTCTGGATTGCGCATCACCTCTTGCGTGGCGCCTGTTGCCAACGCGTCGTAATCCACCTCTCCCAGATTTCGGGAGAGCGGTTTGAGTTCAAAGTACAGCTCGTCCAGAGGACGCGTCCCGTGATTCACGACCACCTGATCGACAATCCGCGCGCGTTCGACAGCGCTGTAATCCGATCCTAGAACGGCCTTGAGTTGGTTGCCCTCTTTCAGAACTTTCCTGAGCCGCCACGTCACAGTAAAGGTCACATCGCGCACTTGCATGTTCCGCATATAAGGCACGAGGTTCATCGCCATAACCTCTGGCGCAAAAGAGCGGTCTGGCGTTACCACCTCGACCCGTGCACCTGTCTCGCTGATCATATCCGCGGCCTGAAGTCCCGCGTGATCCCCTGCGTCGTCGAACACCAGCACATTCTGTCCGGGTTTCACGTCGCCAGAGATGATATCCCAACTGGAGACGACGCGATCATTGCCTTCGGTCAGCACGTCCGTGTGCGGCAATCCCCCTGTGGCAATGAACACCTCATCAGGGTTTGTCGCCAGAACGTCATCCAGTTCGGCATAGGTATTGAACCGGAATTCGACGCCCCTCTTGGTGCACTGCTCAAAGCGCCATGCGATGATCGAAATCATCTCGCGGCGGCGCTCTTGTTGTGCGGTCAGCCGTAATTGGCCGCCGGGTTGATCTGCGGCCTCAAAAACAGTGTCATGATGCCCCCGCTCTGCACTCACACGCGCAGCCTCCATTCCGGCTGCACCTGCGCCGATGATGGTGATCCGCTTCTTGGTCTTGGCAGGGGCGATGGTGTGGGGTTGCTCGACCTCTCGGCCGGTCGAAGCGTTGTGGGTGCACAGCGCCATGCCGCCCTGATAAATTCTGTCGAGACAGTAATTTGCCCCGACACACGGGCGGATATCATCCTCGCGGCCTTCTATGATCTTTTGGACCAGATGGGGATCGGCCATGTGCGCACGGGTCATCCCCACCATGTCCACTTTGCCCGCTGCAACGGCGTGCCGCGCCGTGGCAACATCGGGGATTTTGGCCGCGTGGAACGTCGGAAAATCCGTCGCAGCACGGATTTCACCCGCGAAATCAAGATGGGGCGCGTTCCGCATCCCCTGGATCGGGATCAAATCCGTCAGGCCCGGATCGGTGTCGATGTGGCCTTTGACCACGTTCAGGAAGTCGACCATCCCACTGTTCTTGAACCGCTGGGAAATCGTCATACCGTCTTCTTTGGTCAAGCCGCCGGGCTGATCCTCATCTCCGGAATAGCGGATGCCAACGATAAATTCTGACCCGCACCGTTCGCGAATGGCCCCAAGCACGTCCCACACAAATCGCAACCGATTGTCCAAAGACCCTCCGTACGGACCATCCAGTTCATTGGTCAGCGGGGAATAAAACTGCTCCATCAGGTGGCCATAGGACTCAAGCTCTATCCCATCGACACCCGCCGCTTTCATCCGTTCGGCCGCATCGGCGTAATCCTCGATGATCCGCGCAATGTCCCAATCTTCGGCGGGCTTCGGAAATGCGCGGTGTGCCGGCTCTCTGAGGTGCCCTGCCGACACCACCGGCAACCAGTCTGCCTTGTCCCAACGTGTCCGACGCCCCAAATGGGTGAGCTGTATCATGACCGCACAGCCGTGGTCGTGACAGGCATCCACCATCTGCTTCATGTGGCCAACGACCTCGTCTTTCCACGCAAGGATGTTGTTGAACACCGGCGGGCTGTCCCGCGCAACGCTCGCGGAGCCAGCGGTCATGGTCAGCGCCACGCCGGCCTTCGCACGTTCCAGATGGTAGGCACGGTACCGTTCTTTCGGCATTCCGTCCTCGGGATAGGCCGGTTCGTGACTGGTGATCATGATACGGCTTTTCAGCGTAAGGTGTTTCAACTGAAACGGCTGGAGCAAAGGATCGTTGGACATCATGTGACTCGTTGGCGTGTGGCGAGAGAGACTTCGATACCGACACGTTCAGACAAAATGTTCAGTACTGTCAATTCTATTTCTTTGACGTAGTTCGTTGCGATGCACTTTTTGTTTCTGCGCAGCATTCTCGCTTTTAAAATGCTTTATTGAACTTCTAGCACACAAAATGACTCAAAATTGAGAAGTCATGCTGCAATGCAGCATTATTTCTTGAATATATTCGTGTACATTGCCGACCATTTTTTGATCGGTGATATGGAAATGCCTTGTCAGATGACCAACCGCAGCCTAACCAAAGGTCATGGTCACCAAAACTCTTCCCGACCGCGGTTGGCGCGGTTCGCCAGATGTCTGGCTTGACGCGGCGTATGACGCGCTTTTGAATGGCGGCGTAGATGCGGTCAAAGTCATGCCTTTGGCCAATAAGCTGAAACTCTCTCGTACGAGCTTTTACTGGTTCTTCAAGGACCGGCAGCACTTGTTGGACGCATTGCTAGAAAGGTGGGCAGAGCGGACGACACGCCCCCTGATCGCAGCCACAACCGAGTACGCCTACACCGAGACAGAGGCGATGCTGAACGTGATTTTCACGTTCCTCGAAGGGCAGGCCTTTGACAGCGGCATCGAACTCGCCGTCCGCGCGTGGGCGCAACAGGACCCAAAGGTTTTGGCCAAGCTTCAGCAGGCGGATGCTGCGCGGCTAGGGGCACTGCGCACGATGCTGGAGCAATGGGGCCACGAGGCCAAGGACGCCGATGTCAGGGCAAGGACCATCTATCTGGTTCAGGTGGGTTACATCTCGATGCGCGTCGCAGAGCCCATTGACACCCGGCTTGAACGCTTTCCTCACTACGTTGAGATCTATACCGGCAAACGCCCGCCAGATCACGAGATGGACCGGTTCAAAGCACGCCTCGGGCTTCTCTAGAGCGGCAACCAGATTGAAAGCGCGGACATGACAAGCGGGATCGAAGCGACCGCCAACACCGTCTGCGCCGCAGTGACACCAGCCATAAGCGGGGCATCACCGCCAAGTTGCCTTGCGAGGATGTAAGCCGAAGAGGCCGTCGGCAAGGACTGGAACAGGAGCGCGGTTGTCAAAGCTTGTCCCTCTAGACCAATCACCAGCGAACAAGCGGCCGTTGCCACGGGCATCAGCAGGAGTTTGAACAGGGACGATACCGCCACAGGGCCCAGCCATTGGCGCGCTGTACCGACTTCTAACGCCGCCCCTACACAGAGTAGGCCGAGCGGAAGCGAGGCGCCCCCCAAGATTTTCAGCGCCGCTCCCACGCCCTCAGGCACAGAAAATCCAACCCATTGAAACAATATCCCCGCAAAAGAAGACATAATCAGCGGGTTCCGGACAAGCTGCTGCACAACCCCCCATGCATTTAGAGGCGCATGGCCGAACCGTGCAAAGACCAAGACGCATAGAATGTTCACCGTCGGTACAATAGCCGCGTTGCAAATCGCAGCAAGCGCGACGCCGTGGGCTCCGAACAGACCCGCCGCCAGCGTGACGCCAACATAGTTGTTGAAGCGAATGCTGCCCTGAAAGACGGATGTGAATGCGGGACCGTCCAGAGCCAAGGCCGGGCGGGTCGCAAGCACAACCAACGCGACCGAGCATGTTGCGATCACAAGAGTAAGCGCCAGAGCAGACACCGGCACGCTATTCAGATCTGCGGTGGCAAGGCTGTGAAAGAAGAGACATGGCAGCAGAACGTAGTAACCCAGCCGCTCCGCTTGGGGCCAAAAAGTTGCATCCAGAAATTCACGATGACGCAGGATTGCGGCCAAAACAATCACGAGCACAACTGGCATCAAGGCCAACAAAACTGCAGCGGTCATTGCTTTCTTCCCTCGTCCCAATGCGAGGCTACACTGGACCACCCGAAATTTCTATTGGCCTCGTTAGACAGCTACCATGCGCCTATGCGAAGAGAAAACTCTAATCCTCCTGCGTGTCTTGCGCGCGTTTCAGACAGTTGCCAGCAGGGCAGTTCAGTCACGACGAAGACGTGATCGCCTGGCCCCTTGCGCCAAGAGCGCCATTTTGGCAATCGACGACTGATCATGAGGAGTACGGATGCCATATCTTAGTCTGTTTTTCGCAGCGTTTGTTGCTGCGACCGTTCTCCCGATGCAGTCCGAAGTCTTGCTGGCGTATTATCTGCGGGATCCCGAACTGCCTGTTATCGCCCTGTTGGTCAGTGCAACTGTCGGGAACGTTCTCGGCTCTACAGTGAACTGGTATTGCGGACGGTTCTTGCGCCGGTTTCAGGACCGTCGCTGGTTCCCCGTCAAACCCGAGCATTTGGGACGCGCAGAACGCACCTATCATAAATACGGCCGTTGGAGCCTACTTATGAGTTGGGCACCGTTCATCGGCGATCCGCTGACTGTGATCGCGGGCGTTCTGAGGGAACCGCTGCCAAGCTTTCTGCTGATCGTCACCATTGCCAAAGCCGGACGCTACTTACTGGTGGCCGCGCTGGCACTTGCCTGGTTGAATTGAGCTAGACAAGTCCCAGCAGTTTCAGCACCCCATATGCCGTGCCACCTACCAAAACGCCCCAAAAGGTCCACCGGTTTTTGATCGGCGCCGGCCGATAGCAATACCCGCAGCGTGATGCGCCAAATCGCAAATGGTGATTGCAGCGCCGACAGTGATAGAGCCGCAAAACGCGGTCTGGTGGCGTTTCATCCAAAGACATAATTAAACCCAATAAAGAAACAATGAGTTTACCATATTCGGGCAATTGGGCCACTTCAATACTGCTCGCGCGAACACGCCAGACTGTCGCGATCACGGTCAAATTTTGACCGAAGTGTAGTGCACCAGTTCAAAGAGGATATTCACATTGATGGCGCAGGGTGCTGTCGCTGTTTCTTGAAGCACCCCGGCTAGGCGCTCTGCCAATTCTTTAGCAAACACCGCATCACGATGCTCTTTGGGTAGCATCGCAAGCCGCAGGTAGATGTGGCTGTGGTTGAACTCGGCAATCGGATGCGCACGCCCTTTGCACACGCCCGAAGACGGGTCAAATGCATGGATCTCGGCTTCGATTTTCTGAAGGAGCTCTTTGGCGGGAACGTCTTGATCGACCGATAAATAGAGGTCTGCGTGGGGCATGTGGGTTCCTTAATGTGGGCGAGCAGCAAACTGAATGATGACAAGATGCGCGGCCGCGCAATCACGCGCAAGTCAGCGTTCGACAAAAGAGAGCGCCATAAGCTCAGCAAAGATGTTGACCCAAGCCGTTTGCGCCTATGTGCTGTCAAGGAACGCCAGCATACACTGGGCTCGACCTGATTGATTTTATCGAAAGCTCCTGCAACCCAAAGCGCAGGCACATTGGCAGGCTGTCTTTATTCGCGTTCAAACGAAAGCCGAAGCGCCATCACTTTGACGGCGAAAAGTCGGTACCAACCGGCGAATTTTACGGAAATTCGGCAAATTACCTCCTTTGGAGATATACAGAGTCCCATTGTGCAATCACTGCAATACTTAGGCGTGTAAGATCAGCCTGACGGCCATATTGAGAAGAATAGCTTCTCTGGACAAAATGAAGGTGTAGCTCAAACACACAAAATAGGTGCCCAGTGGCTCGTACCGTCGTTGCTCTTTTTGAACCCAATCCAGAACACGCCATTGGGCTGACAAGAATGCTCGAACAATTCAGCAATCTCGAGGTGCTTGTCTTTCACAGCGCGACTGAAACGCTGTCTGACCCACGCCATGTGGATGTCTATGTTCTGGGTCTGGATGACATGGGCGAGGCGGAATCTGCATTTTTGCAACGACTGCGAGAGACCGACAGAGGCAACCGCGCTGGGGTCACACTCTGCTCGGCAAAAACCGAAGAAGATCTGGTGACCGCGTTCGAAACCCACGACTTCGACAGCTTTGTGTCCAAGGACTGGGTCTCGCCCGCGCAGATGTATTTGGCCGTCACCGCCGCCTTGCGAAGCGCGCGCTGGCGCATGAACCACAAGTGCGCCCTGCATGGGGTGGCAAATTTGCTCTGCACCTATTCTGATAGCCTCCCGTCGGCAGCAGAATAACGCCTGCCAGCAATAGGCTAGATCAGATGCGTAGAAGATGCGCGGACATCAGCCGCGCAGGATTCCAATAAAATCCATCTCTGGCACGGGCGCGGACATTGTGCGGGCGCAGCGGGCTTCCTACTTGCAGGTAATGGATTGTCAGATTTCACACCCTATTGGCCCTGTGCTTTTTCTGGACGATGTGTCAGAGGGCCGGATGCACATTGCCGCGCTTTTTATTACGAGCGGCGATGCGCCCTCTGACGTGACTGCCGGCACGCAAAACTTCCAGCCCGAAGAGATTGCGCGATACGATCAAGCGGTCGTTTGGCGAACCCGGTTTTCGCTGCCTGCAGATACGCCCTCGGAATATCGCTGGGATGGCACCACATTTCCGATCGCAGGTGACCTCGCGGGCGACGTCCGGCTCGGTTACGTGTCCTGCAATGGCGAGGAAATCGGTGATATGGAGCGTGAAGGCTCTGAGCGGAACGCCATGTGGTCGCGTCTACGAGACCAGCACCGTGAGAAACCCCTGTCCTTGTTGCTCCATGGTGGAGATCAGGTCTATGCAGACGAGGTCAGTCGCGGCCACCCCCTGAGTGACGGCTGGCCAGACGACATCCCCAAAGACCCATCTCGCGCTGAACTGATCGATTTGACCCACTATCTGCGAGAGCGGTTTATGGCGCGCTATGCGGCGCTCTATGCTGCGCCCGAATTCGCATGGCTGGCCGCACGCGTACCTTCGTTGATGCAGTGGGACGATCACGACATATGCGACGGCTGGGGGTCGCTGAAACGCTCGCGCACTTATTCGCCTGTCGGCCAAGCACTGTTCACTGCCGCCAGAGAGGCCTTTATGGTATTTCAGCACGCGGCGCGGGACGGTGATTTGCCGCCCCGCTTTGCCGATCCAGAGGGGCAACATCTGGGCTGGACACTGAACACCCCCAGTCTGCGGATCATCGCGCCAGACTTGCGCGGGGAGCGCACGCGCCGACAGATTATGGGCGAGGGTGGTTGGGGCATGATGGACTCCGAAGCCACCCGCGACGCCGAAGGGCATACGTTCCTGATGTCGAGCGTTCCTTTGCTGGGTCCGCGCCTTTCGGTGCTGGAGGCGATCATGGTCGCCATCCCGAGTATGCAGAAATACGAGGATGACCTGCGCGACCAATGGCAAAGTCGCGCTCACCGCGAAGAATGGCGCAGAATGCTGCGGCTGGTTCGCGAGATGGCCATGCGTGAAGGCCACGACATCACCGCACTCTCTGGCGAAATTCACTTGGCCACCAGAGCGACCATGGATTTGGGGCAGGGGCTAGAGCTGAACCAGCTGGTCGCCTCTGGCATCGCTCATCGCGCGCCGCCCAAGGCTTGGGCGCGCACTCTGGGGACATTGGCCTGCTTTGGGGAAAATCCACTGCCACAGCACCCCATCAGCATTCGGAGGCTTCCCGGCCAAGCAAACCGGTATGTAGCAGAGCGAAATTACCTGTTGATCGAGCGGGTCTCTGACCGGTGGGAGGCGCGCTGGGATCTAGAGACCAGTGGGATGACGGATCCATTGCCCCTGTAGAGATGGCTCAGGGCCGACGCGCAAGCCTCTCGGCCATTTCCAGCATCCGTGCCGAAAAACCCCATTCGTTGTCATACCAGCCAAACAACCGCACCTGATCTGATCCCACGCTCTGAGTTTCACGCAAAGAGAGGCTAAGAGAGGCTGGACACCCTCGGAAATCCGTAGACACACAAGGATCATCGAACAACTGCACCAATTGGGAGCCTGCGAAGACAGAACGCAGTCGTTCATTGATTGGCGCTTCGGGCACGTTGGCCAGCTGCAAGACAGCATCCACAGCTGACACGGAAATCGTAGGAACCCTGACCGCCGCAACACTCAGGCGACCATCAAACGCTGGCAGAACTTCAAAAATCTGATGTGCTGCACTGGTCGTTGTGGGCACCATCGAGACGGCCGCTGCCCGCGACCTTTCGAACGTGGCGCCCGGTTGATCGACGGTCGGTTGGCTGCCCGTGTAGCAATGGATGGTTGTGACATGGGCTTGGCGCACACCGAAGTCTGCGTCAAGCGCGCGCAAAAGCGGTGCGATGGCGTTGGTCGTGCAAGACGCGTTCGACACCACCCGAGCCGCACCGAGTGTGTCTTCGTTGGCTCCAAGTACTATCGTTTTGTCCGCAACAGGCGAAGGCCCCGAAATCAGAACATTCGCGGCGCCTGCTGCAATCCCTGCTTCGACGAACCCACGCTGCTTTACCAATCCCGTGCATTCCAGCACAACATCGACACCGCTTAGATCGAGCGCCCGCAGATCGGCTTCCTGATAGAAGGGCAGGGTGCGCCCGCCGATAATTAAGCTGCGCATTGCCGTCTCGACATTCTGGGGAAATCGACCAAAGACGCTGTCATACTGCAAGAGATAAGCACAGGTTTCGAGCGGGGCGACATCATTGATCCCGACAAGCTCGAACACCGGATGGGGCTGCTCTGACCAAAGTTGGCGCATGATCGAGCGCCCAATCCGCCCAAAGCCATTGATAAACACGCGGATAGGTTGGGTCATCGTATTTCCCGTAGATGTCTGAACAGCGCCGCCCTTGCCACGGCTATCGCAAGCCGAACCGGATTCTTCAACCGAAATGACAGGCACTGATATAGGAGTCGCAGGCACAGATTGACTTTCCCCGCCGCACTTGCTTTTCCAGTAAAACGCGAGAAAAGGCCAAAGGGGACGTATGCGCATGAAGTGGTTTCGGTTCTTAAAACCCAAGCCCAAAGTGCAGCGCATGATTGTCCACCTCGGGAGCGCCAAGACAGGCACGACGACCATCCAGAAAACCTTTTGGGAGAGTTCAGAACAACTTATTCGCAAGGGCGTTCTCTACCCGAAGCTGCCAGCCTGGCACCCTCATCATCTTTTTATGATGCCCGCCATGGGCTTTTTACAACGCTCTTTGGTGGCGCGCTTCGACGGCAACTATGATCACGCAAAGGAACAGTCTCTCACGGCTTGGCGCGAACTGTCTGAGGCAGTGAAACACCACCGGCCACATACCGTGATCCTGTCGAGCGAGTTTCTTTTGACCGCGCAAAAAGCACCGGTCTTCGCCGAACTCTTTGACGAATTTCTGGGCCAAGACTATCAGCCGGAGTTTCTGGCTTACCTTCGGCATTCTTCTGATTTTTTCGTTTCCTCGACCCAGCAAAAGCTCAAGGCAAGTTGCATCCTTCCCATTCAAACGCGTCCAAAGCTGGGAATGCTCGATGTCTATGCCAAATTGGGCAAAGTCACCGTCCGAGCGTTTGATCGCAACAGTCTGATCGCTGGAGACGTGGTGCACGATTTTGCTGTGCAGACTGGCGTGAAACCAAGCTGGCTGAAACCGCATCGCAGCGACGCAAATGTCGGATTGTCCGCCGAAGGCATGATCCTGCTGCAAGACTACCGCAAAGAGCACCATTCTTCCCGCGAGAACGTGTTCACCCAAGACACAGAAGTGTTTCTAAGCCAGCTGCATCAGGAAGAGGCAAAGCGCGCCGACGGCCTGACGACTGCAAAGCTTCGACCTGAATTCGCGCAGTTTCTAGATCGAGCGACACCGGATTTGCTCCATTTGCGTGACCGTTTCAACCTTGACCTCATCCGCGATCACGGCGTGCCGGAGAGCGACATGCGAGATGTCAAAGATATAAAACACGTGGCCGAGATGATCGCCTTTGATCCAGATGCCCTGAACGAACTACGCGAGGCTATGCACGCCTCACGACCCATAACATGAGTTATGTTAAGTATGTGACTGCCGTCTTCACCGCGGAGCATACTTCAGAATATCGAACTCTCGATAGTTGGTCGGTTTGAAGCCACTGGTGCCATTGCGTTCCCGTTGGCCACCTGACACATTTCGCAAAACACAAACAGAGGCTCATCGATGCAAAAACTTCTTCTTCTCGGAACAGCACTCATTCTCTCGGGCTGCGGCGTTCCTTTAGTTCCATTCATTTAAAAACGCGGCAAATCATCTGCGGCGCTTTACGTTGCCACCCCGTTGGCCCGGACGGCCTGCGGTACTCCGCCCGCGGGCTTTGACAGCCTCGTCCTGAGCAGCGTCGATGGCAGATTGACGCGCCATCGGGTCGTCAGCAATCGCCAGATCAACAGCTTCCAAGCGCTTCAACTCGTCGCGCAAACGCGCCGCTTCCTCGAACTCAAGGTTCTCGGCCGCTTTGCGCATGTCGTTCCGCAAGCCTTCCATGACAGCCTGCATGTTGCTGCCCTGTTGCTTCTTGTCGATAGTCGCAGTCACGCGCGACATATCGGTGTCGCCTTGGTACAGACCCGCGAGCACGTCATCGACGTTCTTCTTGACCGTTTCAGGCGTGATCCCATGCTCTTCGTTATAGGCGATTTGCTTTTCGCGGCGGCGGTTGGTTTCCGCGAGCGCACGCTCCATGCTGCCGGTGATGCGGTCGGCATACATGATGACCTTGCCTTCGGCGTTCCGCGCGGCACGACCGATGGTCTGGATCAAGGACGTCTCTGAGCGCAAGAAGCCCTCTTTGTCGGCGTCCAAGATCGCAACAAGACCACATTCAGGGATATCGAGACCCTCTCGCAGCAAGTTGATTCCAACCAACACGTCGAACGCGCCCAAACGCAGGTCCCGCAGAATTTCGATCCGCTCGATCGTGTCGATGTCGCTATGCATATAGCGGACACGAATGCCCTGCTCGTGCAGGTACTCGGTCAAATCCTCGGCCATACGCTTGGTCAGAACCGTGGCCAGTGTCCGATACCCCTCTTGCGAGACTCGCCTAATTTCATCCAGCAAATCATCAACTTGCGTGTCGACAGGACGGATTTCGACCAGCGGGTCCAGCAGGCCGGTCGGGCGGATCACCTGCTCGGCGAACACACCACCAGATTGCTCCATCTCCCACGCGGCGGGGGTCGCACTGACAAACACCGACTGCGGCCGCATGGCATCCCATTCCTCGAACTTCAGCGGGCGGTTGTCCATGCAAGAAGGCAGGCGGAACCCGTGTTCAGCAAGCGTCATTTTGCGCCTAAAGTCACCTTTGTACATCGCGCCGATCTGCGGCACAGACACATGGCTTTCGTCCGCGAAAACGATTGCATTGTCGGGAATAAATTCGAATAGCGTGGGCGGTGGTTCACCGGGCGCCCTGCCCGTCAGATAGCGAGAATAGTTTTCGATCCCGTTGCAGACGCCGGTTGCCTCTAGCATCTCCAAATCAAAATTGGTGCGTTGCTCCAGACGCTGTGCCTCAAGCAGCTTGCCGTCCCCGACCAACTGATCCAGCCGTTTGCGCAACTCTTCCTTAATCCCAATGATCGCCTGCTTCATGGTTGGGCGCGGGGTCACATAGTGCGAGTTCGCGTAGATACGAATGCGCTCGAACGTATCCGTCTTCTCACCGGTCAGCGGGTCAAATTCCGTCAAAGCTTCAAGCTCTTCACCAAAGAAGCTCATACGCCATGCGCGGTCCTCAAGGTGGGCTGGCCAAACCTCCAGAACATCGCCGCGCACACGAAAACTACCGCGCTGGAACCCGTGGTCATTCCGGCGGTACTGCTGCGCCACCAAGTCGGAAATCACCTGCCGTTGATCATATTCTTGACCAACATGCATGTCCTGCGTCATCGCGTTATAGGTTTCGACCGAACCGATACCGTAAATACACGAGACCGAGGCCACGATGATCACATCGTCCCGCTCGAGCAAAGCCCGCGTGGCCGAGTGGCGCATTCGGTCGATCTGCTCGTTAATCTGGCTCTCTTTTTCGATATAAGTGTCCGAGCGCGGCACATAGGCCTCGGGCTGGTAATAATCGTAATAGGACACGAAATACTCGACCGCGTTCTCTGGGAAAAACCCTTTGAACTCGCCATAGAGCTGCGCGGCCAGTGTTTTGTTCGGGGCCAAGATAATGGCAGGGCGCTGGGTCTCCTCAATCACCTTGGCCATGGTGAACGTCTTGCCCGTACCGGTGGCCCCCAGCAGAACCTGATCGCGTTCGCCATCCAGAACACCGCCCGCCAATTCCTTGATGGCTGTGGGCTGGTCCCCTGCGGGCGCGAACTCTGTGTGCATGACGAACTTCTTGCCCCCTTCCAGCTTCTCGCGGCGCTGTGGAGCAGCATTTTGCATCGAGAAATTATCCGGGCGATTGTTATGCATAGAGGTCTCCGTTTGGTCAGGGCATATCTTGTCCTCTTTTTGTTCCCTTTCAAGGGCAGAGGTGGAATTGGATCCCGATTTCTGCCAGTCTCTGCCGGTGTCACCAGCCCGCTTGCTGCAAGGAAGACGCTAAACGCGAGGGACGCAAGCAAAGCGCGCCCTGAATTACCGTTCAGGACTTGCGCAAGGCGCACGATTTCTAGATAAGAAACTGAACTCTAAGGAGGCATCCCATGCGCGCACGCATCTATCGTCCGGCCAAGACGGCCATGTCCTCGGGCACCGCGAAAAGCAAAGAGTGGATTCTTGAATTCGTTCAGGCCAGCGCTCGCGAAGTGGACCCCCTGATGGGCTGGACCTCTTCGGCAGACACCCAGAGTCAGGTCAAACTGCGCTTCTCGACCAAAGAAGCCGCGATGGAATACGCCGAAGAGCACGGCATCGACGCCCAAGTGACCGAGCCCAAGCCTCGCAAAGCGAACATTCGCAAGGGTGGCTATGGCGAAAACTTCGCCACCAACCGCAGGGGTGCATGGACCCACTAACCTTGTGTAAATCGGGGTAAAGTTGTCTCGAAATCGGGGTAAAGATTTCGCGAAGCCCCAGATTTAGATTTCGGAACTTGCGGCGCACAACATGTTGATGCTGGCTGTGCTGCGGCCGAAATACCCCAGAACATGACTTCCTCAGGGCGACCCAACCGGTCGCCCCTTGCTTTTCCAGACCTGCCAGAGTGCCCATCATGACCATTACCCACCTCGTCACCCACAATGGCGGCTTTCACGCAGACGAACTGCTGTCCTCGGTCATCCTGACCCGCCTCTTCCCAGAGGCCGAGCTAGTCCGCACCCGCGACACCGCTTGGATCACGCCGGGCGAGGGCAAGATCATTTACGACGTGGGCCGCGACTATGACGCCGAGGCGGGGATCTTTGACCACCACCAGCGTCCCGTGCCGACCCGTGAAGACGAGCAGCCCTACAGCTCGTTTGGCCTGATTTGGAAACACTTCGGTCTGGACTATCTGCGAGCGCTGGATATTCCCGAGACGGATCTGGAAGACATCCACGCCAGCTTTGAAAAGAGCTTCGTGCTGCCCATCGACCTGATGGACAACGGCGCCATGAATCCGTCGGTCGCTGGTCCTCTGACCTCGCTAACGATTTCTGTGCTGCTCGAAAGCCTGAAACCGGTCTTTGACAACCGCAGCCCCGATGCGGACGATCAGGCCTTTGCCAAGGCTCTGCCCATCGCAGGGGCCTTCGTCGAAGCGTCGATCGCTAAGAAAGCCGCCAAGCGCCGTGCCGAAGCCATGGTGACCAAAGCCATCGCGGATGCGGGCACCTCGCGCATTCTGGAGCTGCCCATGGGCATGCCCTTCCGCTCGGCCATCGATGCAGCGGGCGCGGATCATCTGCTGTTCGTGGTCAACCCGCGCGACAATGATTGGTCCATCGGCGGTATCCGCATCAGCGGTGACAGCTTCGAGCAGCGCGCAGATCTGCCCGCGGCGTGGGCAGGCCTGACCGACGAGACGTTAGAAGAAGCCAGCGGCGTCAAGGGCGCCAAGTTCTGCCACAACGGCCTGTTCATCGCCGTCGCCAGCAGCCGCGAGGCGGCCCTGAAGATGGCGGAACTGGCCGTCGAAGAAGCCGAGCGCGCCGCCAGCGCTGCCTAACCTGTCTGGAGGGCGCCATGGAGTTCCTGCTGAACGGGGATGAGAAAGGGAGGACGACAATCCTCCTCGCCCATGGCTCCGGCGCCCCGATGGACACCCCTTGGATGAACCTGATTGCCGAGGGGCTGGCCGACCAAGGCTGCCGCGTCGCTCGCTTCGAATTCAGCTATATGGCCGCCCGTCGCACAGGCGGCTCCAAGCGTCCGCCCGCAAAAGCAGACACCTACGCACCGGAATTCCTGTCTGCGATCGACGCGCTATCCTGCGACGGCCCGCTGATCATCGGCGGCAAAAGCATGGGCGGCCGCGTAGCCAGTCTGATCGCCCAAGATCTCTATGATGTGGGGCGGATCAACGGCCTCCTGTGCCTCGGCTTCCCTTTCCACCCTCCGAAGAAGCCCGACAATCGACGCGGCGAGAACCTCGCGGACATCACCTGTCCCGCCCTCATCTGCCAAGGCACCCGCGATCCCTTCGGCACGCAGGAAGACGTCGAGACGTACGCCCTGTCAGATGCGGTCACACTGCACTGGCTCGAAGACGGAGATCACGACCTCAAGCCCCGTAAGCGGATGACGGGCAAAACCCTCGAAGACCATCTTGCAGATGTTGCGCTGCACACAAAGCTCTGGGAAAACTCAGGCCTGTAGGTGGTTAGGCAATTTCGGCCCACATGTATGTACCGGCTGCTGTTCGCAAATGATTTCTGGCATGATCTCGGAAGTCGCTCATATGTATCGGGCCTGTTGATCGACACGCGGGTCGTGGCCTTGTTGGGGTTACGCACGCGCCGTGATCTCATTACCGGCAAGGTGCATGATGACCGTTTGGGCCGTCAGATTCTGGGGGCGTAATTGTTCCGTTCCATGCTTTCGATCTGTCGCGAACTCCTTTGGGCCGTCTCGGCTCAGATGCCGACAGCGACCTCGTCTCGTGGTGCGTCAAACGCGGTTCTGTGTCTCAGGATGCTCCAGGCCATGCGTGCCAACTTGTTGGCCAGCGCCACGGCCAGCTTGTTCCTGTTCATCCTCTCCGATGCCCGGGTCAGCCAATCGCCGAAGCTGAAATCCGGCCATCGATTGGCGCGCATCAGAATGACCTTCGCGGCTTGAACGAAGAGCATTCGCAAGTATCGGCTGCCGCGTTTGGAAATGCGCCCCAGAACCGTTCGCCCGCCTGTACTGTATTGCCTGGGAACCAGGCCGACCCATGCGGCGAAATCCCGTCCGCGCCCGAATGCCTCTCCCGTGCCAATTGCCGCAACCATGGCCGTCGAGATCATCGGCCCGATACCAGGGATGGTCATGACGTTGACGCAATTTTCCTCGGTCCGACTGATCTGTTCGATCTCCTTCGAAACGGTTTCGATCCGATCGTCCAACCAGAGCCAATCGCCATACAGGCCAATCAGGATGGCCCGCATGCGCGGCGAGATCTCGTCTTTGCGTTCCTCGAGGATCACCTCAAAGGAGTTCTTCAAAGCCCGAAGCCCTTTGCGCACTGTGATCCCTTGTTCGATCAAGAAGGCGCGGATCTGGTTGATGGTCGCGGTCCGGCGTGACACCAGTCGCGACCGGACCCGATGAAGGGCCTGCAGGTCGAGCTGGTCCTGGCTCTTCTCAGGCACGATCGGCAGGTTCGGGCGGAGCGCCGCCTCCGCGATGGCTTCGGCGTCGTTGTAATCGTTCTTCTGTCCCTTGATGAAAGGCTTCACGTAGATTGCGGGGATGATGCGCGGCTCGAAGCCGAGCTTGCGCAGGGTACGACTGACGAAATGGGCGCTCAGGCTTGCTTCCATCCCGACGATGCATCGCGGCAACTTCTCGAATGTCGCGACGAGGGCCAACCGCTTGATCTGCTTGCGCAACACCAATTGGCCATCCCGGTCAAACCCGACGAGGTGGAACGTATCTTTGCCGATGTCGATCCCGATGGACATCAGCTGATCGAATGCCTTCTTTTCCATGCTACTCCTCCAACTGGCAGAAATAGGCACAGCCTAACCTGCTGGGTGAAGCAGCCGGTACATCCCATTACGGATGAGGTGGGTGGCTCCTGCTCCACCGGCATCGAATGTGCCAAAGTGCAGCTATCAATGACTGCTAGGAAAGGAGCCACTCAATGACAGTTAAGACAGTAGGCCTTGATCTGGCCAAGGATGTTTTTCAGGTTCACGGCATTTCGGAGAATGGTCGGGTCATTTTCAATAGGGCCATAAAGCGGGAGAAGCTGCTTGCCTTCTTTGAGAGGCTGCCGCCCTGTTTGGTCGGTATGGAAGCGTGTGGATCGT
>NZ_JBGFGN010000095.1:0-369 GCF_041224595.1 Donghicola sp. XS_ASV15 | reverse complement strand
GCCCGCGGATCCCTTTGCCGCCCTCGCCGATCTCGGAGAGCCAGACACGCAGGAGGCTACCGGCGCAGACGACGACATGTTTGCGCCCTTCGAGGTGGCCAAGCCCGATGCAGAAGACAGCAACGCACAGCTCGCCCGCCTTGCCGCAGGCGGAATGGCCGCGTTCGCCGATGACATCGACTCCCAAGATGGCACCCAGCCTGGGGAGGACGAGGCCGAACCCTTGCCGGAAGATCACGCTTCCGAAACAGCCCAAGCCCACGACGCGCTCGACATGGACGCCACTGAAGAAACCGACGCAGATCCCTTCGCAGCATTCAGCGCAGACGATGACCCGTTTGCTGCCCTTGGGGGCGCGGAGGAGGAGCA
>NZ_JBGFGN010000094.1:0-249 GCF_041224595.1 Donghicola sp. XS_ASV15 | reverse complement strand
CTCCGAGATCGGCGAGGGCGGCAAAGGGATCCGCGGGCGTGGCCTCGAGGGTGTCCTGCGCTGGCTCTTCTGCCACAGTCTCCTTGTCGGTTTCCCCTGGGGCTGGGGTGTTTTCTCCGCCCGTAGCTTCAGCGTCGAGCGGAAGCGCGTCCGCATCGTCTGAGACCACGTGTTCCGAAGGAGGCGCGTCGTCATCGTCCAAGCCTTCGAGGGCCTCGAAGGGGCTTGGGACGGCGGTGCCTGCAGCCG
>NZ_JBGFGN010000093.1:0-311 GCF_041224595.1 Donghicola sp. XS_ASV15 | reverse complement strand
ACCCTTGCAACGGGTGCGACGGCATCGGCTTCAAGGGGCCGGAGGGCCAAGTCATTTATATTGTGAGTGCGGTAAATTTGGTTGCGGGAGTAGGATTTGAACCTACGACCTTCAGGTTATGAGCCTGACGAGCTACCGGGCTGCTCCATCCCGCGACGCTTATTGGCCTATTGCACGGAGTGCTTTTTGAGGCCGCTATCGCCCTCAGCGGATATAGTAAATTTCAGCTGAGGAATTTTGTGATCGTTTTAGAGAGATATCATTTTTTTACGAGATTTTATTAGGTTTGGCGGTGACCTACTCTCCCACGA
>NZ_JBGFGN010000091.1:0-323 GCF_041224595.1 Donghicola sp. XS_ASV15 | reverse complement strand
CTTCTGCGCCACCTGCCACCATTAGCTTTTGTCGACCAAATTTAATCGCCTCAAAAGCATAGCCCAAACCTTGTGAACCTGATGTACATGCCGAACTTGTCGTAATAACACGGCCTTTTAAACCAAAAAATACGCCCACGTTAACTGGCGCGGTATGGGCCATCATTTGAATATAACTCGTTGCTGTAACACCCGTCATTTCGCCACTGTCCATCATGCGGCCAAATGGAATAAGCGGCGCAGTAGAGCCAATTGATGAACCGTACGCAATACCTGTATCGCCATTTGTTAACGATGGGTGCTCTAAAAGGCCAGCTTGTTCG
>NZ_JBGFGN010000089.1:0-33061 GCF_041224595.1 Donghicola sp. XS_ASV15 | reverse complement strand
ACCTCACAGAATTGGCCTGACGGCCAATGCGCCTTGGACCGGGCTTGCTATATGAGGGCCGCACGCTCCAAGGCGCTCGCCCCAAACTGGCCGACTTTTGCTCCGCCACAATGGCCGAATTTTACTCCGCCGTTGACACCGCAAACTGGTCGAAGTTTCAGGACCACCTCTTGCCGTCTCAACAACTTAGCAAAGATACTATCTAAGCCAAACCAGTACATTCGACAGCGATAGGCTAAACGCCTCGATGGCCAAGCCAGGCAGTTATCATAGCCCCTATGGCCTCACACGTCTTTAGCCAAAATTGGGGGATGGCTCAGTCTCTGTTGAGCCGGATGCCTCGAGATCAATCAGTGTGGAGCTGATGGAGTCGCTGAAGAACATAAAATTCAGCGGCAGCTCCACAGTTTTTTGTCTCACGAGTGCTCTTAAGGAGTCACAAAAGCTCAAGAAAACTGTGGGGTTCAGCGTGGGGCTGGACTTCCAAGGAATGCCTTAAGATCTTGATTTGTCTCGCATTTCCAAAAGGAAATGGCGGAGGCTCAGGGATTCGAACCCTGGGGACGCTCTCACGCCCAACGGTTTTCAAGACCGCCGCAATCGACCACTCTGCCAAACCTCCGTGGTCAGGCCGGATTACATTGAAGATCTCGATTCGAAAAGACCTGTTACGCGACAATCGCTTGGTGAAATTATGCTCAACGTGTCCGCGAGCCTTCCCAAGTCCAAAGGCATTCATTACAGTTGCGCCAGATTTGGCTTGGCTCGCCGCCAAGCGTTTAACAAAAAGGGCGGCGCGCAAAGACGCCGCAGGCAGAGGGCAGTTCTGAATGGCTCGTTTTATGATGACACGAACCTTGGTTGGGATCGCGGCGCTTTCGCTCGTCGCCGGGTGCATGGAGGGCATCAACCCTCTGGCAAAGAAAGACGACGGCGCGACAACCGTGTCTGGCGCGCAGACATCGCGCCGGGTAGAGCGGGATGTGGAAGCACCCGATGTCTTTCAGGTCAGCGAAAAGGGACTGTGGGACGGCCGCCCTTCCCTTGGTGGCGTCTGGGTTGCACACCCCGATGTCAAAGAACCCGAACGCGTGATCATTCGGAATGAAAGCAACGGATCGTTCGTGATCGGCGCACTCTTCCGCCGCGAGCGCACCAACCCTGGCCCGCGAATTGAGGTCTCTTCCGATGCGGCAGAGGCTTTGGGAATGCTAGCTGGTGCCCCCGCCGACATCACAGTCACTGCGCTACGCCGCGAGGAAACGGCGGGCGACGAGACTGTTGCTGTGACGGCCGATCCTGCGCCTGCAGAGATCGCCGCGCCGGGTGATGTAGAGACCACTCCTCTTGATCCGATTGAGGCAGCTTCGGCAGCGATTGACGCACCGTCCCCAGCAGCGCCTGTGGCACCTACACCTGCACCAGCCCAGAGCCCGCTGAGCAAGCCTTATGTCCAAATCGGTATTTTCAGCATTCAAGCCAATGCGAACCGTACGGCCGAGCAGATGCGCAATTTGGGCCTTGAGACCGAGGTCAACCAATCCTCGATCAAGGGCAAGACCTTTTGGCGCGTTGTTGTTGGGCCTGCCATGACTGCGGCAGATCGGGCCGAAACTCTCAGCAAAGTGAAAGCGGCCGGATTTGCGGACGCCTATTCTGTAAAAGACTGACCTCCGACCAGAGGAAATTGTAATGCGTAATCTGCTGATGATAGCAGCCCTTGTGGCCTCCACCGCCCTGCCCGCCTTTGCGTTCGATACGCAGGCGCGGGCGGCCTATGTCTTTGACCAGACGACAGGGACGGTGCTGCTGGCAAAAAATGCCGATCAGGCCCTGCCTCCGGCGTCAATGTCCAAGTTGATGACGCTTTATATGACTTTCGAGGCGCTTGGTGACGGGCGCCTCACTCTGAACGAGCGCCTGCCTGTATCCCAGCACGCCATGGGCTATGGCGGATCAACCATGTTTTTGGACACCACAGATCGTGTCGCGGTCGAGGATCTGATCCGCGGCGTGATCGTGCTGTCCGGCAATGACGCCTGTGCCGTTCTGGCCGAGGCCCTGTCCCCTGACGGAACCGAAGCTGGTTTTGCCCGCATGATGACCGAGCGGGGCAAGCAGATTGGCCTGACCAACTCGACCTTTGCGAACTCGAACGGTTGGCCCGCACCCGGTCACCGCATGAGCATGAAGGATCTGGTGGTGCTGTCCGATCGCCTGATGCAGGACTTCCCGCAGTATTATCCCCTGTTTGCGCAGAAAGAGTTCGCGTTCGATGGCCGCGCGCCGCAAAACACACGAAACCGCAACCCCTTGCTGCGTCTGAACATCGGGGCTGATGGCCTGAAAACCGGCCACACCGAAGAGGCGGGCTATGGTCTGGTCGGGTCGGCCAAACAGGGCGAACGCCGCGTGATCTTTGCCATGAGCGGTCTGGCCTCGCAGGCGCAGCGCGCAGAAGAGGCAGAGCGGATTGCCACATGGGCCTTCCGCCAGTTTGCCGAACGCCATATCACGGAGCCTACGGCCCCTTTGGCCACAGCCAAGGTATGGATGGGCAACGAAACCAGCGTTAACCTCGTACCGCGTGAGGACGTGCTATTGCTGCTGCCTGTCCTCGCGGGCAATGAAATCCCTGCAGAAGTCATCTACGACAGCCCTGTCGAGGCACCGATCACCAAAGGCCAGCAATTGGCCGAACTGGTTTTGCACCCCGAAGGTCTGCCCGAACGCCGCCTGCCCTTGGTCGCGGATCGCAGTGTGGCCCGCGCTGGCTTTGCGGGCCGCGTTCGCACCGCCGCGCAGGTTCTGCTGCGCAAGTTGAATGAACAAGCCGAGGCTGCCGCAAACTGATGGCACAGACAGCTGCCCCGAAGGGGCTCTTCGTCACCTTCGAAGGCATTGACGGGTCGGGGAAGTCCACTCAGGCCCGTCTCTTGGCCGAGGAACTGAAGACCGAAGGTCAGGAAGTCATCCTGACACGTGAACCCGGTGGCAGCGCGGGGGCCGAGGAAATCCGCGCACTTGTCCTGCAAGGCGACAAGGATCGATGGAGCGCCGAGACAGAGCTGCTGCTCTTTACTGCGGCGCGCCGCGACCATCTGGAGCGGGTCATTAATCCCGCGACGGAACGAGGCGCCACCGTGATCTGCGACCGTTTTGCTGACAGCACGCGCATGTATCAGGGCCTGAGCCGTGGCGATCTGCGTGCCAAGGTCGACACCCTGCACGACCTGATGATCGGACGCGAGCCCGACCTGACGATCCTAGTAGACATGCCGCCCGAAGTGGGCCTGAGCCGCGCGCTTGGTCGGCAAGGGGCCGAAGAGCGGTTTGAGAGCATGGGCGTTGAGCTCCAGCAGAAAATGCGCGATGGCTTTCTGGCGCTCGCCGCTGAGTTTCCCAACCGCTTTCGCGTCGTCAACGGCGACCAACCGATTGAAGCCGTCAGCGTAGACATCCGCGCCCATTACGACGAGGCCCGTTCATGAGAGCGGTCGAAGTCCCCGAAAACGACCTGATCCCAGAGGCAGACCGCGTCGAAGGCGCCCCGCACCCGCGCGAAACCGAAACTTTGATAGGGCACCCCGAGGCAGAGCAAGCCTTTCTGGATGCCTTCAACAGCGGACGCCTGCACCATGGTTGGCTGATCAGCGGCCCACAAGGGGTCGGCAAAGCGACACTCGCTTGGCAGATCGCCAAGTTCCTATTGTCTCAACCGCTTGAGGATGACGGCGGGCTTTTCGGTGCGCCGCCCCCGCCCACGACGATGCGCGTCTCTCCCGAAGATCCGGTCGCTCAGCAAGTCGTTGCCCTGTCTGAACCCGGCCTATTCCTGTTGCGCCGTGGCTGGAATGATAAAACCAAAAAGCTGAAATCCATGATCACCGTGGACGAAGTGCGCAAACTGCACGGGTTCTTTGGCATGTCCGCAGTGGATGGCCGCCGCCGCGTGGTCATCGTGGACGCCGCCGACGACATGAACGTTCAGGCCGCCAACGCGATCCTCAAAATGCTAGAGGAGCCCCCTGCCCGCACCACAATCCTCTTGGTCTCGCACCAACCCTCGCGCTTGTTGCCGACCATCCGATCGCGTTGCCGCGAGTTGCGCCTGCGTCCGCTGGATGCGGTGAACATGACCGCGGCCCTGTCCCAAGCAGGTGCAGAACCCGTAGACGATGCCGCCGCGCTCGCAACTTTATCCGGAGGGTCAGTCGGCGGAGCAATGCGCTTGATCCGGCTGGACGGGCTGAAACTCTACGAACAACTGATCAGTCTGATGGACACGATGCCGCGCCTTGATCAGCCCCAAGCGATCAAGCTCGCTGACCATCTGGCCGCGCGCGGCAATGACGCCAAGTTAGAGCTGTTCGAAACCCTGCTCGATCTGGCCATCGCCCGTATGGCGCGACAGGGCAGCCTTGGCGTCCCTGCCCCAATGCCCGCCACCGGCCATGAAACGCAGGTCTTTGCGAAGCTTGCGCCCGATGCGTGGGCAGCGCGCAAATGGGCCGATCAGGCGCAAGACATCCTGGCACGTTTCCGTCACGGACGGGCAGTGAACCTTGACCCTTCCGCGCTCATCCTAGATACGCTGTTTCATATGAACAGAACGGCAGCGGGTGGAGCATGAGCGCGACAGCAGAAATCACCGACAGTCACTGCCATCTGGATTTCCCCGATTTCGACGGCGAATTGGATCAGATCGTCGAACGCGCCCTCGGCGCTGGGGTCACTCGGATGGTGTCGATTTGCACGAAACTCGAGAACGAGCCCCGCGTTCGCCAAATCGCTGAGACCTATGCGCAGGTATTCTATACCTTTGGCGTCCATCCCATGAGTGCGGCAGAACATCCCCCCATGACAGTGGACCAAATTCTGGAGCTCACAAAGCACCCGAAAATGGTGGGCATTGGCGAAACGGGTCTGGATTATTTCTACACGGCCGAAAGCGCGCAGGTGCAGCAAGAGAGCCTGCGCATCCACATCGCTGCGGCCCGCCAGAGCGGCCTGCCCCTGATCATCCACGCGCGCTCCGCAGACGAGGATATGGCGCGCATCCTGACCGAGGAATATAAGAACGGCGCCTATGACTGCGTGATGCACTGCTTCTCCAGTTCTGCGGAACTGGGCCGTGCGGCTTTGGATTTGGGGTTCTACTTGTCCATGTCCGGCATCGCCGCTTTCCCCAAAAGCCAAGACCTGCGCGATATCTTTGCCGCCGCGCCCTTGGACCGCATTCTGGTCGAAACCGACAGCCCTTATCTGGCGCCGCCGCCCTATCGCGGCAAGCGCAATGAGCCGTCCTTTACCGTGCACACCGCGCAAAAGGGTGCCGAGGCTTTCGGCATCAGCTACGAAGATTTTGCGGCAGCAACCCAAGCCAACTTCGAGCGCCTGTTTTCCAAGGTCGTGGCCTATCAAGAGGCCGCGTAAATGGCCGAGCTGCGCTTTACCATTCTGGGCTGTGGGTCGTCCGGCGGGGTGCCCCGCATTGGTGGGCACTGGGGCGAATGCGACCCAGAGAACCCAAAGAACATCCGCCGCCGCTGCTCGCTCTTGGTCGAGCGGGAAACCGAAGACGGCATCACCCGTGTTCTAATCGACACAACGCCCGACATGCGGGCGCAGCTGATCGGCGCTGGTGCTGGGACTTTGGACGGCGTTGTCTACACACACGCCCATGCGGACCACGTCCACGGGCTCGACGACCTGCGCCAAGTGGTCTTTAACCTTGGGCATCAGCTGGACGTTTGGGCAGATGGCGACACCCAAGACAGCCTGCTCACTCGGTTCAGTTATGCGTTCGTGCAGCCAGAGGGCTCGCCTTATCCATCGATCCTGAACATGCACACAATCAAAGGACCCGTGACGATCTCTGGCGCGGGCGGTGACGTGACACTGACCCCTTTCAAAGTCGCCCATGGCAGCATCGACGCCCTCGGGTTCCGCATTAAGGACATCGCGTACCTCCCTGATGTTTCAGAGATTTATGCCGATGCATGGCCTGCATTGGATGGGCTGGAATGCTGGATCGTCGACGCCCTGCGCCGCAAGCCCCACCCGACCCACGCGCACCTCGACAAAGCGCTAGAGTGGATCGACAAAGTGAAACCGCGCACAGCCGTTTTGACGAATATGCATATCGATCTTGATTACGCAGACGTTGAAGCGGAGACCCCGGACCATGTATCCCCTGCTTACGATGGTATGGTCCTAAGGTATCCAGATTAAATGCAAATTCTGCTCGAAGTCATTGTCCCCGTTTTTATCGTCATTGGCTTCGGGTATCTGGTCACTTGGCGCAAGCTGTTCTCGGACAGTGCTGTCGACGGGGTGATGCGCTTTGCCCAGAACTTTGCAGTGCCCTGCCTGCTGTTCCGCGGCATCTCGCAACTGGACCTCAAGGCGAACTTTGATTTTAGCCTGCTGAGCAGTTTTTACGGTGGCGCTGTCGGCGGCTTTATCCTTGGCCTGCTTGTCGCGCGCTACGTGTTCAAACGGGACTGGGAAGATTCGGTCGCCATCGGGTTCTGCTGTCTGTTCTCGAACTCGCTGCTGTTGGGCATTCCGATCACCGAACGCGCCTATGGCGAAGCGGCTCTGACGAACAACTACGCCATCATCGCAATGCACTCGCCCTTTTGCTACGGGCTTGGGATCACCGCGATGGAGATCGCCCGCGCCCAAGGGGCTGGCCCCGCCGTCATCGCCCCCAAAGTCCTAAAGGCGATGTTCCGCAATCCGCTCATCCTAGGCATCAGCACGGGACTGGTTGTGAATCTGACCGGATTGACCCTGCCGACACCGCTGAATGATGCGATCGACATGATGATCCGCGCGGCCATTCCCGTCGCGCTCTTTGGCCTTGGTGGTGTGCTCTACCGCTACCGCCCCGAAGGTGACCTCAAGACGATTGCTTTTGTCTGCTTTGTCTCGCTTGTGGTGCACCCATCGATCTCGTGGACCCTTGGCCACATGCAGAACCTGAACGTCGATCAAACACGGTCGCTGATCCTGACCGCATCCATGGCGCCGGGCGTCAATGCCTACCTCTTTGCCAATATGTACGGACGGGCGCGTCGTGTGGCAGCCTCGGCCGTGCTGCTGGCGACAGCAGGCTCGATCATCACCGTCTGGGGCTGGCTGTCGATCCTGCCCTAATCGCGAGGTTCCGTCGGCAATCCCGCCTCGCGCCACGCGCCAAAGCCGCCCTCCATCGACGCGCAGCGCAATCCCATACGCTGCGCCACCTGCGCAGCCAAAAGCGACCGCCAACCAGACGCGCAATAAAAGACAAACGTCTTGTCTTCGGCGAAATAGGATTTGTGATAGGGGCTATCCGGATCAATCCAGAACTCCAGCATACCCCGCGGCGCGTGCCGCGCACCGCTGACCATACCGTCCCGTTGCAATTCGCGCACATCCCGGATGTCAATGAACACCGTGTTGGAGGTCTGTCGCTTCGCATCGGCATCATGGACGCTCAGCGACACGACCTCTCGCCGCGCTTCCTCCAACAGTTCTTTGATTCCTATGGACATTACACCCTCCCCAATTGCTTTGGACCTAGGCTAACTCAGCAGCCGAGGGCTGGCGAGGGTTAGCGCATCTTCGCCAAACATTCCTGAGCGGCCCCGAGCAAATGGCGGCGCAACGCAAGATCCGCTGATCCTCTGTCCCGATCCACGATCGCGCGGACAATCGCTTCGTGTTCCTGACATGACTGAGAAACACGTTCAGCGTGGCCGAGTTGCGATCTACGAAACGGTGCAAGCTTTTGCCACATAGCCTCCGCCATCGCGATGATGTCCACGTTGTGAGAACCCGCGTATATCAGTCTATGAAACTCGGTATTCGCCTCTTTGTAAGCGGCGAATTCTCCGTTGGACGCAAGGCTCCGCATTTTTTCGTGCAGGGATTGCAATGCACCCCGTTCGCCAATCGACATCCGTTCAGCCGCATACCGTCCACACATCGCTTCGGTTTCGGCCATTGCTTCGAACAATTGCTCGATCCGCCCCCGATCCAGTTGGGCGACGATCACGCCACGATAGGGGATACGCTCGACTAGGGCGCGCGCCGCCAGCAAATGAAGCGCCTCGCGGACCGGGGTCCGAGACACCCCGAATCTGTCACCGATGCTTTGTTCTTCTAGCTTGGTGCCGCCCGTGATCTGACCGGTGATGATCTCGGCCTCAAGTGTCGCAGCAATAGACGTGGCTCTGAGCGGTGCATGCTCGGCGGTATCGTTCATAGAATTCCTGATCGAAAGTCGGCTAGCGTGTCATCTTCTTGGACGACTCTATTTGACTATTCGGTAAAGAAACACAGGACTAAACGCGAAAACAGGATTGCTTGAGTGCAATCGAAGTACATTCTCGGGAGAGAGATGGTGCGGTCGAGAAGACTCGAACTTCCACGGGAGTTACCCCACAGCGACCTCAACGCTGCGCGTCTACCAATTCCGCCACGACCGCACTGTCTTGACTTGGTGCGCGGTTCTTAGCGAGTCGCGCTGCAGATGAAAAGCGGATTTTTCACCCTTTTCCATATTTTTTCGATAGAGGCGCGAAGGCTGTTTCCGACCTTCGCGCGTCGTGGGGGTATGGCGCGAAAACAGCCCTTATTGCGATGCCGCTCCGGCGGCTGCGCCGAAATCCATAAGGTTCGGTTTGGGTTTTGCAGCCCCAGTCAATTTGTGCGAAGCAGCTACGACCAGTGTCTGCCCCTCTGCGTCGTCGGGCGCGCGAAGTGGCTCTGCGCTGGCCTTCTGCGTGGCTTCAAAAGCTTTGTCATACCAGGCCACGGCCAAATCAGGACGCATAGTGCCTCCTACTCCGGTCGCCAGATGATGGCCGACCATCTCTTCGTAAGCGCCTAGGTTTACTGCCGACAATGCCAGCGCCGATGCAATCGCTGTAGGCATGGCGTCAGTCCGGTACCCAACGCCTAGGCAGATCTGCGCGGTTCCCACGATCTGCTCTGGGGGCATACCAAGCTCTTGGAGCACCGCTGTTGTCGCTGCCAACGCCTGATCACGCTCGCCCGCTGCTGCGGCTGTAATCGCTGGCGATAGGTGCTCTGCAAAGCCCGCGCATTGCTCTGCGATCTGCTGTGGTGTGAAGCCCTCAATTTTCGAGAGCAGCGTTTCGCTTCGGTCAATCGTGATATCGCGCAACATGCAAAACTGCTCGCCAATGGCTTGGGCCGGGCTGGTCATCGCGGCTGCCGTCTCGGGGCCGCCCGCTTTGGCGGTATTCACCGCGATTTTGGAGCAGAACGGCGCCGCGCTGATCGACTCAGCCGTCACAGGCACTGAAAAGAAATTCGGCACCACCGGACCTGTGGCCGAGGCCATCTCGGTTTCTGGCAGTGCCTCTTCTGGTTCCACAGGCGCGACTGGTGCGGCAACAGCGGGCTGGGGGGCCACATCGGTCAGCGAACAGTTCCCTTGCTGGCATGTGAAGGCGGCAGGAATGATCTGCTCTTGGCCCGTCACCTGAAAATCGTTCTGTTGAAAGCCCGTCGGTGTCGACGCAAACACACGCGCGATACAGCTTTGGGCACTGCACCAGAATTGAGAGCCACTTTTCGAGGTGTCAATCAGGTAGTCGGTTCTGCCATCCCTGTTCATATCCGCCAGCTGGATGAACCCTGCACGCTGCATCAATGCTGTGCCTTCGACACCAGAATTGCGGGCGATCTCGTCCACGGCTTGCGCGACCTCGGGCGGCAGGCCGCCGTAGTTGCCGGACATCTGCGTCGTGCCCCCAACGCCGAGTGCCTCTTCCTTTTGCTTCATCAAAAGCCCACGCATGCCCATCGGGTGGGTCGAGACGGTTTGCGTAACGTACTGCCCGCCCATCATGGCACGCTGGTACGCGGTCACAAGTATGTTGCGCTCAATGTCATTGAGTGTGCCATCTACGGGAAAAGACAAAAGCGCCTGATATTGCGAGACTGCAGCGCGGGACTTGGACCCGAGCACGCCATCGGCGGTGCCTGCGGGGAAACCAAAATGGTTCAGGGCGCGCTGCACCTCTCGGTTGGATTCCCGCTGGGCCGAGGAGATCCCGCTTGTTCGCGGTTTTACGTAGGTTTTCTGGGTTGTGGTCGTACGCGGCTTGGAGTTAGCGACACTGTTTGCGATCGCCCCGCCGATAATACCGCCGACAAGACCACGTGCGAAACTGTCGTCAGCGAGTGCATTGGTTCCAAGAGACAAGGAAACTACTGCGGCAATCACGCCAGCAGATAGGGAGTATTTCGCCATATCTGGCCCTCCGGAAAAAGCCAGCATCAGATCCGGAACGCGGATACAAAAATCAAATACCCACAAGGGTCAGACGCAAGCAGTTGAAAAAATACTTGGTATTGGTTCGACGCCTCAAAATCGTGGGACTAGTATGCCGCGAATCGCAATTGGGACAAAGTCCGGAAGTCCGCACATCGTCCGAAACCTAAAACAGGGTTAACGCCCGCACCGATCCGGAGAGTACATTTGGTCGAGTGGAAAATTTCAGAAGGTCTCACTGATTACCGAGAGGCCGAAACCTTCATGGAGACGCGTGCAGCCCAGATCGCCGCAGGTGAGGCCGAAGAGCTGATCTGGCTGGTCGAGCATCCTCCGCTGTACACGGCCGGCACCTCGGCCAAGCTCGAGGACCTGACGGACCCTGACCGCTTCCCCGTCTACCCAACCAAGCGCGGCGGCCAGTACACCTATCACGGGCCGGGCCAGCGCGTGGCCTATGTGATGCTGAATGTCGGGAAGCGCGGGCATGATGTGCGCGCCTTTGTCAAAGATCTGGAAGAATGGGTGATTGCCACTCTGGACGAGTTCAACGTCAAGGGCGAAATCCGCGAAGGCCGCGTCGGTGTCTGGGTTACTCGGGATGACAAGCCCCTGACCGCAACGGGAGCCAAGCCCGAGGACAAGATTGCCGCAATCGGCATCCGCCTGCGCAAGTGGGTCAGTTTTCACGGCATTTCCATAAACGTAGAACCCGACCTGAGCCATTTTGGCGGCATCGTGCCCTGCGGCATTCGTGAACACGGGGTCACCAGTCTGGTCGACCTGGGACTTCCTGTCACAATGGATGATCTGGACGTCGCCCTAGAACGTACTTTCAAAGATCGGTTTCCCCCACTGGAAAGCAATTAAGCGAAAAGTCGCATTTGCTTTTTCTGATATGACTGGCACTTCTGGGGGGAAGTGTGCTTTGTTGAATTTAAGCAACGTAAAGGGAAGAGACATGAAAACCATCCTGACCGCAGCTGCAACCATTCTGGCTCTGGCCGTACCTGCACTGGCCGAAGGCGACGCCGACAAGGGCGCGAAAGAATTCCGTAAGTGTAAAGCCTGCCACAAGCTGGAAGCCGGCGCAAAGAGCACCGTTGGCCCAAACCTCTATGGCGTGATGGGCCGCACCGCCGGCACTTTGGAAGGCTACAAATACAGCTCTTATCTTGTCGCCGCAGGCGAAGCAGGCGTTGTCTGGGACGTCAAGACCCTCGAAGCCTACCTGCCTGACCCCACGGCTTGGCTGAAAGAGGTCACCGGTGACGATGGCGCCAAGTCGAAAATGGCGGCGCAACGCGTCAAAAGCGCTGAGGACATCGCAGCATATCTCGCTTCGGTTGTGGAATAATCCACGACTGCGACATGTGACCACACCTTTGACCACATTTTTTTGATCTGCGTCAAAGTCGTGCATTGCCGAAGTTAAAGTCGCAATCTAAAAACCGAATGGAATCCGGGCGCGGGGTAACCTCTGCGCCCAAAGTCTAACCAGCAGGAGGCAAGAGTATGGCGGACGCAGCCATTCAAGGCCACGAGCATGAAGACAACCGGGGTTTCTTTACCCGGTGGTTCATGTCGACCAACCACAAGGACATCGGGATCCTCTACGTCATTACCGCGGCGTTTGTAGGTCTGATCTCGGTCGCCTTTACCGTTTATATGCGCCTGGAGCTGATGCATCCTGGCGTTCAGTACATGTGCCTTGAGGGCGCACGTTTCTTTGCGAGCGATGCAACGTGTACCCCGAACGGACACCTGTGGAACGTGATGATCACCTATCACGGCATCCTCATGATGTTCTTCGTCGTTATTCCCGCGCTGTTCGGCGGCTTTGGCAACTACTTCATGCCGCTGCAGATCGGTGCTCCGGATATGGCGTTCCCCCGTCTGAACAACCTCAGCTACTGGCTCTATGTTGCCGGTACCGCGCTGGGTGTTGCGTCGCTCCTGTCTCCGGGCGGTAACGACCAGCTGGGTTCGGGTGTTGGCTGGGTACTGTATGCGCCTCTGTCGACCAACGAAGCCGGTTACTCGATGGACCTCGCAATCTTTGCGGTTCACGTATCGGGTGCGTCGTCGATCCTCGGTGCGATCAACATCATCACCACCTTCCTGAACATGCGCGCGCCCGGCATGACCCTGCACAAGGTTCCGCTGTTCGCATGGTCCGTGTTCGTCACCGCGTGGCTGATCCTTCTGTCGCTGCCCGTTCTGGCCGGCGCGATCACCATGCTGCTGACCGACCGTAACTTCGGCACCGCCTTCTTCCAGCCTGCTGGCGGAGGCGACCCGATCCTGTACCAGCACATCCTGTGGTTCTTCGGTCACCCCGAAGTGTACATCATCATTCTGCCCGGCTTTGGCCTGATCAGCCACATCATTGCGACCTTCTCGCGCAAGCCCGTCTTCGGCTACCTGCCGATGGTCTACGCGATGGTTGCGATCGGTGTTCTCGGCTTCGTCGTGTGGGCGCACCACATGTACACCGTCGGCATGAGCCTACGTCAGCAGTCCTACTTCATGATGGCCACCATGGTTATTGCGGTTCCCACCGGCGTGAAGGTCTTCAGCTGGCTGGCAACCATGTGGGGCGGCTCGATCGAGTTCAAAACCCCGATGCTATGGTCGCTGGGCTTCCTGTTCCTGTTCACCGTTGGTGGCGTGACCGGTGTTGTCCTGTCGCAGGCAGGTCTGGACCGTGCATACCATGACACCTACTACGTGGTTGCGCACTTCCACTACGTGATGTCGCTGGGTGCGGTGTTCTGTATCTTTGCCGGTATCTACTACTACTTCGGCAAAGTGACTGGTCGCCAGTACCCCGAGTGGGCCGGCAAGCTGCACTTCTGGGCGATGTTCGTCGGCGCAAACCTGACCTTCTTCCCCCAGCACTTCCTGGGCCGTCAGGGCATGCCCCGCCGTTACATCGACTACCCCGAAGCGTTCGCCTTCTGGAACACTATCTCGTCAATCGGCGCATTCATCGCCTTTGCTTCGTTCCTGTTCTTCTTTGGCGTGATGTTCTACTCGCTGTTCTACGGCAAGAAAGAGACCCGCGCGAACTACTGGAACGAGTACGCGGATACTCTGGAATGGACCCTGCCCTCGCCGCCGCCCGAGCACACCTTCGAGCAGCTGCCGAAGCAGGAAGACTGGGACAAGGGCCACGCCCACTAATCCCGGGCTTGATCCCATAGACCTTCAAAGGCCCGGACACTGTCCGGGCCTTTTTCGTTCCTCCAAGCTGCAGAGGTCCTGATGCCGTACGAATGGGTCAAAGAACTTCCCGACACCCCGACAGAGTCCGAGGGGCCGCTGGCCGAACTCCATCTCTGGCCCTACCGCTCTTTGCCCCGCAAAGGGTTTGTGACCTTCTTTGCGATCACTTCGGCGTTCATCGCCCTACCCCTGATCGCAATGATCGGATCACCGGTGATGTGGGGGCTGCTGCCTTTTATCGTGATCGCCATGGGCCTGATGTGGTACCTGCTTCAACGCAGCTACCGCGACGGAGATGTGATCGAGACGATGACCCTCTGGCCGGAACGGGTGGATCTGCTGCACCGCGACAAGACCGGAAAAACCAGTTCGTGGACCTGCAATATCTACTGGGCCAAAGTCAGCCTGCACCCGCGCGGCGGCCCCGTTCCGAACTATGTTACCCTCAAGGGCAATAGCAGAGAGGTTGAGATCGGAGCGTTTCTGAGCGAAGACGAGCGCAAAGAGCTCTACTCGGAGCTTCTCCTCGCCCTTCCGCGCGCGGCGCGCAAACAATAGAAAGCCCGTCTATGGCCCAGGTTCCTGCCACACCGAAAATGCGCCGCTTCAGCCTGCTGACCGCGGCGCGCCTGTTTGGGCCTGACCTGTTACTCAAAAACTCCGACCTTCAGGCCTCTGAGCGCGCGGCTTTGACCCTACGCAGCCTGAAATCCGCACGCCCCTCAGAAAACCCGACCTCAGTCTTTCTCATACCGCTGGTCGGCCCGCACCACGTGGGCGACTGGCAGGCGGTATGCCAGCGCCTGACTGCCACTCTACGCAGCTTCATCGCACAGACAGATCCGAACTGGCGTGTTTTGATTTGCGGCCAGACCAGCCCCGACCTGCCCGATGATGCCCGCATCACCTTTGTCCCCTTCACCGAAGAAATCGAAGGCAATGACAAATGGGCCAAGCTGAGGCAGCTCTGCGACACCCTTCCGACCCTTGGGATCGCCCAAGGCTACGCCATGACCTTTGATGCAGATGATCTCGCGCATCCGACATTGGTCGAAGAAATGCACACCCGACGCGCGGCAGGCGGTTATCTGATGAGCCAGGGCTACGTGTTTGACGTGGGCAACAATCGCATCGCCCTCGCCGCCCCTGCCAGCGCGGCGCAGCCCCTGCGTAAACCGTTCTGGAAACTCTGTGGCAGCTGTGCGGCACTCCCCTTCGACTTCACCTCAGACCCGAACGCCGAAACAGCGCGTATCCGAGAGTCGACGCAGCACGAACACCGCATGTTCCCCTATCTGGCAAAACTCGCAGGCCGCCCGCTGACGCCGCTCAGCGGTCCCAAAGCGCTCTACCTGCTCAACCACGGCGAAAACTTCGGCGCCCGCCGCGGCCGCGTGAGCTTTAAGCAACGCTTTTCCGAACGCTTCGAGGTCACGGACCCAGAAACGCTGGCACGAATCCGTCAGGACTTCGCGCTCGACTGATCTCTTTCTTGGAAAAAATACTCCCGCGCCGGAGGCGTTGAGGGATTTGCCACGCAAATCCCTCAAATAAGTCAGGCCGACAGACGGGCCTTCACCTGCGGACCAGCCAGACCAAAGTCCATCTGCCCCATGTATTTCTCTTTGAGCAGGCCCATGACCTTGCCCATGTCGCGGATCGAGGACGCGTCGCTCTCGGCGATGGCTGCGTCGATCGCCGCCTTGGTTTCGTCCTCATCCAACTGGCGGGGCAAAAACTCTTCGATGATCTCGATTTCCGCCTCTTCGGACTGAGCCAGATCGAGTCGGCCCCCTTCCTCATAGGTCTTAGCGCTTTCCTGACGTTGCTTGACCATCTTGGCCAGAATCGCCTGAATTTCGCTTTCCGAGATCACGGCTTCTTCGCCATCGACACGCAGCGCGATCTCGCGATCCTTGATGGCCGCATTGATCAGGCGCAGCGTCGACAGCCGTGTGGCGTCTTTTGCTTTCATGGCGTCCTTGAGTGCGGCGCCAATCTTTTTACGCAGTTCCATTAAATCATTCCCATCCCAGGGGCTTGCACAAGTGCGCTCATATAAGAGTTCACCCGACATATGTCTACCTTCGCTGTTAGCGCTCTGCATAGGCGCTATTTTGACCCATTCTGCTTGACCGCTGACGCGTGCGGGCCTATGTGTCGCCCGATTTGTCCCCAAGGAGAGAGCCGATGCCCAGCAGCGCCCACGCCCCTGCCCGCCCGACCGCCTGTCTGGCCCTTGCAGACGGGACCATTTTCTATGGCAAAGGCTTCGGTGCGACCGGAGTGACCGAAGCCGAACTGTGCTTCAACACTGCCATGACCGGTTACCAGGAAATCATGACCGACCCGTCCTATGCGGGCCAGATCGTGACCTTTACCTTCCCCCATATCGGGAACACCGGTGCGACCCCCGAAGACGACGAAACCGGTGATCCGGTGGCCGCAGGGATGGTTGTGAAATGGGACCCCACCGAACCCAGCAACTGGCGTTCGGTTGAAACATTGGGCGAATGGCTCGCCAAGCGCGGCCGCATCGCGATCGGTGGCATCGACACCCGCCGCCTGACCCGCGCGATCCGCCAGCAAGGCGCCCCGCACGTTGCTCTGGCCCACGATCCCGAAGGCAACTTCGACATTGAAGCTCTGGTTGCCAAGGCCCGCGCATTCAAAGGCCTTGTTGGCCTCGATCTGGCCAAAGACGTGACCTGCGCGCAGTCTTATCGCTGGGACGAGATGCGTTGGGCATGGCCCGAAGGCTACGCCAAGCAAGAAGCCCCCAAGCACAAGGTCGTCGCTATAGATTTCGGCGCCAAACGCAACATCCTGCGCTGCCTTGCCTCCGCTGGCTGTGACGTGACGGTCCTGCCCGCCTCGGCAACCGGCGAAGAGATTCTGGCTCATAACCCCGATGGCGTTTTCCTGTCGAACGGCCCCGGCGATCCGGCAGCAACCGGCGAATACGCCGTGCCCGCGATCAAAAAGGTTCTCGAAGCTGACCTGCCTGTCTTCGGCATTTGCCTTGGCCACCAGATGCTGGCACTGGCGCTGGGTGCCAAGACCGTCAAGATGAACCACGGCCACCACGGTGCGAACCACCCGGTCAAAGAGAACAAGACCGGCAAGGTCGAGATCACTTCGATGAATCATGGCTTCACCGTCGACACACAGACCCTGCCCGCAGGTGTTGTGGAAAGCCATGTGTCGCTGTTCGACGGGTCGAACTGCGGTATCGAGGTCGAAGGCAAGCCCATATTCAGCGTCCAGCACCACCCCGAGGCAAGCCCCGGCCCGCAGGACAGCTTCTACCTCTTCGAGCGTTTCGCCGAAGCGATGGATGCGCGCAAAGCCTAAATCTAAGGGCAAATTAACCGCCCATTAAGATAATAAAGCCATGCTCTTCTCACTTGGTGAGGAGAGCATTTTCATGTCCGAGCACTTTGCACAGACTGCCGCGACCCTTTTCCAAAAGGTACCCGCGCCAGAATCCTCTGCAAAAACAACCGCCTCCATTTGCGAGCTCCTGCCACCGCAAGACTGGGTCCGTTGCCATGCGATTCCCCTGGGCCAACCCGGTATGATCGCAGTTGAAACGCAGGCGAGTGTCGCGTTCCTCAGAGACAAATTGCAGGATGCGGGTCCGCTGACCTTTGTCGTCACACCTGCGGCCGAAATCGAGGCTTTGCAGCACGAGAAACTAGGCGTTTCACTGGCGCGCCGTGCCGAGGCACGGGTCCCCGAAGAGTTGAGTTGCCGCCGATTGGCAAACCTCTCGCCGCGAAACCGGCTGCAAATGCCTTTGCTGACGATCTCCGGAATCACATTTGCCCTGACGTGGCCGTCGACCGCTGCGTTGGTGGTGACCGCTTGGTGTATCTTTACCCTGATCTGCGTGACCCTGCTCAAGGCGTTTTGTGTCACGGCGACGCTCGTGTCGCCACGCCGTTTGGGCAAGCAATCGCCTCTGCCCCTCAAAGACCTGCCCGTGGTGTCCATCATGGTCCCACTGCACAAAGAAGAGCGCATCGCCGCGCGTCTCGTCCGACGGATGAAGCGTCTGGACTACCCTAGGGAAAAATTGGACGTCCTCTTCGTGGTCGAAGAAAACGATGACGAGACGCGGAGCGCCATCGCCCTAGCGCAGCCCTTGCCCCAAGGTTACCGCGTCATCGTTGTGCCGGATGGACACCCGAAAACAAAACCCCGAGCGCTAAACTATGCCTTGGACTTCTGTCGTGGCGACATTGTCGGGATCTATGACGCCGAAGACGCCCCCGAGGCGGATCAACTTCTGAAAATCACAGCAGCGTTCGATGCGGCACCACCGGACGTCGTCTGTCTTCAGGGCTGCCTTGACTACTACAATCCGCGCGACAACTGGCTCTCGCGGTGTTTCACCACAGAATACGCTGCTTGGTTCCGTTTGATTCTACCCGGTCTGTCCGCGTTGCGACTCGCCGTTCCCTTGGGGGGGACCACGCTCTTTGTGCGGCGTCACGCACTGGACGAGATCGGCGCTTGGGACGCCCATAACGTGACCGAAGATGCGGATCTCGGCATCCGACTCGCCCGCCACGGTTGGCGGACCGAGCTGGTTCCAACCACCACAATGGAGGAAGCGAACTGTCATACATGGCCTTGGATCAAGCAACGGTCGCGCTGGATCAAGGGCTACATGGTGACTTATATCGTACACATGCGCCGCCCGTTTCGCCTGTGGAAAGAGCTTGGTATGCGCCAGTTTGCGGGCTTTCAGATCTTCTTTTTGGCGTCTATCAGCCAATTTCTATTGGCACCGCTGCTTTGGTCTTTCTGGCTGCTGCCTTTCGGTTTCACCCACCCGATGCTCGGAGCTTTGGATCACACAACAACTTGGACACTGATCTACACCTTCATTGCCTGCGAGGTGATTAACTTGTCCGCTTCTTTGATCGCAGTGTCCAAGCCGCATCTACGCCACTTGATGCCATGGGCGGTGTTTATGCCATTGTACTTCCCGCTTGCGACTGCGGCGGCCTTCAAAGCGGCCTACGAGCTTGCCTTGAAGCCATTCTACTGGGACAAGACCGCTCATGGCTTTTCAGACGAGCAGGTCTAACCCTTTTCCGCAGCCGCTGCGTCCGACTTCAACCGGGTCACAAATGCCTTGGAAATGTGGGACTTGAGTGCAGCGTAGGCAGCATCTCCATCGCCCGCAGCAATCGCTCTAACGATCTGATCATGTTCTTTGATTGCGATCTCGGATCGCCCCTCGGCTGCCAGTGACGTCGTCGCCATCAGCGCCATGGTGCGGTACACCAGATCAAGCTGCTGGAACAAATAGCGGTTATGAGAGGCCAAGTGAACCTGACGGTGGAAGCGCCGGTTGGCCCGGGCCAGAGCCGCCGGATTTCCGATCAGGGCGCGGTCTGCCTCGACCATATCTTGTAGAACACGGATCTCTTCTTCCGTCGCGTGGCGAGCCGCAAGCCGCGCCGCCAGTGCTTCTAGTTCAGACCGGACGACATATAGCTCGGCCAGCTGGTTGTGATCCAAGGACGCCACAATCATCGACCGCCCGTCCCGTGTCAGCAGGGACTGGGTCTCAAGGCGCTGCAACGCCTCTCGGATCGGGGTGCGTGACACCCCGAAACGTTCCGCAAGTTCGCTTTCGACAAGACGGTCGCCCGGACGATACACGCCCGTATCAATCGCATCCAGAATCAGCGTGTAGGCGTCTTTGTTCTGGTTCTTGTCCTCTGCCACTTGCAGCCCCCCTTACAACTCAATGCGCCAACCTAAGCTGGCGCGCACCGTTGGATCAACCCACTGTGTTCTATAGGTTATGGGCAAAGCGCCGCAGATCGGCTAGGGGAAACCCATGCCACGTCAGGATTTCAAGCATGTGGATACTTGGGTGTTCGACCTCGACAACACCCTGTATCCCCCACATTTCCGACTTTTCGATCAGATCGAAAAGCGGATGGTCGATTACGTTATGGGCAAACTCGGCGTCTCACGAGACGAGGCGGACCGCCTACGCAAGACCTATTGGGCGCTACACGGCACCACCCTCGCGGGTTTGATGGCAGAGTACAGCATCGAGCCGGACCCGTTCTTGGACCACGTGCACGACATCGACTTTACCGTTCTAGAGCCCGACGCGGCCCTAGCGGGCCACATCCGCGACCTGCCGGGGCGCAAGATCGTCTATACGAACGGCTCTGCGCCCTATGCCGAGCAGGTTTTGCAGGCGCGCGGATTGGAGGGCCTATTCGATGCGGTCTACGGGATCGAACACGCGAACTACCGCCCCAAGCCCGAGGCTGCTGCGTTTGACGCGGTGTTTGCCAAAGACAACCTATCCCCCGCGACCGCTGCCATGTTCGAGGATGACCCGCGCAATCTGGCCGTGCCCCATGCCATCGGGATGCGCACCGTCCACGTCGCGCCAGAGCCGCACGCAGCCGATCACATCCACCACCACACCGTTGATCTGACTGACTTTTTGTCGCGGCTCAAATAGTCGCACTGCGTCAAAGAGGACAATCGCGCACCAGTCATGGAAAACATACCTAGGGGTCAAATCATTTATCCAAAGGACTCCTTAATATGGCTGACATCACCAGCACCCCCACCCAGCCCGGCGTTCTGATGCGCATTTTTCTGTCGATTCCCGTGATCGGCTGGATTGCCAAGGACCTGCTCCACGGCGACAAAGACAACATCTGGTACCTGCTCGTCGCTGTTCTGAGCCTATGGGCCGCCGCTGTGATGACGTGGGGCATCCCCGCGCTTTACCTGCCTGCGGTCGCATTTGTGCCCGTGATGTGGGTGATCCTGCTGCTCATCACACGCGGCTAAACTGTCGCTTGGACCTTCGGGCGGAAACGCCCTATGTCATGGGGCAAGGAGAGATCCCATGACGACATTCCAAAGCTACGACATCATTGTATCCGGAGGCGGCGTTGCTGGCCTAAGCGCCGCTGCGGCCTTCGGATCTGCGGGTTTCACCGTTCTTTGCGTGGACCCCCAGCCCCCCATCACAGATCGCAACGCCGAAGGGTCCGACCTGCGCACAACGGCGATTCTACAGCCGGGGCGGCTCTTGCTCGAAGAAGCGGGCCTGTGGGACCGTCTGGACGCCGAGGCGATGCCGCTGGACGTCATGCGTATCATCGACGCGGGCGGCGAAGTGGCCGAGCCCCGCGTAACCAAGGATTTCGTGGCGTCCGAGATTTCGGATCAACCCTTTGGCTGGAACCTGCCCAACTGGCTCTTGCGCCGCGAGATGGTCGCGCATCTGCAGGGGATGGAGACTGTCACTTTCCGCCCCGGCGTGGGCACTGCGGGCGTTTTAACCCGCACCGATCATGCACGCGTTCGGCTGAGCGACGGCACCGTGGCACAATGCCGTATGCTGGTCGCCGCAGATGGCCGCAATTCTCCCGTGCGCAAGGCGTTGAACATCCCTGTCAAAACCCGCCGCTACGGACAAAAGGCGCTGGCCTTTGCAGTCACGCACCCCCTGCCCCACGAAAATGTCTCGACCGAGATTCACCGCTCCGGCGGGCCGTTTACCTTGGTGCCGCTGCCCGACTACGAGGGACGCCCCAGTTCCGCGATCGTGTGGATGGAAGACGGGCCAGAGGCGATGCGCCTGTTCAACCTGCCCGAAGCAGACTTCGAAGCAGCCATGAACGAACGATCCTGCCAGATCCTTGGCCCGCTGACGCTGGCGTCGCGCCGGACCGTCTGGCCAATCATCAGCCAGTGGGCAGACCAGATGTACGGCGCCCGCACCGCGCTGGTGGCAGAGGCCGCACACGTCGTGCCCCCCATCGGCGCCCAAGGTTTGAATATGTCGCTGGCCGATCAGCGGTGCCTGCTGGACTTGGCCAAGGCCGACCCCGCCAACATCGGATCGCCCCAGATGCTGCAACGCTATCACCGTCGCCGCCACCCAGAGGTGCTGGCCCGAGTCACCGGCATTGATCTGTTGAACCGCACGTCGCAACTGTCGGCCCAGCCCCTGCGCGACTTGCGCGCGGCGGGACTGAACGCGCTCTATTCTCTGGCACCCGTGCGGAAGACGCTGATGCAATTGGGGCTCGGCATGCGCTAAGCCCCCGTCGCGGCGCGTTTACAGCGCCGCGTCCAGCGCCCGTGTCAGACGCTCAATCGTCGCGGGCACATCATAGAGTTTATCCAATCCGAACAGCCCCAGACGGAAGGTCGAGAACCCCTGCGGTTCGTCACATTGCAGCGGAACGCCCGCCGCGATCTGGGTGCCATTCGCAACAAAAGCACGACCCGACTGCACCTCGGGATCATCCGTGTAGCTGACCACGACGCCCGGCGCGCCAAATCCGTCGGCTGCGACCGACTTGACCCCGCGCTTCGCCAAGAGTTCACGAACCCCATTCCCCAGCGCCCATTGCGCCTCGCGCAAACGCTCGAAGCCATAAGCGCGCGTTTCAGCCATGGTATCGCGGAAGGCCAGCAAGGAATCCGTTGGCATGGTAGCGTGATAGGCATGGCCGCCATTCTCGTAGGCCTCCATGATCTGGAACCACTTCTTCAGGTCCACGGCAAAGCTGTCCGACGTCGTCTCTTCCAGCTTTGCAATCGCGCGCTCCCCTAGCATCACCAAACCCGCGGACGGGGTCGACGACCAGCCCTTCTGCGGAGCAGAGACCAGCACGTCCACGCCGGTCGCCTTCATGTCGACCCAGATGCAGCCACTGGCGATGCAGTCCAGCACCATCAGCGCGCCGACCTCGTGGGCAGCTTCAGCCAGCGCCTTGATATAGCTGTCAGGCAGGATCACCCCAGCCGAGGTTTCCACGTGCGGGGCAAAGACCACGTCGGGCTTCTCTTCGCGGATTTTTGCGACCACCTCTTCAATCGGCGCAGGGGCAAAAGGCGCAGTCGTTTCATTGCCTTGCTGGCGTGCCTTCATCACGATCGTCTCGGACGCCAGATCGCCTGCGTCCACAATCTGGCTCCACCGGAAAGAGAACCAGCCATTGCGTACCACCAGAACTTTGGAGCCTTTGGCAAACTGGCGTGCGACCGCCTCCATCCCGTAGGTGCCGCCCCCGGGCACGATGGCAACGCCGTCCGCCTTGTAAACTTCTTTGAGCATCGAAGAGATGTCGTTCATCACGCCTTGAAATTGCGCGGACATATGGTTCAGCGACCGGTCCGTGAAGACCACCGAAAACTCGTCCAGACCATTTGGATCAACACTATCAAGCAACGCCACGGCTCTCTCCTTCTCGAAACCTTCTGATGAAATCAGTAGCGGCCCGTCCAAGGAGTGGCGAGGAATACTTTTGCATGCAGTGGTGTGCAACTTCGGGGCCTGCGCGGGTGGTGACCTCGAGCCATGAGTATTTTTAGCAAAAAGAAGCCTGCCCTTTCTGCTTTGTCTTAAATACTCACTGTCGGAGCCTATCCGCCTAGAGGCCCCGGTAGACGCTCTTCGCTGAGCAGGACGTTGGCCTCGACATCCCCCACACCGGGCAGTGCCATGATCCGCCGACGCAGCACCCGTTCAAAGTCACTGATATCCCGCGCCACAATGCGTAGGCGATAGTCATAGACCCCGAGAATGTGCTCGACCGTCTGCACCTCTGGCACCGCCGTTACCGCGCGCTCGAAATCCTCAAGACTGACGCGTCCTTTGGTGGCCAGCTTGACGCCAAGAAAGACGGTCACGCCGAAGCCCAGTGCCTCGTGATCCAATACCAGACGGCGGTGGGACAATACGCCCTCGGACCACAGGCGTTTAACTCGGCGCCACGCTGCGGGTTGGGACAGGCCAAAGCGGCGTCCTATAGCCCCTGCGCTGAGGGTCGCGTCTTGGGACAGGGCGTGCAGGATCTTCAGGTCCAGATCATCAAGGTCAATCATATCGGCAAGGTCCCTTGGCTCTGGATACGGGCGACGTGCATCAGGGCTTCGATATCGACGATGTGGGGCAGTGTTAGAATGCGGTCGCGATACAGCTGCTGATAGTGCGGCATATCGCGGGCAATCAGGGACAGGCGAAGGTCCACGCGGCCAAGGAAGCTCTGGATTTCCAGCACCTCTGGCACCTCGCGGGCGGCGGCGCTGAAATCCTCGAACGCTCGGGGGACGGTTTTGTCTAGAACGACGCGCAAGGACACCTCGACCTCGTAGCCCAAGGCACGCCAGTCGATCACTGCCTCGACCCCTTTGATCACTCCGGTGCTGCGCAGTTTTTCAAGTCTGCGCCAGCATGCCCCCGCACTTATCCCTGCTCTTTCCGCCAGCTCTGCTGTGGAAATGGACGGGTCTGCCTGAAAAAGGCGCAGAACGCGTCTATCGGTATCGTCGAGCATGATCTTCTCACTCACTCAAATTTTGACGAATAGATTTTTCACTTCATGGCAAAAATCACGCGAGTTTAAAAGCGCATCCACAGAACTTTCATGCGATAAGGTCGCCAACGAACACCCAAGCGAGGAGAATTTCGATGCGCGTTTACTACGACCGCGATTGCGACGTTAACCTGATCAAAGAAAAGAAAGTGGCGATTCTGGGCTACGGCTCTCAGGGCCACGCACACGCGCTGAACCTGCGCGACTCGGGCGCCAAGAACGTTGCCATCGCTCTGCGCGAAGGCTCGCCCTCGGCCAAGAAATGCGAAGCCGAAGGCCTGCAGGTCATGGGTATCGCCGAAGCAGCAGCATGGTGCGATGTCATCATGTTCACCATGCCCGACGAACTTCAGGCAGAGACCTACAAGAAATACGTCAAAGACAACATCAAGCCCGGCGCAGCGATCGCATTCGCCCACGGCCTGAACGTTCACTTTGGCCTGATCGAAGCGCCCGAAGGCGTTGACGTCATCATGATGGCACCCAAGGGCCCCGGCCACACCGTGCGCGGCGAATACACCAAAGGCGGCGGCGTGCCCTGCCTGGTCGCGGTACACAACGACGCAACTGGCAAAGCGCTGGAAACCGGTCTGTCGTACTGCTCGGCTATCGGTGGCGGCCGTTCGGGCATCATCGAAACCAACTTCCGCGAAGAGTGCGAAACCGACCTGTTCGGCGAGCAGGCAGTTCTGTGCGGCGGTCTGGTAGAGCTGATCCGTTGCGGCTTTGAAACTCTGGTTGAAGCTGGCTACGCGCCCGAAATGGCGTACTTCGAGTGTCTGCACGAAGTGAAGCTGATCGTGGACCTGATCTACGAAGGCGGCATCGCGAACATGGACTACTCGATCTCGAACACTGCAGAGTTCGGCCAGTACGTCACCGGCCCGCGCATCCTGCCCTACGAGCAGACCAAAGCGGCGATGAAAGAGGTCCTGACCGACATTCAGCAGGGCAAGTTCGTTCGCGACTTCATGCTGGAAAACGCTGTGGGCCAGCCCACCCTGAAAGCATCGCGCCGTGCAAACGACGAGCACCTGATCGAAGCAACCGGTGCCAAGCTGCGCGAAATGATGCCTTGGATCTCGGCCGGCAAGATGGTCGACAAGTCGAAGAACTAATCGCCTCGCGGGATTTCCCGCAGGCGGGGTGGCCGTTGACAAGACGGCCACCACCCCATCTAAAGGCTCCGATCCGTTGCGGTCGGAGCCTTTTTCTATTGCAGGTCACAGAATGCCCGAAGTCACCCTGAAAAGCTGGATCATGGTCCTGACGCTGGGGTGTGTTTGGGGCGGCAGCTTTCTTGGGATTGAGATTGCACTGCGGGGGATCACCCCGTTCTGGCTGGCCGAAGCACGGCTGTTCTTTGCAAGCCTTTTGCTGACCGGCGTGTGGTGGGCCCTTGGCGGGCGGATCAACGCGGACAACGATGGGCGGAATCGCTGGCCCTATTTGATTGTCGTCGGGCTTTTCAGTTCTGTGGTGCCGTTTTTTCTGTTGAGCTGGGGGCAAACCCACGTGACATCAGCCACCGCTGGGGTGTCGATGGCCGGCGTGCCGCTATTGGTGATGCCACTGGCGCATTTCTTCTCGGTTGGCGAGCGGATTACGCCGATGAAGTTGCTCGGATTGATGGTCGGGTTCTGCGGCGTGCTGGTGTTGCTCGGGGATGGGCTATTGCAAAGCTCTGGCTCTGACCTTGAAGGATGGGGCCGTCTGGCCTGCTTGTCTGCGGCGGCGTGTTACGCCGTCAGTTCGGTGACCACCCGCAACTGTCCGCCGATTGATCCCTATGCCATGTCAGCGGTTGTCATGATCATCGCGGCTGTGGTTGGCTTGCCAATTGCCTGGAGCCTCGAAGGACCGCCGCCCTTGCCGGACACGCAGACGATCATGGTGCTTGGCGCTTTGGGTTTGGTCCAAACGGCTGGGGCAAACCTGCTGCGCATTCTGGTTATCCGGAGTGCGGGATCGACCTTTATGTCTTTGACCAATTATCAGGTGCCGTTCTGGTCAATGGTCTTTGGCGCGCTGGTCCTTGGTGAGGCTTTGCCTGCTGGCCTGTTTCTGGCGCTGGGACTGATCCTGACGGGAATGGCCCTGAGCCAGTGGAGCCATCTGCGCCGCCTGTTCGTCAAAGCATAAACGGCGCGCAAATTGGGTTGGCGCGCCGTTTGAGTATTTTTGGCAAAAAGAAACCTTAGGTTCGGCTCGCGGCTTCGACCTCGGCCACGATCGAGTCGACGACTTTTTCCAACAGGATCGAATCCTCGCATTCAGCCATGACACGGATCAGGGGCTCTGTTCCGGACTTGCGGATCAGAAGACGGCCTTGGCCTTTCAGGTCGGCCTCGGCGCTTGCGATGGCCTGCTGGACGGCAAGGGTCTCGAGCGGTGTTTGACCCGCCGTGTAGCGCACGTTTTTCAGAAGCTGCGGCACAGGATCAAAGCTCTTGGCCAATTCACTGGCGGGCTTGCCCGTTAAGACCATTTCAGCAAGGAATTGAAGGCCCGCAAGCAGTCCGTCGCCGGTGGTTGCATAGTCGGTCATCACGATGTGACCGGATTGTTCACCGCCCAAGTTGTAGCCGTTCTTGCGCATTTCCTCGACCACGTAGCGGTCACCGACTTTGGTGCGCTTCAGGTCGATGCCACGCCCACTAAGAAACCGTTCGAGACCAAGGTTGGACATCACGGTCGCCACCAGCGCATTGCCTTGCAGGCGCTGTTCCTCAGCCCAGCGTGCAGCGATCAAAGCCATAAGCTGATCGCCATCAGCGATCTGGCCCTTTTCATCGATGATCATGATCCGGTCCGCATCTCCATCAAGACAGATGCCGATATCTGCGCCATGCTCGATAACCGCTTTGGCCGCTGTTTCAGGGTGCGTGGAGCCGCAGTTCAGGTTGATGTTTTTACCGTCTGGGTTCGTGCCGATGCGAATGACATCTGCGCCAAGTTCCCACAGCGCCTCGGGCGCCGCGCGATAGGCTGCACCGTTGGCGCAATCGATCACAACCTTCAGGCCGTCCAGTCGCTTGCCATGGGGGAAGGTGGACTTCAAACGTTCGATGTAGCGGAAACGCCCGTCATCGATCCGCTTGGCACGGCCGATGTTTTCAGCCTTGGCCGGTTGGATTTCGCCCATGACCATAGCTTCGATTTCAGCCTCTGCCTCATCCGAGAGTTTGAAACCGTCAGGACCGAAAAACTTGATGCCATTGTCCGCATGTGGGTTGTGGCTGGCCGAGATCATAACGCCGACATCCGCGCGCATCGATGTGGTCAGCAGGCCGACCGCCGGTGTCGGGACCGGCCCCAGCAGCAGCACATTCATCCCAGTAGAGGTGAAGCCTGCGGTGAGCGCATTTTCAAACATGTAGCCGGACAGACGCGTGTCTTTGCCGATCACAACGCGGTGCGCAGTGCTCTGATCCCGGCGAAAATAGCGGCCCGCGGCAGCGCCAATACGCAATGCCATCTCGGCGGTCATGGGATAGATGTTCGCTTTGCCGCGCACACCGTCGGTTCCAAAAAGCTGTCTGGCCATGATCACTTAGTCTCCAATGGCGGCTTGATAGAGGGTTAGGGCCTGCCGCGTTTCCGCAACATCATGGACGCGCAGCATCTGCACACCATGAGAGACCCCAGCGAGTGCAACAGCGACAGAGCCGGGCATCCGCGCCTCTGCTTCGGTCACGTTGGCGAGGGTCCCGATAAAGCGTTTGCGCGACACCCCAAGCAAGATGGGACACCCAAGTCCGTGAAAGATCGAAAGGCGCTGCAAGAGTGCCAGATTATGCTCTAGCGTTTTCCCGAAACCAATGCCCGGATCTACCATGATACGGCTTTGGGGAATACCTGCCCGCATGGCAGCACTGATACGCTCTTCGAGTAAGTCGTAGACATCCAACACCACATCTTCGTAGTGAGGGGCGTCCTGCATCGTCTGCGGGTCGCCTTGGGCATGCATCAGGCAAATCGGTGCATCTGCTTGCGCGGTGACCGGCGCGATCTTGGGATCAAAGGTCATCGCGGCCACGTCGTTCACCAGATCTGCGCCTGCTTTTAATGCGGCCTGAACAACATCCGCTTTGCGTGAATCGATCGAGATAGGAATGTCAGAAAATGCCCTTAGGGCGGCGATGACGGGGGCCGTGCGCTGAATCTCTACGTCTATGGCGACTTCGGCCGCACCGGGACGTGTGGATTCCCCTCCGACGTCCAGCAGGTCCGCGCCCGCCGCGATCAGTGCGCGTGCGTGCTCGGATGCGCGTTGCAGATCGTTGAACTTCCCCCCGTCAGAGAAGCTATCGGGCGTCGTATTCAGGATGCCCATGATAGTCGGACTTTCCATCGGCACGCGCGCCACATTAGCGCGCGGCACGCAGAGCGCATCGCGTGCCTCTGCTGGGATATCCGTCGCAGAGACGACTTTAGGGGCAGCCGCGCGGTTCAGAACTTCGACATGGGTGAACCACGTCCATCCCCCCGCAAGGGTCAGAGCACCCTGGGGGCGCGCGGGGCCAGTTTGTAGAATGGGGCGAAAATAGTCACGCATGCTGCGTGGATGAGCGATCAGTCGCCGTTTGACAAGAGCCGAGTGTCGCGTAGATCGTGGTGACGCTCTTCGACCACACCCGCCTGCCCTTCGATTTCGCCATCACCGACAAAAATCACCTCTGCGGCGTCCATCTCGGCGGCGAACCAGCGTGTCAGCGCCCGAGTGTCTCGGACAGAGACATGAGGGCCTTCGACAGCATCCAGAACGATTTTTGAAGGCGCCCACACGCTGATCTGGCCGTGTTTCATCCCCCAGTCCAATTCTGTGCGTGTTTCGACGACCACACACCGGCGATCACGGCCTGCCAGCACCCAGGCGTTCTGTTCAATCGACAACAGGTCGATACGGCGCTGCGCAAGGCCTACGCCCGTCTCGGGACCAACACGTTCAGGCAAACCGACACAAAGGACCACAGGACGGTCGCCTTCGGTCAATTGGTCGAGCCACTGGGGCAAATGTGGCGCGGCAATCGCGTCGTTGGCCAGGTAAATCACGCGGGGGTCATTGGCGGCATTGTGCGCAATCTCGGGCCCCAAGCCGTAATCTTTGCGATTTCGCACGATCTCGACGCCCAATGCGCCGGGGCCACGATCCAGCTTCTCGATCCGCACGAAGGCGCGCACAGCCTGAGGTTCTGCCAAAATGCGGCCCGCCACACGGTCTGCAAGGGTTTCGAGCAAGTTCAAACGTTCTTCGGCAAGCGAGTCGGCAATCGCCTCTGTCACACGGTCATAGGACAGAATGCGGTCCACATCGTCGTCCACAACGCCGGTGATTGGTTCGACTTCGACGACAACATTAAAGCAAACGCGCTGTGTCGTCCCGCGCTCTGCTTGAAAGGCGCCGATCTCTACCTCGACGATATGGTCGCGCAAACTGATCCGATCCAACGGGCCACTAATGCCCGGGACGGGGTTTGCTTTCGCACGCTCGTCAGGATGAGAAAAGGCCAGCCTTACTTCGTTGCTCATGTCGCTACACTCTTACAGTCATTTCGGCGGACCCTAGAGACTGTTTCCAGAAATGCCAACTCGATGGCGGCACATCTAGGGTCAAGCGCGACAGGCAGGCGTTAGCGCTGTGTCAGACGCGAAGACGGATTGTAGAACTTGTGAACGCCGATTGTGGCGGTGTGGGTAAACTTGGTCGACCACCGAGGACGCACGGCCTTGGTATGATAGAAAGTCGCTCCGTTGGTCAGAGGGCGGCCTGCCCCGTCCAGCATCGCGCGCGCCACTTTGGCGACTCGCTCATACGCTTTGGGTTCACGAATGACTTCGGCATAGCCGTCGCATGTGTAAGTGAACTGGCACGCGTATTTGCGACCGGTGCCCTGATTGATCACACCACACACTGTGTCAGGGAATTTCTTGCTATCCACGCGGTTCAGGATGACTTCGGCCACAGCGAATTGACCTTTGACGGTTTCCCCACGCGCTTCAAAGTAGAGCGCCTCTGCCAGACACAGAAACTCTTCCCCGCCCTTCGCCTTGGGCAGTTCGGCAAGCCAATCTCTGGTGTACTCAACCTCGGGGGTTTTCTCGATCGCGGCTTCCTTGGCCTTTTCAGGTAACCGCGTCAGGCTCCCAAGGTGTTTGGAAGACACCGCAGAGAGCGCCTCTTTTTCTTGGCCGAGAAGATCGGTCAGACGAGCATTCAAAACATCAGCAAACCCAGCCCCCGGAACACAAACCGAGACCATAATTACCGCTGCTTTAACCACGCCTAGACGCATATCATTTCCTCAGTGCAAGAGCCGTCGGGCGGCCCGGCGCGGTCGTAACCGAATTCGGGCCCCCTTTTCAATACTCTCAGAGGAGTCTTAAAAGCATGTAACCTTTTGGTGTTACATCGAAATCTTAAGATGTCACCTGTTTTACAGTTTTTTTACAACCGCTTAGAGCGATCGTTGCTCACGCAACGCGAACTGCGCGGCAGCCAATCTGGCACCGGGAACACGAAATGGTGAGCATGAAACATAGTTGAATCCTGCTCTGCAACAGAAGGCAATTGATTCGGGGTCTCCACCATGCTCGCCACAGATTGAGAGCGTAATATTTGGGCGCGCGTCTCGGGCTCTGGTTGCAGCCAAGTCAAGAAGCTCACCCACACCCTCTGTATCGAGCCGGTGGAACGGATCTTCGGGGAAGACGCCCTCGGTCACGTAATTCGACATGAAACGCCCTGCATCATCACGGGACAGACCATAGGTCATCTGTGTCAGGTCGTTTGTTCCGAAACTAAAGAAGGACGCGTGGCTGGCAATATCCCCTGCCCGCAAACAGGCGCGTGGGGTCTCGACCATCACCCCAAGACGGTAGGTGAATTCGCGGCCCGTCTCGGTCTTCACGGCTGCCGCGATCGCATCCACTCGGGTCTTGATCAGCTCCACTTCTCGCTTGGCTGAAACCAGCGGGATCATGATTTCCGGCACCACAGTTGCGCCGGATTTCTGGGTTTCCACTGTCGCTTCAAAGATCGCCCGTGCCTGCATTTCGTAAATTTCGGGAACAGTCACGCCAAGGCGCACGCCGCGAAGGCCGAGCATCGGATTGTACTCTTCCAACTCTTCTGCGCGCCGCGTCACGTCCGACACGGGCAGGTCAAGCGCTTCGGCCAAATTGAGAAGCCCGGCCCGATCCGAGGGCAAAAATTCATGCAGTGGCGGGTCAAACAGGCGGATGCAAACAGGCAAGCCCGCCATAATACGGAACAGATCAATAAAATCCGCCCGTTGCATTGGCAAAATACGTTCGAGCGCTGCGCGGCGATCCTCGACGACGTCCGCAAAAATCATTTCCCGCATGGCTGTCAGGCGGTCGGCCTCAAAAAACATGTGTTCAGTACGGGCCAGCCCAATCCCCTGCGCCTTGAAATTCCGTGCAACCTGCGCATCTGCAGGCGTATCAGCATTCGCGCGGATCTCGATCACTCGGAAAGTGTCGGCCCATTCCATCAAGGTCTGTAGGCCGTCATCCTCTGCAGGTTCCAGAAGCGCAGGCTCGCCCGCCAGAACATGCCCCACGGTCCCATCCACGGTCACAACGTCCCCCTCGCGGAATTGGCGCCCGTCTTTGGCAACAAGCAGCTTCTTTCTCATATGGAACCGCAAACCTTCGACCCCAACCACACAAGGCAGACCAAGGCCGCGCCCGATCACCGCTGCGTGGCTGGTCATTCCGCCCCGCTCGGTGATCACCCCAACGGCTGCATGCATACCGCGAATGTCCTCGGGCTGGGTTTCGCGGCGGACGAGAATGCACGGTTCCCCGCGCGCCGCGCTGGCCTGAGCATCCGCGGCATTGAAGACGATTTTTCCCGTCGCCGCCCCTGGGCTCGCGGCCACCCCGCGGGCAATCCGATCCCGAGGGGCCATCGGATCCACCTGCCGGTGCAATAAATCTGACAGCGCCCGCGGTTCGATCCGCAGGACAGCCTCTTCTTTACTGATCACGCCACTCTCGGCCAGATCTACAGCGATCCTCAGGGCAGCGCGGTTCCCGCGCGACACGCGCACCCCATCGAGAATGTGCACATGGCCGTCTTCGATGGTAAATTCGATCTGCAACTCTTCTTTCAGACGCCTGCGCATCCGTGCGCCGAAATCTTTAAGTTGCTCAAAGGCCTTTGGCGCATGTTCTTCTAGCGAAGGCCCCCGCGAATCCTTTTCCAAATAGATTGCTTCGGCCTGCAAGAGCGCCTCACGCCCCTGGCTCTGGCTCAGATAGCGCCCCTTGATACGCGCTGCACCCGTCTGGGAATCGACGAACTGGATCACGCCGGACCCGCACTCGCCGGACCCTAGGCCCAGAGCCATACGCTGAACAACCAGCCCCAGCCCCGCATCTGCGGGCGCGCCCTTGGCTTGGCGCAACAATCGCGCACTGGTCCCTTCCCACGCCCGCGCCATCGACCGCAGAACCTCTGTCAACTGCTGGCCCGCGTCCTGCGGAAACCGCTCGTCTGTCTCCGCCTCATAGGCAGCCAAAGCAGCGCCAAGCCCCTCGGACCCTTCTTCGGTGATCTCGTCAAAAACGTCAGGATCCAGCCGCGCCACATGCACGGCGAAATTCTTCACAAACCGAAGGTACAGCTCTGCCGCAGCCTCGTGGCCAATCTTGTCTGACAGATCCACATAGGTCGCATCGTTCATCCCGATGTTCAGAACCGCGCCCGGCCCGCCCCAATCGGGATCTTCTGACGAAGGCCGAACACACATCAGCGCCCCCTCACCAAAAGGCTCCAGAATGCGCGAGACATCCGGCATCCGCCCCGTTGCAATGGCTTTCACTGCCCGAAAAGACAGGGCCACCGTATCAGGGACAGGCAAATCCATACGGACGAGCCGCTGCAGACACTTCGCTCGTCCGCCATGGGTCGCCACGGCCACGGGGGCCGATGGGGTGATCAGGGTGACGTTTTCATCAAAATTCTGCACTGCAGCACCTCTTTCGCTGCGCACAGAATAGGCGCTAACTCTGTCCGAGCAAGCGCCTCTTCTTCATCTTTGCAAAAATACTCCGGGGGTGTGGGGGGAGCGCCCCCCCACACCCAAGCCACCCCACGCCCCTCCAGCGGGGTTTCCCC
>NZ_JBGFGN010000058.1:0-3709 GCF_041224595.1 Donghicola sp. XS_ASV15 | reverse complement strand
GTGGGGCCTTAGCTCAGCTGGGAGAGCGCCTGATTTGCATTCAGGAGGTCAGGAGTTCGATCCTCCTAGGCTCCACCACTTCTTCTTCGGATACTTGAGAGAGACAAAGATGATGATTGGATCATCAAGGGCATCTGCGGATGTTTTTGATCGTCCAATCGGACGTTTTGACATCGTTTAGAGAGAAATCAAATTCAACATGCTGGTTGCTATAAGTGTTTAGCGACCTCTGCGAGCTGCGGCGCCTTTTGGTGTCTTGGTACAAAGCTTCGTTTCCCCGAAGGTGCGTATGACAGGTTTGCATGAAACGGCATGTTGTTCCAAGTCAAGTACACTAACCAGATGTGATCTGCGGATCGCATCATTGTTCAACCATCACCGACATGATGGTTGGGCGGGAAAGTAATGACTTTTGGTCCAGATTTAAGGAGTGGCCGCCCGAACCAGCGTGGCCTTAAGACTTTGCCAAGTCTTGCTCTTTCTGGATCAAATCAAGCGCGAAAAGGGCGTTTGGTGGATGCCTTGGCAGCAAGAGGCGATGAAGGACGTGATACTCTGCGATAAGTTATGGGGAGCCGAGAATAGGCTTTGATCCATAAATCTCCGAATGGGGCAACCCACCTGAATGTTTGTTATTTTGATTACCGGATCAATACTTGTCCTCAAGTAGCGAAGCGGTAGGACATAAATAATGAGCATAAACAGGTACTTATTACCTGAATACATAGGGTTTTAAGAGCAAACCCGGGGAACTGAAACATCTAAGTACCCGGAGGAAAGGAAATCAATTGATACTCCCCTAGTAGCGGCGAGCGAACGGGGACCAGCCGAGCCAGATGAGTGACTAGAACATGTTGGGAAGCATGGCCATAGCGGGTGATAGCCCCGTATAGGAAGCTCTGACGGACGTATTAAGTAGGGCGGGACACGTGAAATCCTGTCTGAAGATCGGAGGACCACCTTCGAAGGCTAAGTACTCCTTGCTGACCGATAGCGAACCAGTACCGTGAGGGAAAGGTGAAAAGCACCCCGACGAGGGGAGTGAAACAGTACCTGAAACCGGACGCCTACAATCAGTCGGAGGCTCCTCGAGAGCTGACGGCGTACCTTTTGTATAATGGGTCATCGACTTGGTCTAACTAGCAAGCTTAAGCCGTTAGGTGTAGGCGCAGCGAAAGCGAGTCTTAATAGGGCGTATGAGTTAGTTGGATCAGACCCGAAACCGAGTGATCTAGGCATGACCAGGATGAAGACAAGGTAACACTTGTTGGAGGTCCGAACCCACACCTGTTGAAAAAGGTCGGGATGAGTTGTGCCTAGGGGTGAAAGGCCAATCAAACTCGGAGATAGCTGGTTCTCCGCGAAATCTATTTAGGTAGAGCGTCATCCGAATACCCCGGGGGGTAGAGCACTGGATGGGTAATGGGGCCCCACAGGCTTACTGATCCTAACCAAACTCCGAATACCCGGGAGTACTAGATGGCAGACACACTGCGGGTGCTAACGCCCGTAGTGGAGAGGGAAACAACCCTGACCTCCAGCTAAGGCCCCTAATTCATGGCTAAGTGGGAAAGCAGGTGGGACGACCAAAACAACCAGGAGGTTGGCTTAGAAGCAGCCATCCTTTAAAGATAGCGTAACAGCTCACTGGTCTAATTAAGTTGTCCTGCGGCGAAGATGTAACGGGGCTCAAGCCATGAGCCGAAGCTGAGGACTGCATAGCAGTGGTAGCGGAGCGTAGTGTGACATAGCACTTGTCTTTACTACCGACCTTCGAACGAAGGCACAGGCAACTGTGCTCAAGTAGCGAAGCGGTAGCACAAGACTAAGTGCTTTCGATGAAGCCGGGCTGTAAGGCATCCGGTGGAGAGATCACTAGCGAGAATGATGACATGAGTAGCGACAAAGAGTGTGAGAGACACTCTCGCCGAAAGTCCAAGGGTTCCTGCTTAAAGCTAATCTGAGCAGGGTAAGCCGGCCCCTAAGGCGAGGCCGAAAGGCGTAGTCGATGGGAACCAGGTTAATATTCCTGGGCCAGGAGGATGTGACGGATCTCGAAGATTGTTCGACCTTATCGGATTGGTCGGGCCGTTTAGAGGTCCCTGGAAATAGCCCTCCATGAGACCGTACCCTAAACCGACACAGGTGGACTGGTAGAGAATACCAAGGCGCTTGAGAGAACAACGTTGAAGGAACTCGGCAAAATACCTCCGTAAGTTCGCGAGAAGGAGGCCCAGTTTCTACGCAAGTATTGGCTGGGGGCACAAACCAGGGGGTGGCGACTGTTTACTAAAAACACAGGGCTCTGCGAAGTCGCAAGACGACGTATAGGGTCTGACGCCTGCCCGGTGCCTGAAGGTTAAAAGGAGGGGTGAGAGCTCTGAATTGAAGCCCAGGTAAACGGCGGCCGTAACTATAACGGTCCTAAGGTAGCGAAATTCCTTGTCGGGTAAGTTCCGACCTGCACGAATGGCGTAACGACTTCCCCGCTGTCTCCAACGTTGACTCAGCGAAATTGAATTGCCTGTCAAGATGCAGGCTTCCCGCGGTTAGACGGAAAGACCCCGTGCACCTTTACTACAGCTTCACACTGGCATCAGGCCAAGCATGTGCAGGATAGGTGGTAGGCTTCGAAGCAGACACGCCAGTGTCCGTGGAGCCTCCCTTGAGATACCACCCTTGCTTTGCTTGATGTCTAACCGCGGTCCGTTATCCGGATCCGGGACCCTGTGTGGCGGGTAGTTTGACTGGGGCGGTCGCCTCCCAAAGAGTAACGGAGGCGCGCGAAGGTTGGCTCAGAGCGGTCGGACATCGCTCGTTGAGTGCAATGGCAGAAGCCAGCCTGACTGCGAGACTGACAAGTCGAGCAGAGTCGAAAGACGGCCATAGTGATCCGGTGGTCCCGAGTGGAAGGGCCATCGCTCAACGGATAAAAGGTACGCCGGGGATAACAGGCTGATACTGCCCAAGAGTCCATATCGACGGCAGTGTTTGGCACCTCGATGTCGGCTCATCTCATCCTGGGGCTGGAGCAGGTCCCAAGGGTACGGCTGTTCGCCGTTTAAAGAGGTACGTGAGCTGGGTTTAGAACGTCGTGAGACAGTTCGGTCCCTATCTGCCGTGGGTGTAGGATACTTGAGAGGAGTTGCCCCTAGTACGAGAGGACCGGGGTGAACGATCCACTGGTGGACCTGTTGTTGCGCCAGCAGCAGTGCAGGGTAGCTATGATCGGACAGGATAACCGCTGAAGGCATCTAAGCGGGAAGCCCCCCTCAAAACAAGGTATCCCTGAGAGCCGTGGTAGACCACCACGTCGATAGGCCGGAGATGTAAGCGCAGTAATGCGTTCAGTTGACCGGTACTAATGGCTCGATAGGCTTGATTTGATCCAGTAAAAGCAAGAACTTGCCCTACTGAAATCAAAAGTCATACACACCAAAAAACAGCGTACTGACTTGGAATAAACGAGATTTTATTCGGTTTGGTGGTCATAGCACGAGCAAAACACCCGGTCCCTTTCCGAACCCGGAAGTTAAGTGCCGACGCGCCAATGGTACTGCGGCTTAAGTCGTGGGAGAGTAGGTCACCGCCAAACCTAATAAAATCTCGTAAAAAAATGATATCTCTCTAAAACGATCACAAAATTCCTCAGCTGAAATTTACTATATCCGCTGAGGGCGATAGCGGCCTCAAAAAGCACTCCGTGCAA
>NZ_JBGFGN010000057.1:0-20585 GCF_041224595.1 Donghicola sp. XS_ASV15 | reverse complement strand
GCGGATCCCATCGAGGCCAGAAGCAACCGAAATGCTTCAAGAAAGGCCGGATAGATTCACGCATCCAATGCCGCTGCTACTATCGTGAAAAACACCTTGCGCGGGGGGCGTCCATAGATCCACTCCTTGGTGGTTACGATGGGCCAGAAACCCTCTCTTATCAAATCAACCTAAACTGTCCCATTGGCCCTGACGTCAGACAAGCTATGCAGCCAAGGGGCTTTTGCGGATCGGTGTCGCACTCCTTGGGCTGCGGGTCTCGCTAGACATGGTGCGGCAGATCGGATGGAGCTTTGTTCTGGTGATCGCGCTATGTGTTGCCTTTGTGATCCTAGCCTCCGTGTCCCTTTCGCGCGTCGTGGGCAAAAACCGCGCGTTTGGCTTTCTCACTGGGGGCTCCGTCGCGATCTGCGGGGCCTCTGCCGCGGTGGCCATCTCTTCGATACTGCCCCAGCGCGACACAGCAGAGCGGGATTTGTCCTTCACCGTGATTTCGGTGACGGCCTTTTCTACTCTGGCGATGATCCTCTATCCAATAGTTGCAGACGCGCTCGGGCTGAACGCGCACGAAGCCGGTCTTTTCCTTGGCGGGACAATTCATGATGTCGCCCAAGTTGTCGGGGCAGGCTATTCCGTATCGGACGAAACCGGAAACATCGCGACCGTGGTGAAGTTGATGCGTGACGATGTTGGCTCCCGTTGTGCTGATCGGTGCACTTGTGCTGCGGCGCCACGCACCAACTGGGACCAGCAGACCGCCCTTGCTGCCGGGCTTTGTCGGGGCATTCCTGATTTTAGCCGCGCTGAACTCGTTTCATTTGGTGCCAGAGGCCGTCGCTGCACCCGCGGCGACACTGTCGCGTGCCTTGCTCGTGACCGCCGTCGCCGCAGTGGGCATGAAAACCTCGCTCGCGAAACTTGCGGATGTCGGCGGGACAGCCATCGCACTTCTTGCCGTTCAAACGGCCGTTCTTGCGGGTTTGGTGTTGGCGCCCCTGCTATTCGGGTTGCTCTGATTGCAGAGCAGAGACGCGTCAGGGCGCATGATGCCTAAAAAGTCGCCAACCTCCTAAGCTTTGATCTCATCACGTAAAATTCGGAGCCGCGGCAAGTCTTTTTGCACGCCGACCCTATGAAGCACGCCGTCCCAACAGTTTCTCTCGTCGGGCATAATAACAACAAACGATGAGAAAACTTATGACGACCAAGCATACGGGGGCCTCCCCCGTCCTGTCCGTGCGCGACCTGTCGGTGGCGCTGCCCGGGAAACATGACCGCGCCTATGCGGTCAAAGAGATCAGCTTTGATCTCATGCAAGGTGAGATCCTTTGTATTATTGGGGAATCCGGTTCTGGAAAATCGGTGACAGCAAACACGGTGATGGGCCTGTTGCCCGATGTTATGACCATCGAAAAGGGCTCTATTGAGTTCAAAGGTCGCGAACTTCTGAACCAGTCAGAGCCCGAACTTCGCCAACTGCGCGGTCGCGCGGTTTCGATCATCTTCCAAGACCCATTGTCTGCATTGAACCCGCTGATGACGGTCGGCGACCAGATCCGCGAGGTTTTGGACGCGCACGCCATCGGCACCAGGGAGAGCCGCGCAGACAAGGTGGTCGAGATGTTGACCGAGGTCGGCCTGCCTGATCCGCTGCTCATCCAGCATCAGTATCCTTTCCGCCTGTCCGGCGGTCAACGTCAGCGCGTGATGATTGCCATGGCCTTGGCGCTGGACCCTGACATCTTGATCGCGGACGAGCCGACAACGGCGCTGGATGTGACCACGCAGGCGCAAATCCTTGACCTGATCGCCCGCATTCAGAAGCGCAAAGGCATGAGCGTCATGTTCATCACCCACGATTTCGGCGTTGTCGCCGAAATTGCGGACCGCGTGATTGTGATGGAAAAGGGCAATTTGGTTGAACAAGGCCGCGCTGCCGAGGTTCTGACAGCGCCCCAGCATCGCTACACAAAAAAGCTGATCGCTGCCGTTCCCAAAATGCGCGAAGAGGACCGGGCCCGCGAAGAGACGCGCCCCGTCGCAATGGAAGTGCGCAATCTGCACAAAACCTACCGCACCCGCAGCGGCTTCCTTGGCCGAATGCGCGAGGTCAAGGCCGTGGACGACATCAGCTTTACCCTTCACCGCGGCGAGACGATTGGAATCGTCGGCGAGTCCGGCTCCGGAAAATCGTCGATGGGGAAGGTCCTGATGAAGCTGATCTCAGCCGACAGCGGCGAAATCCGCTTTCAGGGCAAGAACACGCTGGACATGGACGAAGAGAACTTCCGCCACTTGCGCCCTCGCATTCAGATGATCTTTCAGGATCCCTATGCCTCGCTCAACCCGCGCTTTACCATCGGCCAAGCGCTGACCGTTGGCCCCATCGCACATAGCCTACTAACCCGCGTGGATGCCCGCAAAAAAGCCGAAGGTCTGCTGGAACTGGTCGGTTTGGACGCGTCGGCCTTTGACCGCTATCCGCACGAATTTTCAGGCGGTCAGCGTCAGCGCGTCGGCATCGCCCGTGCGCTCATGTTTGATCCCGAAGTCATCGTCGCTGACGAAGCCGTCTCTGCACTGGACGTGTCCATCCAAGCGCAGGTTTTGGAGTTGCTTGATAAAATCCGGCGTGAACGCAAATTGGCCATGATTTTCATCACCCACGATCTGCGTGTGGCGAGCCAGATCAGCGACGAAATCATCGTGATGCATCGTGGCAAGATGGTCGAATACGGACCGCCAAGCCAAATTTTCCAGCGGCCAGAACATGACTACACCCGTTCGCTGGTTGCTGCGATCCCGGGTTCGGCTGCGGCCTGAGACGCAGACCGTAAGGACATATGAAAAGGGGGCGATGTGTATCGCCCCCTTTTGCATGTCGTGTCTCTTTTCATCTTCGACCGCAATATGCCATGCATCGGCAGAGAACTGCCCCATTTAGCGGCTATGGCCTTAGCAGCACCCACCCGACCGAAACCGCGTAACAAGGCCCCCCAAGTCGCTTGGGGGGGCAATCCATCACATTTGGGACGGTTCAGCTTGCTCCGGTTCAGGGCTGCCAAGCCGTTTGTGAGTGCCTGTAAGCTTCATGACGAAGACAAAGAACACTGGCGCAAAGATCACGCCTAACACGGTGGCCGAGATCATTCCGCCAACCACATTGATGCCGATCGCGTTTTGGCTCGCGGCCGAGGGACCGGTGGCGATCGCCATCGGGATAACCCCCATGGTGAACGCCAGCGAAGTCATCAGGATCGGACGGAACCGCAAGCGGCAAGCCTCGACGGTGGCGTCGATCAGGTTGTAGCCCTCGGTGATCAAGTCCTTTGCGACCTCGATGATCAGGATGGCGTTCTTGGCAGATAGACCGACGATAGTGATCAGACCCACGGTGAAGAAAACATCGTTGGACAGTCCAGTCAGCGTCACCGCCGCCACTGCCCCGATTGCTCCCATCGGCACGATTAACATCACTGACAGCGGAATTGACCAGCTGCCGTATAGGCCCGCAAGACAGAGGAAGACAAAGAGCACCGACAGGCCGATCAGTATCGGTGCTTGGCTGCCTCTTTCGATCTCTTGCAGCGACTGCCCAGTCCATTGGTAGCCAAAGCCCGGCGGTAGGTCTTCGGCAATACGCTGCATTTCGGCCAAAGCCTCGCCCGAGGAATAACCCGGCGCGGCTTCGCCGTTGATGCGGATCGACGGGTATCCGTTGTAACCGACGATCTGGGACGGGCCGAACCCCATTCAGCGGTGGCAAAGGAGGACAGCGGCACCATTCCGCCCTGTACGTTGCGAACGTTGAGCTTAAGCACCTCTTCGATGTTGCTGCGCGCCTCGGCCTCGGCCTGAACGATCACGCTCTGCATCTTGCCATTGTTCGGGAAGTCGTTGACGTAACCTGATCCCAGTGCAACCGAGATGGTTCGATTGATTTCACCAAAGGTGACGCCAAAGGCATTCGCCTTTTCTCGGTCTACGTCGAGACGCAGCTGCGGCCCCGGTTGAAGCCCTTCGATATACATCCGACCAAGGATCGGACTTTCCGCGCCCGCGCCCATGATCTGCCCCGCTGCCTGTTGCAGCGCCGCGTTGCCCAGATTAGCGCGGTCCTGAAGCCGGAAGCTGAAGCCAGAACCCGTGCCGAGTCCTTGGATTGGGGGCGGAGAAATAGCGAAGGCAAAGGTGTCGCGAATCGAGAAGAGCATACCTGACAACCGTCCCGCCAAAGAAGCAGCACTCAATTCCGGACTTTCCCGCTCGGCCCAATCCTCCAGCGTGACAAAGCTGACAGCAGAATTCGGACTCTGACCAGAGAACGAGAAACCTTGGATTGTCACCACGTCGGCCACACCTTCGGTCCCCAATGCAAAGGCTTCGGCCTGTTTGGTGACTTCGCGCATCCGAAAGGATGTCGCCTCGGGCGGAGACTGCATTGAGGCGATCAGGTAACCTTGGTCCTCTTGCGGCAAGAAAGCCGCGGGGATCTGCACATACACATATCCAAGCCCCCCAACCAGCGCGGCATAGATCACCATCATCCGCCCAGAGCAGCGCACCATGCTACGGACGCCTCCGGCGTAACCCTTGGAAGCGCGGTCAAAGTTGCGTTTGAACCATCCCGCCGGTCCCTTGCGGGCATGGCCGTGGCCCTTGGGGATCGGCTTCAAAAATGTCGCGCAGAGCGCCGGAGTCAGCGAGAGCGCGAGGAATGCCGAGAAGAAAATCGACACCACCATGGTCAGCGAGAACTGCTGATAGATGATGCCAACCGAGCCGGGAAAGAAGGCCAGCGGGATGAAAACCGCCATCAGTGCCAGCGTGATCCCGACGATGGCGCCAGAAATCTGGCCCATAGCTTTCTTCGACGCGTCGCGGGGCGATAAGCCCTCTTCGGACATGATACGTTCGACGTTCTCGACCACAACAATGGCGTCGTCGACGAGAATACCAATGGCCAAAATCATCGCGAACATGGTTAGCACGTTGATCGAGAAGCCCGCCCCCAGCATCACCGCCAATGTACCCGCCAGTGCGATTGGAACCACCAACATCGGAATAAGGGTGTAGCGCAAGTTCTGTAAGAAGATCAGCATTGCCACAAAGACCAGAGCCACCGCTTCGAGTAGGGTGTGCACAACCTTTTCGATGGAGGCCGACACAAAGGGCGTGGTGTCATAGGGAATGGACGCTTCGATCCCCGCAGGGAAACCCGCCGACAGCTCGTCCAACAAGGTTCGAACCCCTTCGGCAGTCTCGAGCGCATTGCCAGTGGGCGAGAGTTGAATGCCGATCTGTGCGGCTTCTTCGCCGTTCAAATAGGCTTTGAAGGAGTAGAACTCGGCGTCCATCTCGATGCGCGCCACGTCAGAAAGACGCACGATAGAGCCATCTTCGCCAGCGCGCAGGACGATCTGACCAAACTCTGCAGGGGTGCGCAATTGGCCCGTGACCAGAAGCGTCGCTTGGGTTTGCTGGCCCTCGGGCGCGGGATCGACACCGATGGCACCTGCCGCAACCTGCGCGTTTTGCTCGGAAATCGCCGCCGTGATGTCAGCGACAGACAGATCTAGGCCCACAAGCTTGGCTGGATCGATCCAAACCCGCATCGGCCGCTCCGCAGAAAAGAGCTGCGCTTTGCCGACACCATCGACCCGTCGGATCTCATTCAAGACAAAACGTGTTGCGTAATCCGCGAGCCCGACGGAGTCATATCCCGACCCCGGAGCTGCAGCGAGCGAGACGAACATCAGGTAGCTGCTGCCTGCCTCTTCGACCAGAAGCCCTTGTTGTTGCACCTGAGCGGGCAGGGCAGACTCAACGCGGCGCAATCTGTTTTGCGTGTCCACGACGGCCTGTGAAATACTGCTGCCAGACGCAAAGGTGACAGTGATCGTCACCGCGCCCGTCGCCTCTGACGTGGATTCAAAGTAGAGCAGGTTTGGAATGCCGTTCAGCTCTTCTTCGATGGGTCGTGTAACCTGTTGATAGAGGTCCTCGGGCGAGGCTCCGGCAAAACGGGTTGAAATGGTGACCTGCGGCGGCGCGACATCAGGATATTGCGCAACGGGTAGCGACGGCAGGGACAGCACCCCAGCCAGCGAAATGAAGATTGCGATCACCCAAGCCAAAACTGGGTTGTCGATAAAGAAACGTGCCATCTATCGCGCCTCAGTTCGTGCCAGCGGGCGCGTCAATGGCGCGGGCACAAGTTTCGGAAGGCGTGGTCTCATCCGCGGCGGGATCGCTCCAGCACACTGGCGTCACCGGCGCACCAGGTCCGACTTTCTGGAAGCCGTCGACAATGACGATGTCCCCAGGAGCTAAGCCTTCTTCGATAATCAGGGTGTTGTCATCATTGGCTCGCCCCTCTGTAACGGGGCGCGGCGCGACAGTGCCGTCCTGTACCAGCATCAGCTGCGCCTGCCCCGAGGCATCGCGGCGCAACGCTTGCGCGGGTACGACCAGCGCGGCCTCTCGCACTGCCTGCGCGACACGCACACGGACGTACATTCCGGGCAATAGAACGCCTTCCGGGTTCGGCACCTCGGCCCGTAAGGTCACCTGACCGCTAGACCGATCAACCGATGCCTCGGCAAAGAGCAGCTTTCCGGGATGAGGGTAGAGTGAACCATCATCGAGATACAGTTGCACCTCGGCAGCACCCGGAGCCAGTTCCGTGATCTCTCCTGCTTCCATCGCGCGACGCAAACGCAAGAGCTCCGAGACCGGCTGTTGCATGTCCGCTTAAACCGTATCGAGTGCTTGGATCGTGGTCATGACCTCTCCTTGCGCGCTCACAAGTGCACCTTCTGTGGTCAGCGCGCGTCCGGTGCGACCGGCGATGGGGGCGCGTACGGCAGCATAACCAAGGTTGATCTCAGCAGCATGCAACTGGGCTTGGGCTTCGGCCAGCGCGGCGTTGGCCTGAAGCACGGCGGACTCTGCGCTATCCAGATCGGCACGGCTTGCGACATTTCGCGAGCGCAGGGATGCCAGCCGCGTCTCGGTCTGGCGGGCGTCAGCCAGCCCTGCCTCGGCCCGTGCAACGGTGGCACGCGCGGCATCGACAGCAACCTCGTAGGGCAGGGGATCTAATTCATATAGAACATCCCCCGCCTCGACAGTGCTCCCTTGGGTAAGGACACGACGTTCGACGATTCCGCCGATGCGAGGCCGCACCTCAGCGACGCGTGTCGGGCTGATACGTCCGGGCAGCTCTTGGGCAACCTCGACGCGCTGCGGCTCGGCGATAACGACGCCGACAGAGGGCGGAGGATACCCCTGAGCACTGGCTGCAACAGGAAAGAGCGCCAGAAGCGACAAAACAGGTAGAGCGGCGCGGCGTGTGCGCCGAAGGATCGGAAACATAGTAAAACTCCGGAGGAGGGGCCGCCATTCGGCCCCCCGGGGGTCGAAGGGTGCCTGCGAGGCCATCGCTGGCGGGGAGGATTGTCAGAGAAGCAAAGGGCGTCAGCCGCCCGGGCGAAAGCCAGTAGAGAGCCGGTCCGCGCGCCATATCATGGCAGTCAGTAGCGATAGCGACATCACGATCGGCGGGGGCACTGCGTGAGCAAATTCGCTATGCAACAAAACCGTCAACGCCGCAGCGCCGATGATTGCTGCGCCTAGCAGTCCACCAAGAAAGCGCGTGCGCCGCAGCAGTATGAGCAGTGCGGCCGACCATTCAAGCAGCCCAGTCACCAGATGAAAGCCCGCCGGATACCCCCAGCGCGCGTAATCGGCCAGTATCTCTGGCGAGGCAAAAACATTAAGCGTACCGCCAAGCAGAAAGAACGCAGCAAGCAGCCAAGTGATCAACGCGCGCCAAGGAAGGGATTTCATAGGCGTCTCCTATTGCGCAGAGCTGGCCCCCGACATGGGGCCAGCCCACCAACGTTAGGCCAGATTGGATTCAGCGAATTCGTAGTTCGCGAGGTTGTCGAGGAAGTTGCTCACATAGTCGGGCCGGCGGTTGCGGAAGTCGACGTAGTAGCTGTGCTCCCACACATCGAGGCCCAGAAGCGCAGTGCCTTCGCCGGTTGCCAAGGGGTTCACGCCATTCGCGGTCTTGGTCACGCCGAGGCTACCGTCTGCTTTTTGAATAAGCCAAGCCCAGCCGGAGCCAAACTGTGTGGTCGCAGCGGTTTTAAAAGCGGCTTTGAAATCAACGACCGACCCAAATGACTCGACCAGCTTCGCCTCGAGCGCACTGGGGATGCCGCCACCGGTCGGGGACAGAGCATTCCAGAAATGGTTGTGGTTCCAGTGCTGACCGGCTTGGTTGAAAACGCCTGCCAGCGCATCGTCCGCATAGCTCAGCGCAATGATCTCTTCGAGCGATTTGCCCTGCAATTCTGCATTCTTTTCCACAAAACCGTTCAGCGCGGTGACATACGCCTGATGGTGCTTGTCGTGGTGCAATTCGAGCGTTTCTTGGCTCATTCCGCGCTCGGCGAGGGCGGCGTGAGAATAATTCAGCGCGGGAAGTTCAAAAGTCATTCGAGGCTCCTATGGACGCGACGCTTGCGTGATGGCGCGCGCTTGGTTATTTAAACAAGTAATGTCTTTGAAAAACATTGAGGCGAATATGTCAAGCAATGACTTGGAAAAAGAAACGTGGTCGCCACGGGCTCCGTCCGAGCGGTTGCTGATGACACTGAAAATGCAGGGCCCCCAAACCTCGGCAGAAATAGGTCGGAGGCATCGCATTACCGGAGAGGCGGCGCGCCAGCAGTTGATGAAGCTGCACGAGGACGGGCTAGTGGAAGAAGAGCGCCGCAGTGCAGGACGGGGACGGCCCGCAACCTACTGGCACCTAACCGACCAGGCCCAAGCGCGCTTTCCCGACACCCACGCGGATTTGACCGTCGATATCCTGCGCAGTATTTCTGAAGTACTCGGCCCAGACGCCTTGGACCGTGTGATCAAAGAGCGAGAAGCAACCACGCTTGCGCGGTACCGACAGTCGCTGTCCGAATGCAGGACCACCCGAGAGCGATTAGAAAAACTCGCAGAGTTGCGTACCGCTGAAGGCTACATGGCAGAAGTTGTCGAAGAGGACGGCAACCTTCGCCTCATCGAGAACCACTGCCCGATCTGTGCTGCAGCCGCGTTCTGCCAAGGTTTCTGCCGCGCCGAGAAAGCCGTATTCCAAAACGCGCTCGGGCCGGATGTTGAGATACAGCGTGACGAACACATCGTTGGCGGCGGTCGCCGCTGCACCTATCTTGTCCGCGAGTAGTACTCGTTTCCTCGTATCGATAACCTAGAAAGCCCCGACACCGGGACCCTGTCTCTCTACCATTGCCGCCATCCTTGGCGCGCAAGAAGCTATGTTGCTTTCTGCCATTAGGTTAGGAGAGAGCATGCCTGAGTGCCGCCACGCATGTAGTCACCGGCCCTACGCTCAGTTCTCGCGCAAACAACTGCTGACGCGCTCGGCTTAATGCAGTGCGGCCGGCCTTCTCAGCATACTTGGGTGCAAGTGCACGTAGCGGACGATACGTCAGCGCAAGAGCTATGCGGGGGCATGATATGGTCGCCCACATGGCCAAAGCCCCAAGACAAACATTCCCCATGAGCTTTCAGCGCCAAGATTGCCGAAAAATCGAGCATTGATTGTGTTTTACAATTATCTAGTTGTGAAACACAATCTTTTTGTTGCGCCGCATCCAATCCCGCCAAAAGATGAATCTAAGACAACAGAGAGACACCATGACCAAACCACCAACCCTCTCAGAAAACGAGGCACAGCCCTTTACCGTCGCGGGCCTGCGCATGGACGTTCTGGAGGGCGCCTTCAGTTGGTACATCCGCGCAATTGATGCAGTCGTCTCTCGCGATCTGGATCAACGCACCGCTCATCTCGACGTGGCCAAAGGCAAGGGCAAGATTACAGCCTTGCTTTTGGTCGATGGGCATCCGGGAATCCGCCCCTCTCAGATCGCAGAAGTCCTGATGCGCGACCGGCCCGCGACGGGCAGGATCATCGACCATCTGGTCAAAGCCGGTGACATGCGTCGCGAGAGCGATGCCGAGGATCAGCGCGCACAAGCCCTGTACATCACTGAGAAAGGCAGCGCTTTGGCCCAAGAGGTCCGCGACATCATCCGCGAGCAACAGGATGATTTCTTTGACTTTATCCCCCCCCGAGGATCGCGATGAATTTATGCGGATGCTTCAGAGGGCGTATATCAACATGAGGAACAAACTGAAATGAGCCGCAAGGTTGCCCTGATTTCCGGTGCCAGTCGCGGCATCGGCGCAGCGACAGCGCAGAGCCTATTCAATGCAGGATGGGCCGTGTCTCTGGGAATGCGCCAACCGGTCATGCCGGAATGGGCTGAAACCGACACAGATCGCGTCCACTTGTTCCCTTATGATGCGACAGACAAGAACGCAGCAGACAACTGGGCCAAGGCTGCATCAGGTCAGTTCGGCCAGATCGACGCGCTGATTGCGAGCGCCGGCATTATGATCCCCAAAACGCCGATCGAGATTAGCGACGCAGAAATGACCGAAATGCTCGAGATCAACGTTCACGCTCCGCTCCGTTTGGCAGCCGCGTGTTGGGAAGCGCTCGGCGCGTCGGGTCGCGGGCGCATTATTCTGCTCGCCTCTCTGTCCGGCAAACGGGTGAAATCTGCGATGGCCGGCTCTTATTCGATGTCGAAATTCGCTGTGGTCGGGTTGTCTCATGCATTGCGCCAAGCAGGCTTTGATCAGGGCATCCGATGCACGGCTGTCTGTCCGGGATTTGTCGCGACCGATATGGCGACGTCGATATCCGACCGCGCCCCCAACACCATGACCCAGCCAGAGGATCTGGCCCGCGTCATTCACATGCTGATCGACCTGCCCAACGAGGCCAGCGTCGCCGAATTCGCCGTAAATTGCCAGTTGGAGGAGCGTTACTAATGCCCGGCCCCTTTGTAGTACCTGTTCACGGCGATGTTGATCTGCCGAAAAAAGTCGACTTGGTTGTCATAGGCGGCGGCATCATTGGTTGCTCGACCGCGCTCGAATTGGCCGAAAAGGGCCTGAAAGTCGCCCTCTGCGAAAAAGGTGGCATCGGTCACGAGCAGTCCAGCCGCAATTGGGGCTGGGTCCGGATCACCCGCCGCGACCCACGCGAAATCGCCTTGATGGCCGAGGCACTGCGCATCTGGCCCACCCTTGCCGAGCGCACGGGCCGCGATTTGGGCTACAAACGATCCGGCATCGCCTTTGCCTGCGGCACGGCAAAGGATTACGCCGAGCACGAGCGCTGGCTCGAATACCTCAAGGACTACCAGTTCGACAGCAAAATGCTGTCCCGCGAAGAATTCGAAGCCATGACGCCGGGCTTCAACTTGCCCATCGAGGGCGCGCTCTACACCTCGGCCGACGGGCGGGCAGAGCCGCAGAAGGCCGCGCCTGCGATCGCCGAAGCCGCTCGTGATCGTGGCGCCCACGTGCTGACCGAATGCGCGGTACGGGGGATCGAAACCAAAGGCGGCGCAGTTTGCAGCGTGGTCACAGAACGCGGCGAGATCGAATGCGAACAGGTCGTTCTGGCGGGTGGGGCATGGTCCAGTTTGTTTGCACGAAACACCGGCCTGCGCCTGCCGCAATTGAAAGTGAAAAACTCGGTCATCCGCACCAAGCCACTAGAGGGCGGACCCGAACACGCCATCTGGTACGACGGCTTCGCTGTCCGCAAACGTCAGGATGGCGGCTACACCATCGCGGATGGCTTTCGGAATATCGTCGATATCGTCCCCGACAATTTCCGTTACATGATGGACTTTTTGCCAGCTTTGGGCGTGCAGTGGAAAGCGCTCATGCTGCGCTTTGGTGGGCGCTTTTACGACGAGGCGCGGCTGCCAAACAAATGGTCCCTGAACGAGGCCAGCCCCTTTGAATACAATCGCGTTTTGGACCCCAAACCCGCGTTCTCATTGCAGGACCAAGCGCTTGCGAACCTGCGCAAAGCGTTTCCCGTCTTCGAAAAGGCCGAGATCGCGCAGCGGTGGGCAGGGGCGATTGACGTGACCCCCGATGCGATCCCTGTGATCTCTGGCGTCGATGACATTCCGGGCTTTTACATCGCAACCGGATTTTCCGGCCATGGCTTTGGTATCGGCCCCGCGGCGGGCCGCCTCATGTCTGATCTGGTGCGCGGCGTGACCCCTGTGGTCGACCCGACGGCCTTCCGCTTCTCCCGTTTCTCCGACGGCTCGAAGATCGAGATCATCAGCGGCTTTTGACTCTTTTCGCGCGGCACTGGCGTGCCCGCGTCCCAGAGAACGTACGCTTTGCGCCGGCGGCGTTCTCTCCTCCTCCTTTTGTGCGCAACAGGGAAATCAAGATGACTGACGAGAAGAAAAATTCCGCACATCTCAACCGCCGTCAGGCGCTGATGATGATGGGGGCTGCTGGTGCGGCCTTGATGACGCCTATGGCGATTGGCCGTGACAAGGCCTTTGCCGCAAACGCAGATGCGACCGGACAGCTGGTTCTGGCATTTTCCCAGGAGCCGACCGTCTTCAACCCGCTGATGCCCCACATCGAAGTGGACGAAGGCCTGTATTACGCGGTCTACGACACGCTGTTCGACTTTGATCCTGATGGCGAATTTTTTCCCATTCTTGCCGCCGAAGTCCCCACAGTTGCCAACGGCGGTATCTCGGCGGACGGTCTGAACTGGACGCTGAAGCTTAAAGAGGGGGTCACCTGGCATGACGGTACGCCCTTTACGTCCGAGGATGTGAAATTCTCGCTCGAATTGACCGTAGACCCCGATTTCCGTTCGTTCCGCTCTACCGGTTATAAGCTGATGCAGGACATCACCGTCGTTTCGGACACCGAACTGACATGGACTATGAGCGAACCTTTTGCCCCAATGGCGGCCATTCTTGCGTCGACCTACATCGTGCCCAAGCACGTGTTCGACGGGGTCGAGGACAAGAACGCGACCATCCTGAACACCGCGCCCATCGGAACCGGTCCGTTCAAGTTCAAAAACCGCATGGCCGGTGACCACATTGAGCTGGAAGCGAACGCCGACTACCACATGGACGGCCCGTTCCTGAAGACGCTGATCATCAAATACGTGCCTGACCTGAACGTCATGTACACCCAGTTTAAATCCGGCGACATCGACGTCATTGGCCTGCAATACATCACCCCCGATCATTTGGCCGAAGCCGAAGGACTAGAAGGCAAAGAGGTCACAGTCGCTGGCACCGCGACCTTTGAATCCATCGGCCTGAACATGACCCGCCCGCAGTTTCAAGAAAAAGCCGTGCGTCAGGCCCTGTATCTGGCGATCGACAAAACCTCGATCATCGACGCGCTGTATTATGGCGTGCCTACCCCGACCGAGACCTACATGCCCCAGCAGTCCTATTACTATAACGACGACCTGCCGACGCATGAGTTCAACATCGAAAAGGCAAACGCGCTGCTTGATGAAGCGGGCTGGGAAATGGGTTCCGACGGCATTCGCACCAAAGATGGCGTGCGTCTGTACTTCTCGAACTCGACCACCGCGGGCAATCACCTACGGGAACAAGCACAGCAGTTCATCCAGCAGACCTTTGCGATGATCGGCGTCGAGATGACGATCAAGAATTTCCCGCCCGCGGTCATGTGGGGTGACTACTGGATGAATTCCGAGTTCGACACAGTGGTTGTTGGCCTGAACACTCTGGCAGGCGCGGACCCTGACACCTCGGATTACTTCATGTCCACCATGTCGCCCGCACTGGGTGGGTCGGGGCAGAACACCTTTGCCTACCAGAACCCCAAAGTGGACGAGCTGCTGACCGCCGGTGCACAAAACTTCGTCCCCGAAGAGCGCAAAGCGATCTACGAAGAAATGCAGGCCGTAATCCGCGAAGACCTGCCTTTCCTTCCGATGTTCCAGTACGCGGTGGTCAAAGGCTGGAAGGACGACGTGACCGGCCCAACCCCCAACGTGAACAACCGGATCGACTCGTGGAACGTGCGCGACTGGAAACGCACCTAAGCGATCGCTCATGGGTCAGCCGCATCTTGCGCGGCTGACCACCTAGACCTTGCGTACATTAAGGGGACGTCATGGCCCGCTATCTCCTGTCACGGCTCGGACAGAGCCTTATCCTATTGTTTATTGTGTCCTTTATCGGGTTTGCGGTTCTGACGCTCGCCCCCGGTGGCCCCTTGTCGCAATTCGCGCTCAGTCCGGGCATGACACAAGAACAGATCGACAAGATCGCGAGCCAAATGGGTCTGGATCGCCCTGTCGTCGTCCAATACTTTGACTGGCTCAGCCATTTGGTGATCGGCGATTGGGGCACATCCTATCGCGACGGCCAGTCGGTGCTGCATGTGATCGGCAGCCACCTGTTTGCGACGCTCTTGCTGATGGGCACCGCCACCGTGATTTCCGTCACCCTTGGCAGCAGCATCGGCATCTATAGTGCCCTGCGCCGTGGCGGAGCGTTCGACTATACCATGACCGTCTTTGCGATGGTTGCCCTGTCGATCCCGACGTTCTGGTTCGGTCTGATCGCGATCTACATCTTTTCCCTAAACCTCGGCTGGCTGCCCGCAGGCAACATGTACACCGTCGGCGATGGGTCGGTTCTGGACTACATCAGCCACCTCATCATGCCCGCCACCGTTCTGGCGCTCGTCGATGTGGCAATCTGGAGCCGCTACATGCGGACCTCGACCCTGAATGTAGTGAACCAAGATTTCGTCCGCACCGCCAAAGCCAAAGGGCTGACCGGTCGCCGTGTCCTTTTCAAGCACATCGTCGGCAACTCGCTGGTTCCGATGATCACACTGGCTGGCCTGCAACTGCCGATGGTCCTTGGCGGCGCGCTGGTGACCGAAACCGTTTTCACGTGGCCCGGCATGGGGCGGCTGTTCCTCGATAGCCTTGGGTACTCGGATTACCCCGTGGTCATGGGGCTCTTGATGGCCTCTGCCATGCTGGTTCTGGTCGGTAATCTGCTGGCCGACATCACTGTCGCGCTCATTGATCCGCGCATCCGTCTTGATTGAGGAGCTGCACATGACAACCCTTTCTGCCAACTCTGCCGAACGCAAACCCTTGATCAAATCCCGCGCCCTTCGCCGCTTCCTGAGCCACAAGTTGGCGCTGATCGGGACGATCATGGTGCTGACGTTAACTTTTGCCTGTTTCGTCGGCCCGTATCTGCTGCCCTATGACGAGCTCTACATTGATCTGATGTCCCGCTTTGCCCCGCCGGGCACAAACGGTCACCTGTTTGGTACAGACCCGTTGGGTCGTGATATTGCAGCGCGCCTGTTCCATGCGGGGCAGATTTCCATGGCAGTCGGGTTCGCCGTGATGATCATCGCGACGTGCATCGGGTCTGTGATCGGCGTGATTTCTGGATACTACGGCGGTGCTGTGTCTGCCGTACTGATGCGCGTCGTCGATGCCTTTCTTTCATTCCCGTCGGTCTTCCTGCTGCTGGCGCTGGCAGCATTCATTCAGCCCGGCCCTGTGATGATTGCCTTGATCATTTCGGCCACCAGCTGGATGGAAGTCGCCCGCATCGTCGAAGCCGAAGTCAAATCCCTGCGCAATCAGGACTTTGTCCAAGCCGCCCACATGCTGGGGCTGTCCAACCGCTGGATCATGTTCCGCGAGCTGCTACCCAATGCCATTGGCCCCATCATCGTCGCCGCGACCCTGACAGTGGCCCGCGCGATCCTGCTAGAAGCGTACATCTCGTTCCTTGGCTACGGCATTCAGCCGCCGCTACCCAGCTGGGGGAACATGCTGAACGGCGCGCAGCAATATCTAGCGACCGCACCCTGGCTGGCGATCGTGCCCGGTGTGGCGATCACCATCGCGGTCGCTGGCTTCAACTTCATTGGAGACGGCCTGCGCGACGCTTTTGACAGTCGCAGCGATCTGGGATGACCCAAACCATGCCCAAGTTCTCGGAGTTCAAGGACACCCTGTGGTACGCGACCGCGCCCGATGCGCCAAAGACGACGGCGCTGAAGGGGCAGGTCAAAGCAGATGTCTGCATCGTCGGGGCGGGGTATTCCGGGCTGACCACCGCGCTGGAACTGGCACGGGCAGGGGTCTCGGTCGTGGTTTTAGAGCGCGAAGAGATCGGCTTTGGCGGTTCGGGCCGCAACGCCGGACACTGCACACCGACTTTCACCCACTTCAGCCTGCCGGAACTGCGCAATCACTTGGGTACCCCATGGGCGGACCGCCTGATCCAGCGCCAGACCCGCGCCAATGACAAAGTGGCAGCGATGATCAATCGCTACGGCATCGACTGCGAGTGGGAGCAGAACGGCTATGTCCAAGGGGCGCTCTTCCCCTCGCACCTCAAAACCCTGCGCGGCCATATGGAGAGTTACAATGCCGTCGGGGCCCGCACGCGTATGCTGGACCGTGAAGAAGCCCACGAGATCACTGGATCGCCGCGCCTTTACGGTGGCTGGTTCCACGAAGAGGCGGGCGGCATGAACGCTTTGGCGTATGCACGTGGGCTTGGCCGCGCCGTGCAGGCAGAGGGCGGGGTAATTTATACGCGCACTCCAGCCGAAAGCTGTGATCGACAGGGGCAAGCTTGGGTCGTCAAAACGCCCCGAGGGGCTGTCCGCGCTGAAAAGGTGATCTACACCACCGGCGCCTACACCGTCGCGGGCTGGCCCAGGCTAGATCAAACATTCAGGATCATGCGGGTCTTTGTGGCCGCAACCCAGCCCATGTCCGCCGAAGCGCAGCAGATCGTTCTGCCCAAGCGCACAACCATTCAGGACGGACGTGGTGACATCTACGTCTACAAGTACAACCGCGAAAACCGGATCGTGGCCTCCATGTTCCCGATGGGGGCCCGCGGTCGCGACCCCGCTTTGACTCGAAAGATCCTGTCAGAGCGTCTGAAATGGCTGCACCCTGATCTACGCGAAGAGCCGCGCTGGGGGTTCTTCTGGTTCGGCGAGTTGGACATGCAGCGCCGAACCGTGCCGCGGCTTTACGGTTTAGCGCCTGGTGTGATCGCGATGACAGGACTGTCGGGACGCGGTGTGCCCACGGGGTCCATGATCGGCGGCATTCTGGCAGATTGGGCCAATGGCACACCAGAAGCCGATCTGGACCTGAAACTCGAACCCCTGAGCCGGCAACCGCTCTACATGAGCGTGGGGCCGCAGGCCGCCCTGCGCAGTTATCGGATCCGCGACAATTTGCGAGCGAAACGCCAGAACGCGCCGCTCCCCCCTTTTGCATGAGATAGGAGAAACTTCATGCCCGGACCGAAAGTCGAACCGGTCGAAAGTAGCACCACATTGCCAGATCAAGTCGACGTGGTGGTTATTGGCGGCGGCATAGCAGGAGTCTCTGCCGCACTGGAATTGGTCGAGCGGGGCAAGACGGTCGCCCTCTGCGAAAAGGGCCAGATCGGGGCCGAGCAATCTAGCCGGAACTGGGGCTGGGTCCGGCTAACCCACCGCGATCCGCGCGAGATGCCCCTGATGATTGAGTCCGTGCGACTGTGGAAACAGATGGACGAGCGTACAGGGCAAAAGACCGGCTATGTACAATGCGGTGCGACATACACTGTGACCTCTGAGGCCGCGCTCGAGAGCGAACGCCGAAGTGCAGACGACTTGCAGGCCTACCAGATTCCCGCACGGATCCTAAGTGCAGACGAGGTCAAAGAGGCTTTCCCCGGATTGGGACTGTCGATCAAGGGGGCGCTGCATAATCCGCAGGATGGGCGCGCAGAGCCTCAGGCCGCGGCTCCCGCAATCGCACGCGCGATCATGGCCAACGGCGGCACGGTTCATCAAAACTGTGCAGTCCGGACCCTGGAGACAAAAGACGGCAAGATCTCTGGCGTCGTCACCGAGCATGGCACCATCAAGTGTGATGCTGTGCTTGTAGCAGGCGGTGTCTGGTCGCGGCTTTTCCTCGGCAACCACGGAATTGATCTGCCCGCACTCTGGACCAAGGGCAACGTTCAGCGCACCGAACCTATCCCCAATGGCCCCGAAGGCACGCTGAAGCACCCCGATTTCACGATGCGGAAGCGGCGCGATGGCGGCTACACCATCGCCTCGGCCATCCCGAGCCGATATCAACTGACCCCCGACAGCTTCCACCTGCTAGGGAAATTTCTACCCACATTGATGAACGAATGGAGACGCTTGAGCCTTGGCATCGGGACCGCGTTTTTCGAGGCGCTGCGCATGCCGAAACGCTGGAGCGCCACTGATATCACCCCTTTCGAGAAGACGCGCATCCTTGATCCAGAGCCCGACACCAAACTACTGGACAAAGCGTTGGCGACGCTCACTGGATTTTACGCACCCTTCAAAAACGCTAAAATTGCCCAGCGCTGGGCAGGTTATATCGACGTTATGCCTGACGTGATCCCCGTGATTTCCGATACCAAAGACGTGAAAAATGGAATTCCCGGTCTCTATGTCGTGGCCGGCTTCTCTGGTCATGGCTTCGGGCTCGGGACAGGCGCAGGGCGGCTGGCGGCCGATCTGATCATGGGGCAGGGCCCATGTGTAGATCCCACGCCATTTCGGCTCAGTCGGTTTTCGGACGGGTCCAAGATCGTGCCGATGGGGGGCATTCTGCAACGCTAGCGCGTAGAAACAGCCTGCACGGCCACTCTAAGGGCCTGAGTTCCGACAAGTCCCGAAGCCGCTCGGCAAAACGGGGTTTGCGCCACCAAACTGAAAACGCATAAACTCAATCAAGGACGAGCCAGTGCCTCCAATAACGAAACTGCTCTGATGTCCCAAAATCCCTGACGACGGACAGAATGAGACGCAAATCAGATCCGTCAGTTTAGGCAAGGGTTTCGGGCAATCGAATCCGCAGACCAAAGTTACCAAGTTTCTCGCCTACACGCTGGCGCCTGTCTTGGTTGGACTGCCGACTTCATCAGGCACGCTCGCGCAGATTGAGGTGTTAAAAATCTGGCTGGATCGTCGGGGTTTGCCCTCCTGAAACTGGCAAAGTCGACCCATGCTCTTGCCCATGTAAATCATAAGCCTAGATTGCCATTTTAAGGGTTGGTAGGTTTAACTAAATACTAGACCTCGGGTGCGTACCAAAGTCCGCATGATACTTCGCGGATTTATCAGGTGCTTGATTGTGTGTTGCCGCATGAGTTCGCGGCATCCATATCAGATCAATGCCGTGGAGGACGCCTTGGGAGCCGAACCAATTGAAAGAAAAGAAGATCTGGAGCGCGAAGTTTTCTTGCTCTCTATGGTCAATGCCCTATCAGGAACGTTGCAGGATGTGGTCGGGCTAAAAGATGCAGAGGGCTACATCTCGACTGTAGGCGAGCGCATCGGCGAGACTATCTGCGGGGCCTATCGCAACAGCTCGGACAACGGCGAAATCACACCTGATGATTTGTCTTACATCTTGACCGATCTGAAGGCCCGCATCGGCGGCACCTTCAAAGTCGAGAGCGAAGACAGCAAAACAATCGAATTTTCAAACACGAAGTGCCCTTTCGGATCCTTTGTGGATGGGCGGCCGTCGCTCTGCATGATGACATCCAATGTCTTTGGCACAATCGCCGCTACACTGCACGGCGAAGCGCGGGTCGAATTGCTGAAAACAATCGCAAACGGGGACGGATGCTGCAGCGTATTGGTGCACACGGACGGCTCCGCTGGCGGCGGGAGAAGGTATTTCGCGTATGACGACTAACCCGGCCCTGCTGCAGGAAATCATCGAGACGTTCTACAAGCCCTCATTCATCACCACCGTTCGCGCTGACATGGTGGTCACCAACGAGGCTGCACGCTCGATGTACAGCGCGGGAGGTACCGAGGCGTTGTTCAGAGCGGAGTCGACCAAAGCCTTCCTCGGTAGCATCTCGAAATCGACAAACGTTCGGTTCGACAAAATCGTCGATCATCTCGGTCTAGAACATCGCGTTGCAGGCAAACGGCTCGACCGCAACGGTCACCTGATGCTGTGGTTTGAAAAGGCCGACAGCCAGCACGACATGGCGGGCTTCACGTCTGAGGTGAAAAAGCGCGAGGCCGAAACATCGAAGCGGCGCGCAATGGAAAAATCCAGCAAGGATCTTGTCGCGGCGTCTGGCGATATGGTCCTGATCGTTGCGCGCACCGGCGAGATCCTAGAGTCGTCAGAGTCGTTTCACAAACTGACAGGCATTCACACTTCGGCCACACTGAAACAGCAGGTCAAACGCTATGTTTTCTTGGGGCTCAAAGAAGGGGTCGATGGATGGGCGCTGCAGACCCCGCTATGCTCTGCCGTGGAAGGGTATATTCAGGGCAGAGAGCGCCGCATCCCAATTGAAGTGACGCTGAAGCCGATTGTCTGGAAAGGCAAAGACGCAACCCTGTACTCAATTCATGACCTGTCCGAGACCCAGCGCGCGGAGTCCGCAATCCAGCGGATGCGCCTGTAAGTGGCAGGCTTATTCTCCCCAAAACGGGCAAGTGAATTTTCCCCAGTTGAGGCACTGAGTGGCCAATTCTGAGGGGGCATGCCCCCTCAGAATTGGCTTTCGCCAAAATCTTCCCCGCAATGCTCTCTATTGGAT
>NZ_JBGFGN010000018.1:0-1641 GCF_041224595.1 Donghicola sp. XS_ASV15 | reverse complement strand
GAATTTCGGACCAGAGTTTAAGATGGGTCGCCTGATGAAAGAGACGATCTACAATGGCAAAGAGAAAGAACCACTCACCTGATTTCAAGGCGAAGGTCGCCTTGGAAGCGATCCGCGAAGAGATGACGCTGGCTGAACTGTCGAAGAAGTACGGCGTTCATCCGAACATGATCAGCGGTTGGAAACGTGCGGCGATTGCGAACATGGCGAAGGCTTTCGAGCGGGGTAAAACCGATGAGGTTCGCGCATCCGAGGCCGAGATTGAGAAACTGCATTCGAAGATCGGACAATTGGTCGTGGAGCGAGATTTTTTAGCGAGCGCCTCGCATCAGTTGCTCGCGACGCGAGGCAAAAAATGGTGAGCGCGGATCATCAGCTGAGCCAGCGACGGCAATGCGCACTGCTGCGACTGATGCGGTCGGGGCTGTATTACCGTCCCGTCGGCGAAAGCTCCGAGAACCTGAGGTTTATGGACCTCATCGACAAGCAGTTTTTGGAAACGCCATGGTACGGATCGCGGCAGATGGCGCGCTACATGCAGCGGCAGGGCCATAAATGCGGCCGCCACAGGGTGCGCCGTCTAATGCGCAAGATGCGGCTGATGCCGATTTATCAGACACCCAACACCAGCAAGAAGCATCCCCAGCACAAGGTCTGGCCCTATCTTCTGAAAGGGCTGGCGATCACCCGGCCCAACCAGGTCTGGTGTGTCGATATCAGCTACATCCCCCCTCTCGGGACCATGCTTCGCAAGGCCCTGCCGGGCAGTGGATGCGTCGGGGCTTTCTGTATCTCGTCGCGATCATGGACTGGTTCAGCCGCAAGGTCCTGGCTTGGCGGTTGTCGAACAGCATGGAAGCAGACTTCTGCGTTGAGACTTTGAAAGAGGCCTTGGCCAAATACGGCCCGCCAGAGATCATGAATAGCGACCAGGGCAGCCAGTTCACCGGCTTTGAATGGATCAACGCGCTGACCGAGGCCGGTGTGAAAATCTCGATGGACGGTCGGGGCCGCTGGATCGACAACCGGATGATCGAACGGCTTTGGCGGTCGCTGAAATACGAATGCGTCTACCTCAACGCATTCGAAACCGGCTCAGAGGCAAGAGCGGGCATCGGAAAATGGCTGGCCGACTATAACGCTGAACGGCCTCACTCAACCCACGGCATCTTGACCCCGAAAGAGGTCTATGAGACCAAAATCGAACCCGAGAAAATGGCAGCCTGAAACAAACCAAGATCCACCTTAAATCAGGACGCAAACTGGTCAAAAGACTGGGACCATCTCTGGGACCTTGGCGCGCTTCTGAAGCTCGCGTCTGGGTCTGAAGCATCTAGGCGTGGCCAAGCTTCTAGAGTCTCCGGGGCTTCGGACACCCAAGTCATTGATGATAATGAAGAGTTTGTTTTGGTTGCGGGAGTAGGATTTGAACCTACGACCTTCAGGTTATGAGCCTGACGAGCTACCGGGCTGCTCCATCCCGCGACGCTTATTGGTCTCTTGCACGGAGTGCTTTTTGAGGCCGCTATCGCCCTCAGCGGATATAGTAAATTTCAGCTGAGGAATTTTGTGATCGTTTTAGAGAGATATCATTTTTTTACGAGATTTTATTAGGTTTGGCGGTGACCTACTCTCCCACGA
>NZ_JBGFGN010000001.1:0-348 GCF_041224595.1 Donghicola sp. XS_ASV15 | reverse complement strand
CGATTATGGTGACAGTCGATATTGTGGTTGCCAATATTTGGATGGCGGGTCTGTTGTATTTGGCTGCGCGTCATAAAGAAATCGATAAGCGTACCGGGGCTGATACCTCATCTATCGACAAACTGATTGATACAGTCACCCATTTTGAAAAGAAAAATTCGCGCAAGCCAGAACTTCGCGATTTAATGATTCTCGTAGCCTTTGGTTTTGGCGCAACGGGCATAGCCCATTTAATCGCAGATCTTGCCGTGCCATTTTTTCAGGCAAATTACCCTGATCTTGAAAAGTTTTCATTACATTCAAAACTGTTTTGGATCATTTTTGTGGTTACTACCATAGGGCTTAGCC